>DATCEK010000017.1:0-33874 GCA_036510155.1 Solirubrobacteraceae bacterium | reverse complement strand
CGCGAAAGCAACCTGCGCGCAGAAAAGCGAAGCCAGCACGCAGCCGCCGATCAATGCCGCCCTGGCGGCACGCATGAGATGGAACGTCCTTGCCATTCAGAAGCCCTAACACCGCCGGATAGCAGGTGTTTCGGATCGGCTCTCAGGTTATTTGATACAGAGGGCCATCTCCACCCTCAGGAACCGTGAGGCGTCCGCCCTTGGCTGTGATCGCGCCGCACTGCACGCAGTTTGTGTAGTTGACGATCACGTCCACTGGACCCTCCTCAGGCGCGTCCTCGGGGATCTCGTACACGCCGGCGGGGCACATCCAGCGCCACGTTTCGGCGACCTCGCGCGGAACGTGCTTCTGCACGCGGATGTGGTTTGGGGCGTCGTCGCGCGTGGCGTTGCCGGTGATGAACACCGAGGAGAGCTTGTCGAAGGTGTACTTGCCGTCTGGCTTGACGTAGACGTCCTTTGTGTTGCCTACGAATACGGGAATCGAATCGTTGCGATGCCAGTCGGCGCGACCGGGAAGCTTGCCCTTGGTGATCTGCTGGATTCCGGAGAGGGGGCCGCCGACGAGCAGTCCCTTCTGCAGGGGCTGGCGCGCGTTGCGCACCTCCCACAGCTCTTTGCCGACGGAGGAAGTCTCGATCGCTTTCTCATAGTCGGAGAAGTCGCTCGAGCCGCGCTTGATCGCGGCGTAGATCGCCTCTGCCGCGAGCATTCCCGACTTGATGCAGTGGTGCACGCCCTTGAGCGCCATCGTGTCGACCATGCCGCCGGAGTCGCCGACGAGCACCGCGCCCGGCATCGAGAGCTTGGGCATCGACCAGTAGCCGCCGCCGGGCAGGGCCTTGGCGCCCCAGGCGACGCGCTCGCCGCCCTCGAGGATCGAGCGCACGAGCGAATGGGTCTTGAACGTCTGCAGCAGGTCGTGGGCGGAGGTGGTGGCATCCGCGTAGTCGAGCTCGACGACGAAGCCGATCGAGACCATGTCCTCGCCGGTCTTCTCGTTCTTCATCGGATAGATCCAGGTGCCGCCGATCTGACCGTACTTGGAGGAGATTTTCAGCGGCCACGGACCCATCGTGTGGATCAGGCGGTCCAGCGGCTTGGGGACCTTCCAGACCTCCTTGACGCCGAGCTCCCATACTTGGGGCTCGCGGCCCTTGGCCAGGTCGAACTCGCGGATCGCGGCGCCGGTCAAGTGACCCCAGCAGCCCTCGGCGAGCACTGTGGCGTGGGCCTTGATGTCGGTGCCGGGCTCGAAGTTGCCGAGCTCCTCGCCGTCCTTGCCGCGGCCCTTGTCGCCGGAGCGCACGCCGACGACCTTGCCTTCCTCGACCACGAGTTGTGTGGCTGCGGTCTCGGTGAGGATGTAGGCGCCGGCCTCCTCGGCCTGCTGCTGCTGGTAGCGGGCCAAGGCCGACACGGACATGACCTCGTTGCCGTGGTTCTTGAACGGCGGCGGCGTGGGGATACGGACAGACATTTTCGACGTCGGCGTCAGGTAGACGGCCTCCTTGGTGACTTCACCGAAAGCGAAGCCCTCCTGACGCCACTGCTCGCGAGTCAGGTCTCCGAACAGCTCTTCGAGAGCGCCGGGGCGTACGACCGCCCCGGAGAGGTTGTGCCCGCCACAGGTCTTTGCCTTCTCGACGACGGCGACCGGCACTTCGCCAAGGCGCTCCATCGTCTCTGGGTCGTCGCCGAGCAGCTGCAACAGCCGGTTGGCACACGCCAATCCGGCGGTGCCGCCGCCCACGATCGCCACGCCGACCTCGATCAGCTCGTCCTCGCCGTCGAGGCCATGCTTGACGAACTCCTTTTGCGGATCTACGGGCGGCGGAAAGGCCGCGGGGACGACCTTTCCGTTGTGAGAGCCATTATCAGATGACATCGTGTGACGCTCCTTTTCTCTCACGCATCCGCCCGGGGTGGGTGGGACTCAATTCCTAACTTGCCTTCTTGGCCTTCACGGCCTCGGTGAGCTTGGGCAGGATCTTGTTGAGATCGCCCACGATGCCGAGGTCGGAGAATTCGAAGATCGGCGCGTTGGAGTCCTTGTTGATCGCGACGATGTTCTCCGAGGACTGCATTCCCACCTTGTGCTGGATCGCGCCAGAGATACCCGCCGCCAAGTACAGCTTGGGAGCGACCGTCTTGCCGGTCTGCCCGATCTGGGCGGCGTAGGGATACCAACCGGCGTCCACGACCGCACGGGTGGCAGCCACCGCGGCGTTGTTGCCGAACGCTGCCGCCAGATCCTCGGCGAGCTGGAAGCCCTCGGCCTTGCCGAGACCGCGACCGCCGGCTACGAGGATCGAAGCGCCCTCGATGTCGACGTCGGCGCCGCGCTGTTCGCCGCGCGTGACCATCGTGGCCTGCTTGGCGTGCTCTGAGAGCTCGAAGCTGACCTGCTCGACTGGAGCGGCACCCGCGCCTGACTCTTTGATCTCGAACGCGTTCAGACGCCCGATCACGATGCCAACGGGCGAGCGGTATTTGATCTCAGAGATGGCCGAGTCGCCGAGGATCGGGCGCTCCGCGATCAGCTCGCCACCCTCGGCACGCACGGCGGTGACCTCCATCGCCACACCGGCGCCGAGGCGTGCGGCGAGTCCGGCGCCAATCTCGAAGCCAAGCAAACCGCCGCCGAACAGGGCGTATTTGTAGTCGCCGCCGGAAATCGCGGCGCCCATCGCGTCGACGACAGGCTGGGCGAGACCTTCGGGACCCTCGGCGATCAGCACCTTCTTGGCGCCGTAGTTGCCGAGTGAGCCCGCCAGATCCTGAGGTACTCCTTCGCCCACGAGGATCACATGGGCCTCGCCGCCGAGCTCGGCGGCGAGCTTCGAGCCCTCCGAGACCGCGCCGAGCGAGTTCTTGTTGATCGCGCCTTCGTAGTGGAGCGCGTAGACAAGGATGTTCGCCATCTAGATCAGCTTCCTCTCGTCGAGCCAGGCGACGATCTTTTCGACCGTCTCGTTGGTGTCCTCGTCCTCGATGATCTCGCCCGCGGCCTTGGCCGGGGGAGCCTTCGCGGCGACCCACTGCGCGGCGGAGTTATCGCCGCCCACCTTGGAGGCGTCGATGCCGACATCGCCGGCGCTCACCGTGTCGAGCGGCTTCTTCTTGGCGCCCATGATCGCCTTCAGGGAGGGGTAGCGCGGCTCGTTGATCGCGTCTCCCACGGAGATGACGGCGGGCAGAGTGATCTGCACCGTGTCATAGCCGTACTCGGCCTGGCGCTCGCAGCGCAGGGAGTCGGCGGCGACGTCCATCTTGATCACCTGGGTGAGCGAGGGCATGCCGAGGTGCTCGGCCACAACCGCGCCGATCGTGTAGCACTCGCCGTCGTCGGACTGCTGGCCGAGCAACACCAGATCTGGTTTCTCGCGGTCAAGAGTCTGGGCCAGGGCGTAGCCGGTGGCGGCCACGTCCGAGCCGGCGACGGCCTCGTCGGAGAGGTGCACGGAGCGGTCGGCTCCCAGCGAGACGGCCTTGTGCAGGGCGCGTACCGCGCTCTCCGGGCCCATGGTCACGGCCACGATCTCCTCCACGGGGGCGACGCCGCCCTCGCGAACCTGCATCGCAGCCTCGATGGCGTGCGTGTCATACGGGTTGAGGTTCTTCTCCCCGCTACGGTCCATGCGCCCCGTCGAAGCGTTGATGCGCTTCTCGACGGCGGCGTCCGGGACCTCCTTCACCAGGACGCAAATCTTCATTCAGCTACTCCTTAGAGGGTGTCGATGGGGCAATCCTACCTGAGTTGACTGACGAGTCAATCAGGCAGCGAATGGAGCTTCGGGCCGATGTCCGGCCCCGGCAGGTATATATGCATTTGCCGAATTCACAATAGTATTTACGATCGTAACCACTGTTGTAGTTAACAAAAAAAGTATGCATACCCTCCGGCTCAGCCGGCTCAGCCGGCCTGGCGGGTACTGGTGGCCCCGCGGATGAAGTCGACGATCGCCTGGGTGGGGGCGCCCGGGGTGAAAACCTCGGCAACGCCAAGGCTCTTCAGCTCAGGAATGTCTTCGGCGGGGATCGTGCCACCGACGGTTACGACCACGTCGTCCACGCCCTGCTCGCGCAAGAGCTCGACCACTCGCGGCACAAGCGTCATGTGGGCGCCGGAAAGGATCGAGAGGCCGACCGCGTCGGCGTCCTCCTGGATCACGGTCTCCACGATCTGCTCGGGCGTCTGATGAAGGCCTGTGTAGATGACCTCCATGCCGGCGTCGCGCAGCGCGCGCGCGATGATCTTGGCGCCGCGATCGTGGCCGTCGAGTCCTGGCTTGGCCACGACCACGCGGATCTTGCCCTTGGCCGGCGCCTCAGCAGACATCGACTCAGACCCGGACGATAATTGCGTCGCCCTGCCCGCCGCCGGAGCAGATCGCGGCACAGCCGTAGCCGCCGCCGCGACGGCGCAGCTCGTGGACGAGCGTGCCGATGATGCGGGCGCCGGAAGCGCCGATCGGGTGACCGAGGGCGACGGCGCCGCCGTTGACGTTGACCTTGTCCTCGTCGATGCCGAGCACGCGGATCGAGTTGAGCGTGACCGAGGCGAAGGCCTCGTTGATCTCCCACAGGTCGATGTCCTCTGCCTTCAAGCCGGCCTTCTCCAAGGCCTTCTTGGCGGCGGATGCAGGTGTACGAGCCAGGTAGGCGAACTCGTCGGCTGACTGGGCGTGGCACACGATCTCGGCCAGGACCTCCTTGCCGTTGGCGGATGCCCATTCCTCAGAGGCGACCACGAGCGCGCCGCCGGCGTCGTTGACGCCTGGCGAGTTGCCGGCCGTGTGGGTGCCCTCCTTGCCGACCAGGCCCGGCAGCTTCGCCAACAGCTCCAAGGATGTGTCGCGACGGGGCGCCTCGTCGACCTCCACGGTCGTGTCGCCCTTGCGGCCTTTGATCGTGACCGACACGATCTCCTCGGGCAGGCGACCCTCGTCGGTGGCCTTCAATGCCAGCTGGTGCGAGCGCAGCGCCCAACGGTCCAGATCGGCGCGCGTCAACTCGAGCTCGTCGCCGACTTCGGTCGCCTCGACGAACATCTGCTTGCCGGAGAAAGGGTTGGTGAGGCCGTCGTGGACCATCGCGTCGAGTGCCTCCACGTCACCCATGCGAAAGCCGAAGCGCGCGCCAGGCAAGAGATAGGGAGCCTGGGACATCGACTCCATGCCGCCTGCCACGCCAACCTGCACATCTCCCGCGCGGATCGCTTGATCGAGGATCACTGTGGCGCGCACGCCCGAGGCGCAGACCTTGTTGATCGTCTCCGAGGAGACCTCCTTGGGGATGCCCGCCTTGATCTGGGCTTGGCGCGAGGGGATCTGGCCTTGACCGGCCTGCAAGACCTGACCCATCACGACGTGCTCGACCTGCTCGGGCTCGACACCCGAGCGCTCGAGTGCCGCCTCGATCGCGATCGCGCCGAGCTCTGTGGCTTGAAGCGTTGACAGGCCTCCTCCCATCTTGCCGATGGGCGTACGCGCGGCACCGAGGATCACGGTCTTTGACATCGAGGCGATTCTCCTAATTTTTAGATTTGTCCCACGCACCCGGCCAGGTTGCGGCCGAGTCACGCCAATCCTACCGGGCCGCCGCTGCCGTGTACGTGACTATAGGCACATCCCTCTTGCGGGCTCGAGCACCTGCGGCCCGGTATCGTGCTCGGATCGTGAACGTGTCGTGGACGACAGACAAGGCGGGACAGACGACCGCTGACACAGTAGCGGTCGGCCTCTGCGAGGACGAGGATGCGCCCGACGGTACGCCCGAGCAGGTCGCGGACCTGCTTGCCGGCGGCGAGGCACGCGCCTCGTTCAAGTCGCTCGCGCTGACCCATGCAAACGGCAAGCGCTGGCTGACCGTGGGGCTTGGGAGGCGAGAGAATTTCACAGCCGAGCGAGCTCGTGTAGCGGCAGCCGTCGCCCGTGAGCGCGCCAAGGAGCTATCGACGAAGGTCCTCTGCTGGCAGGCGCCCGACGCCCGGCAGGACATCGTCGCGGCGCTTGTAGAGGGGACGACGCTGTCCGATTACAGCTTCGACCGCCACAAGTCCAATCCAAAAGGCGTCCAAGCGGACACAGGCGCGGGGGGCTCAGACGCCAAGCCAAAGCACCTTGACAGCCTGATTGTCGCGGGCGACGGGGATCTGACGGCCACAGTCGCCAACGCAAAGATCGTCTCCGATGCCGTCAGCGAAGCTCGTGACCTGCAGAATCGCCCGGCCAACGATCTGACTCCCACCGCACTCGCCGAGCACGCACGCAAACTCGGCGCGGAGATCCAGCACCTCTCGGTCGACACGGAGGGGCGCGAGGGCATTCTGGCTCGCAAGATGGGGGCGTTTGCTGCCGTGGCGCAAGGCTCCGAGCAGGAGCCGGCGCTGATCACGATGCGCTACGACCCGCCTGGGGCCTCAGGTCCCCTGCTCGGCTTCGTGGGCAAGGCCGTCACATTCGACAGCGGCGGCATTTCGTTGAAGCCCGGGGCGAAGATGGCCGAGATGAAGTTCGACATGTCTGGTGGGTCTGCGGTGATCTCGGCGTTGGCCGCCATCGCTCGGATCGGCCTTCCGGTGCGGATCGTCGCAGTGGTGGGGGCCACCGAGAATCTGCCGAGTGGGCGCTCGGTCAAGCCTGGCGACATCGTCACCGCGTCCAACGGCAAGACGATCGAGATCAACAACACCGACGCCGAGGGGCGACTCGTGTTGGCCGACTGTCTTTGCCACGCAATCTCCTCAGGGGCCGAGCAGGTCGTGGACCTGGCGACGTTGACCGGCGCGGTGATCGTCGCGCTTGGCTCTACCTATGCCGGACTGATCGCCAACGACGACGCCTGGGCTGCACGTGTCGGCGAGGCCGGGGAGCGTACCGGCGAGATCGCTTGGCGACTGCCTTTGCACGAGGAGTACGACGAGCTGGTCAAAGGCCAGTACGGGGACCTCGACAACGCGCCCGAAGGGCGCAAGGCGGGCACGATCACCGGAGCTGCCTTCTTGTCGAACTTCGTCGGGGAGACGCCCTGGGCGCATTTGGACATCGCCGGCTCGGCCTGGGATCTCGGTCGCTCCTACGCGCCCAAAGGTGCTGCCGGCTACGGGGTGCGCCTGCTCGTGGACCTGGCGCGCTCCTACAGCGCCTAGCTCGCTTTACTGGCCCGGCGACTTACTCGGCGCGGTCGTGAACGTCGGCGCGAGGGTGAAGGCCGCGCGGATCGTCATCACGGCAGCAAGTCTTCCACGCGTTCCAGCCGGCTCACGACCGCCGCCCAAGCAACCCCTCGCGGGTCGATATGCGCGCGGTGCGCTCCGTCTGGTCCCTCGATTTCCACTAGCTCCACCTCTCCTCCGGCCGCAGCCGCAGCACGCGCATAAGAGCGGCTGAGCCCGACTGAGACCGTTGCGTCCTCGACGCCGTGGACGAGTAGCACGGGGATCTCCAATGGCACCGCGGCGAGCGGGTCGGCGATTGCGTATCGCTCTGGCAAACGCTCGGGCGAACCTCCCATCAAACTGTCGACAAGACCCCCGTGCCACTTGCGATAGGCGTCCCCCAGGTCGCACACTCCCGCTTGCGCGATCACGCGCCGCAGGCGCAGCGGCGCATCCGACGCATCCAGCGTATGCGACGCACCGAGCGCACCTGGCGCACCCGCCGCTAGCTTTGCCCGGCCTGCGGCCCACAACGCCAAGTGACCCCCTGCCGAATGGCCGAGGATGCTCACACGTGCCAAGTCAACGGGGGCACCGATGTTTCCGAGGTGGTCGATGGCGGCGGCGACGTCTTCAAAGGTCTCGGGCCAGCCACCGCCGTTGCCCAGGCGCCGGTACTCGATGTTCCATACCGCCCAGCCACGTCTGACCAGGTCACCTGCCAGGCCTCGCATCACGATCTTGCCGTAGCGCGCCTGCCACGAGCCACCGTGGACCAGCACCATCGTTGGATGAGGGCCCGAGCCCTTTGGGAGGTACAGATCGGCCCGCTGGGAGCGATGCGATCCGTAGCGGTGGCTCTGCCCGCGCGCTAGGAAATCGAGGATCTGACGCGTGCGGGGCACCCGGGCGCCATCCTAGAAGGCGACGGGTGACCTTCTGTGAGGTGGGCGACGCGTTGGGTTCTGTGAGAATGCCCGGCGATGGACTTCGAGCTCTCCCCCGACCATGAGCTGATCCGCCGTACCGTGCGCGAATTCGCCGTCGGTGAGGTTGCGCCTGTCGCCGAGGAGTTGGACCGGACGAAGTCGTTTCCGTATGAGATCGTCGCCCAGCTCGGCAAGCTTGGGCTGATGGGAATTCCCTTTCCCGAGGAGTACGGCGGCGGCGGGGGCGACACACTGGCTTATGTGCTTGCCGTTGAAGAGCTGACGCGGGTCGATTCCTCCGTGGCGATCACGCTCTGCGCGCACACTTCGCTTGGCACGCAGCCGATCTATCTGTTTGGCTCCGAGCGCCAGAAGCGCGAGTGGCTGCCACAGCTTTGCTCCGGCGCGAAGCTGGGGGCGTTCGGCCTGACAGAGCCCGAGGCCGGCAGCGATGCGGGCAACACGCGCACCCGTGCACGGCTCGACGGCGGCGCCGAGCCGGGTACAGGCGAGTGGGCGATCGATGGGGCCAAGCAGTTCATAACGAATGCCGGTACCGACATTTCCGGTGTTGTGTGCATCACGGCGGTCACGGGCGACGAGGCCAGCGGCGGCCCCAGCGACGGCCCCGGCCCCGGCGAGACAGCGAACGAGACACGCAGCATCCCCGCGCGCGCGGGGGGCATCGCCCAAAAGGAGATCTCCAACATCCTCGTCCCCAACGGGACGCCCGGCTACGAAACCGGCGAGCCCTACCGCAAGATGGGCTGGAACGCATCTGACACGCGACCCCTCTCCTTCAATGATTGCCGCGTGCCCGAGGAGAATCTGCTCGGGCCTCGCGGTCAAGGGTTCAAGCAGTTCCTGCACATCCTCGACATCGGGCGCATCGGGGTCGCCGCTATGGGCGTTGGGCTCGCACAAGGAGCGCTTGACGAGGCTCTTTCCTATGCCAAGGAGCGCCGGGCGTTCGGCAAGCCGATCTCCAAGTTCCAGGCAATCCAGGCCAAGCTTGCCGACATGTCCAGCGAGATCGAGGCGGCGCGACTGCTCGTCTACAAGGCCGCGCTGGAGAAGGACGCCGGGCGTAACTTCACCTTGACCGCCGCCCAGGACAAGCTGAAGACCGGGCGCCTTGCCGTGCGCTGCAGCGAGGAGGCCGTGCAGATCCACGGCGGCTACGGCTTCATCGAGGAGTATCCCGTCTGCCGCTTCTACCGCGACGCGAAGATCCTCACGATCGGCGAGGGCACCGACGAGGTGCAGCAGATGGTGATCGCCCGCGCGCTTGGGGCATAGTCCCGTACTCGATGTTCGCCCAGCTTTTTTGGGAGACAAGATCCGCCCCGGCTCGTGAGATCGCCCGTCTGACCGGTCGCGAGAACCCGCCGCTTCGAAGCAGGCTTTTCTCAGCGTGGCTCTAGCACGACGAGCGGTATCTGCCGATCGGTCCGCCGCCGATAATCTTCATAGCCGCCGTAGACTTTGACCGCTAGCTTCCACAAGCGGTCGTACTCCTCCGGTGTGGCCACCCGCGCCCGCACCGGCATGTGTTTGGAGCCGATCTGAATTGTGGTATCGGGGTTGGCTCTGAGGTTGTAGAACCAGGCCGGGTTCTGGGGGTAGCCGCCCTTTGAGGCGATCAGGATCACGTCCTCGCCGTCGCGCGCGAACACGAGCGGCGTGTAGCGATGCTTGCCGCTCTTGGCGCCGACATGGTCCAGCAGCAGCATTTCCGGGACACCGGGGACCCGGTGTCCGATGCGTCCGCCCGTGGCGCGATAGAGCTTCGCGTGGCCGCCCATCAGGCGAATCAAGCCCGGCCAACTGCGGTCCGCCAGGTTGAGATAGTCAAAGGCCATCGCGTCGCACTGTACACACAACCTGACCGACAACAACGCGCCCCAGTTGTGTGGCACAGACGAGCGCGTAACCTTTCTTCTTGATGGCACGAGCAATCGCCTCCAACGAGCATGTCGGAGAGCAAAGACCGGATCCGCTCGCGGCGCCCGCACAGGCAGTACCGACGCGCGCAGGCAAGGGAGCGGTGACCCTGGGCGACTGCGCGCGCGCGTTCTGGCGCCAGCCCTCGCCTCCCTATCTGGTCGGCGCCGTGCTGATCGTGCTAGCCCTGAGGCTCCTGCGGGGCTCCTGGAGCTGGCGCGATCTCGTGATGGTGGTCGGCTTGGTCGCGGCTACACCCTTCGTGGAGTGGGCGATCCATGTCTACATGCTGCACTCGCCTCCTTTTGACCTGTTTGGACATCGTGTGGAGATGCTCACCGCGCGTGAGCATCGCGCCCATCACGAAGCGCCTGGAGTTCTCGATGGCGTGCTGTTGCCGGTTTACGGCGTGCTCGTCTTCCTGCCCTTGATCGCTCTCGTGAACTGGGGAATGTCCTTTCCGATCGCGCTCGTGCTCGGCGGAGGCCGGCTCGCATATACAACTACCGGGGTACTGACCAGCTTTACGATCCTCGCGCTCTATGAGTGGAGTCATTTCCTGATCCACACGCCCTATCGCCCGCAAGGGCGCTATTTCAAGGCGATCTGGCGAAACCATCGTTTGCACCACTTCAAGAATGAGCGTTACTGGTTCGGGGTCACCTCCACCGTTGGCGACCGTGTGATCGGGACGCTTCCCGACCAGCGCGAGGTTCAACGTTCACCGACGGCCCGCTCGCTGCGCGGCGAGCGCTGAAACGCCTCTGCGCGCTCGGTCTCGGTCGTTACGCAGAGTTGCGTAACGCATACCTGCGTAGCGATCGTCACGCAAGCGTGCGTAACAACCTCGCGTAATCAGCCCCGGTGGCGCTCCAGCAGCGCTGTCGCCGCACTGGCAGGGTCGAGCCGGCGCTCGACCACCTCATCCAGTAGACGCTTGAAGTCAGCGTCCTCGCGCAGCTCCTCCTCCAAACGCCGTCGCATACGTGCTGTGGCGATTGCCAGGACCTCGTTGCGCAGGTTGCGCCCGCGGCGCTCCTGAAGCGTGCCCTCGCCGAGAATGTGCTCACGGTGGGCGTCTAGTTGCTCGATCAGCTCTGCTACGCCCTTGCCATGGGCGGCCTCCGTCTTTACGATCGGCACACGCCAGCGCGGGCGGGTGGGACCCGATTCCGTGTCACCGTTGACGTTGGCCAGCGAGAGAACACCGCGGATCTCTCGCACCATCGTGTCAGTCAGCGGGTGGTCGGCCTTGTTGATCACGATGATGTCCGGAATCTCCATCACGCCGGCCTTCAAGGCCTGGATCGAGTCTCCGGAGCCGGGCATCAAGACGAGCACGATCGTGTCGGCGTGGTCGATGATGTCGATCTCGGCCTGGCCGACTCCGACCGTCTCCACGAACACGTCGTCACGACCGGCCGCGTCTAGCAACAAGGCGGCCTGCAACGCCGCCTCGGAAAGGCCGCCCAGCGCACCCCTGTTGGCCATCGAGCGGATGAAGACACCCTGGTCTAGGAAGTGCTCGGTGAGGCGGATGCGGTCGCCCAGCAACGCGCCCTGAGTGAAGGGCGAGGAAGGGTCGATCGAGAGCACGCCAACTGAGCGACCCGCCTCTCGCCTTGCCTTGGTCAGCGCGCCGATCAGCGTCGACTTACCTACCCCCGGCGGGCCCGTGAAGCCGTATACAGCCGCTTTGCCCGTGTGGGGGTAGACCTCGCGCACCAGCTCCCAGCCCTCGGGGCGGTCATCCTCGACGAGCGTGATCGCGCGCGCTAGCGCACGGCGGTCGCCGTCGAGTAGGCGCTGGGCGAGCGTCGGGGGCACACGCGGAAGTATCTCCGAAAGACCTCAGAGCCCACATGCCGACCCGGCTTCGGGGAGTCGAGGCCGGCTCTCCGGCGCTGGCGGCCCCCGACTTTCTCCTCGTGGCGGGAACCCCGTCCTGACGTGGGCGCCCATGAGGGCTCTAGGATGCGCGCTCGTGAAGCGGGCAAGACATATGCGTAGCACCCTTCGCTGGCTGCGCGCACACAACCTGATCAACCGCCACTACGTGCTGCTGATGGCCCGGCTTGCCTACCTGAAGCTGCGCTACGGCAAGCGACTGCAGACCGACGGGCCCTGCTTCATCTGCCCTGGGGTGAAGCTCGAGATCGGCAAGCACGCCGTGCTGCGTATGGGGCGCTGGTCTTGGATCGGGCACGATTCGAAGATCCGCGTGCATGAGGGCGAAGTCTCGATCGGAGCCAAGACCGTGATGGGCCAGGAGTGCACGATCTCCGCCTACCAGCACGTGTCCATCGGACGCGAGTGCATCATCGCCGACCGGGTGATGCTGATCGACTTCGATCACGGCGTCGTCGAAGTGGAGCGTCCGATCCGTCTGCAGGGGATCTACAAGCGCGACGTGCGCGTCGGCAGCAATGTTTGGATGGGGTATGGGTCGTGCGTATTGAGAGGAGTTGGCATCGGGCACAACAGCATCGTGGGGACCAATGCCGTCGTGACAAAGGACGTGCCGGAGAACGCGGTCGTCGGGGGCGTGCCGGCACGGGTACTGCGCATGCGCGAGGCGCCTGAGCGGCTGCGCTGGGAGCAGAGCTAGCGTCGCTTGGGGGAGCGCGCCTGCTTGTGCTGGGGCACGAATTTGGGGAACCTGTCGTTACTGGTGTGCACGCTGGCGCTCGGGTGTTGTAGCGCGAGGTCGAACAGTCGGCCCTCCGATTCTCCTCCGGCGTAATGGCGATAGCTGAGGAGGTCGTTTTCGACAACTACCGGGTGGCCAGCCTGCGCAACGTCGATCTGGCGCTCGAAGACGGGCAGGAAAGTCTTTGGGTCGACGAGCACCACCAGCCTCGCGTGTGTCGCAACTGTGAGCACGTCCCGCTTCGTGCGGGTCGCGACCGTGAGCCTTCGCCCGCCTGCGATCGAGCGACTTTCCAGCTTCCACAGCAGCCGTCCGTTGTGGCGCTCGCGGCCGACGAGCTTCATCCCGCCGAGACGATAGAGCTGGCGGTAGAGGCCGATGCCTTCGACACCCGTCAGCGAGATGCCGTCGAATGCCAAATTCATCTTCACGTCGTCTGGAACTCTTACGCGGGTGACCACGTTCCGTTCAGGCCCAGCGCTCCAGTTTTCCCAGCGTCCCGGCGCGGTGACCGATTCGAGCACGTGCCTCTCTGCCCTGTCGCCATAGGGTCCGGTCGTCGAGTACTGCTTGCGTCGCAGCCCCTTGCTCGAGTCGATCCATTCGCGTTGGCGCAAGCTGGCACCGGCTTCGCTGCCCTCGAAGACACGCGCGAGAAACACGGCTTCCACCACGCCGCGGCGCGGAGACGTGGCTGCGTAGGCAGCCGCCGCGACGTTGACCCCGGGACCGGAGGAGCCGGAGGTGAGCAGCACGCCGGCGACGCTCGCCGCGACGCAAACCGGCACGGCGAGGAGCGCACGGCGCCGTAGCCGCGAAGCTTTCCGCAGACCCTTGCTCGTGGTCGAGCTTCCTTCCCTTTCATTCAAGTCGAGCGCCCGAGCATCGTCTTCGATCAGACGACGCAGCCGCTCGGGCGACTCGACCGTCGGTGCGGTTGCTACCGGGTTGGCGGCGGCAAGGCGCGTCATCGTGTCAACTCTCATGAGGGTGCCTCCATCGATAGGGACGAGCAGCTGGTGGGCTCTGCGCGCTCGCGCGAGAGCGCCTGGGTCAGACGCCGCCGCGCACGCAATAGGCGCACGCGTGCGGTCGCCGGCTTGATCGCGAGCACACTCGCGGCTTCGGCCGGAGAGAGGCCGTCCCAGGCGATCAAGAGCAGAAGCTCGAGATCGGACTCGTTCAAACGAGCGAGCGCCTCCGTCAGCGTGGCATCGGCCACGCCCGCAAGCGCGCCATCCTCCGACTGCACGGTCGCGCCGGTCGAACCGTCTGCCGACTTTGCAGCGAAATCGTCGGGCACCTCGAAAATCGATTCGCCGGCTGTCTGAACGAGACGATCGTGCAATGCTCCACGCCGGCGCTCACCGCGTCGTTGTGTGCTCAACACGCGTCTGGCCACCCCGAGCAGCCAGGGCAGCGGATCTACCGGGACCTCGTCGAAGCGACGCCAGCACACGACGAACACCTCGGCGACGACGTCGTCGGCTGTCGAGGCATCGGCCCGGCGCAGCACGTATGCCTTGACCGCCGGGGCGTGCTTCGCGTAGAGCAACTCGAATCGCAATCGCCTCTCCACACCTACAAAGTGGCCGGACACCGGCAAAGCGTTACATCTCGTTACGCCCGGACTGAACGTACAGCCGAAATAGGCGTGCCCTACGTCATGCCGATGTGTAGCTTCATGGACCTCGACAAGACCACACTGGGTCAGTCCACCGACCCGGCCGGCACCACCCAATCGCAAGCCTGACCGGTCGCAGCGGCGATCAGATCGAAGTCGCTGTCGTAGTGCAGAACCGTCAGACCGTCCGCCTCAGCAGCGGCTGCGACCAGCAGATCCGGCAACTTTCGCCCACGTTGGTGCTTGGCTGCGAGCAAACGCTGTACCTGCTTTGCGCGACGCACGTGTGCGGCGATCGTATCGAGCGGCGCGAATGCTTCGAGCGCATCGGCGAGATGATCCCACTCGGCCGCGTTGCGCGCTGAGAAGCCGATCTCCAAGTCGCTGATGCCGGCGCGGGCCAATTGCCCGAGCTGCACACCCGGCTCGATCGCCTTGCGGACCGTCGGCTCGCGCAACCGCGTAAGGACACTGGTATCGAGAAGATGCGTCAGCGCCATGCCTGCTCGCGCGGCGCGAGCTCGGCGTCGGCGAGTGCTCCTAGACGTGCTGTGAGCATCGCATCGCGATCCTCGCCGACCAACCGAAGCGCACGGTTGACCGTCTCCTTGATCGTGCTGACGCCAAGTTGAGCACGTGCGTCCGCGAGCGCTTGCTCATCTATGTCGACCAGATGCTTCGCCACAACGACCAGTATATACTATCTAATTTGGATATATACCGCTGGACCCACCCGAGTTCCGGGCAGTCAGGTCACGGCGCCAGCAATGCGAGCGGATCGGCGTGCGCCGCCAGGTTGCGCAGAGCGCTGAGATCCGCATCCGGACCACCCGCGAGCGCCTTCTCGAGCTCGACCCGGTGACCGGCAAAGCGCTCCTGCGCATATGGGACCGCCAGCCCACGAGACACCATGAACGGCCAGTCACTGGCCTGCAGCGCAAGTAGCTCCCGCAGCACGGCACCACCGGCCTCACGTCCGGCGGCGAGCGTCTCGAGCTCCGCGGCGCGGGTCGCGAAGGCCATGTCGGACACGACCGGTCCCGACCAGGTCGAGAGGTCGCCGTCCGCTCCCCAAGTGCTCGCGTCCCACTCCGGTGAGCCGAGCGGCGCTGGGTGTGCCATCGCCGTGGCTTCGTCGAGACGCACGAGTTTCAATCCCTCTTTCTCGCACTCCTCGACGACGGCTCGCAGCCACGCCACTCCCTCATACCACCAGTGCCCGAGCAGCTCTGTGTCCAGCGCGCAGACGACCAACCCGCCGCCGGGCAGCGCGTCCCCGCCCTGAGCTGGCTGATTGGCGGTCCCGAGCCGCTCGATCGTCGCGGTAACGAACTCCTTGGCGTGCTCGCGCGCGAGGGCGCTCGCCAGCTCGTGGTCGTAGGTGCTGCCGTCGTTGGCCCATGGTTGGTGATGGTGGACAGTGTGATGGTGGTAGTCGCGGTAGCTGCCGTGCGCCGGATAGCCTCCGTCGCTCCACACGCGTGCGATCGTGACGCGGTCGATCGGGACGAGCACGACGCCGGACTCGCAGAGGAGCGGACGCAAATGCTCGCGGGCGCCGAGGCCATAGCGGTTGGTCAACTCCACGCACGTCGAGCGCACGCCCGCTTCCTCCAGCAACGGCTCCAGGTGCACAGCATGGGCACACTCCGGTAGCCAAAAGCCTCCATGCCAGTCGCCGAAGCGTGCGCGGTGGGAGTCCACTCCGGTCTGCACCTGTGCACGCACGCCTGCGTCCGTTGCCAGCAGCGGCAGGACCGCGTGCGTGGCCGAGGAGGTCCATTGCGCGTGGCGCCCGAGCGCGCTGAGCAGATCTCCCCCGCGTTCGCGGAAGCGCCCTAGAACACCTTCGTACTCGCCCCACGAGCGCTCCAGCTCGCGCGCCAGCTCGTCAAAGCCGCTCTTGCGCAAACCGGCGATGTCTTCGGCGTGCGTGTGCCTGCGGACCTCCTCCACGAAGGCCTCGAAGCGCTCGCCCACACCGGCTGCCTCGAGCTGGTCGCACAGGACCGGCGTCAGCGACAAGCTCAGCGGCGCGCCCTCGTCGAGCAGGTCCAGCAGCGGCAGGTAGCTGCCGGAGATCGCCTCCCACAGCCACTCCTCGCCAAAGGGCCAGGTGCCAAAGCCCTCCACGTAGGGCATGTGCGTGTGCAGGACGATCGCCAGCTCCCCTACCGGGGAGGAACGTCGTCTCATGGCCTGACGGTCATGAGCAATCGGCAAACTTGAAGCGGATCCCTCACTGCCTGACGGCCCGGGCCGGCATGAGGACCTCGCCTCTCACGGTCTACAAACGGCGATGAAGTCGAGCGCCTCATCGAGATCGGCCTCGGCAGCCGAGCGCAGCGTGAAGTCGCTTGCGGCTATCGCCGGCGTGAACCAGTCGTAGAAAGGCTTTGTCATACGCAGGCGCGGGTGGACCGTATCCCAGCCGAGCTTCAGCGCCAGCGCGTGTGCTCGCAGCTTGCGCGCGTGGAAGAGGCCAAACATCTCGACCTTCGCGAACGTCCCCTTGCACAGCTCCTGGAACTCGCGCGCGCGATACTCGTGCACGTGCCACGGATTGTCTGAGCGCTCGGCGCCCTTTGGAGCGAGTGTGAGCACGTTGGGCGTGGACACGAACACGACGCCCGTGTCTCCCACCAACGAGCGGAAGTGCGCGAGCACCGCGGCAGGGTCCTTGAGGTGCTCGATAGTCTGCAGGAACACGACCGCGTCCGCCGACTCGGGGAAGGTCTCGACAAGGTCGCGGGCGAAGCGCAGGTTGGCGCGCTGGTAACGCAGGCGCGCGTGCTCGTGCGCCTCGGGGTTGGCGTCGACTCCGACGACCGACGCCGCGCTGGCCGCCAGTATGTCCGAGCCGTAGCCCTCGCCGCAGGCCATGTCGATCGTGCGCAGGCCCGCGACACGCTCCGCGATCCATTCGTACACGGCCAGGTGGCGCCTGAACCAGTAGTTCTCCTCGGGCACGTCCGGCAGCGTGCGCTCGCCGGTGAGCGCCAGCGGAGGCACACCCTCGGGCTGGTTGCCCTGCAGGAAGAGCGGCGTAGGGGGGGCGGAAGGGCCGGACACGGGGCGCGAGTATATGTGCCACGCGTATCTGTCGGCAGTGCGCATCGTCTGTGCCGGTGCCGTATTGTGCCCCGCCGTGACACCCCTTACAGACGCGGAGGAGATCCGCGACGTCAACACCCGCTACCACGACGTGGCGGCCGATCACTATGACGCCAAGTGGGGCATCGACTTCGGCGACGTCGGCCAGGCGCAGGTCATCTCCAAGGTCCGCAAGGCGCTCGGACGCGAACCCAACCGCTTTGAGCGCTCCCTGGAGATCGGCTCTGGCACCGGCTATTTCACGCTCAACCTGATGCTCGCCGGGCTGGTCGGGCAGGCGACTTGCACCGACATCTCTCCCGGGATGCTGGCGGCGCTGAGCGCCAACGCCAAGCGGCTCGACCTTGGCGTGACGACGGTGCCCACCGACGCCGAGCGCCTGCCGTTCGCGGACGCGAGCTTCGACCTGGTGATCGGCCACGCGATCCTGCACCACATCCCCGATCTCACCCAAGCTTTCCGTGAGTTCGCACGCGTGCTCGCCCCAGGCGGCACCGTGCTCTTCGCGGGCGAGCCCTCACGCTACGGCGACCGCCTGGCCAATGTCCCCAAGCGCGCCGCCGGTGCCGTCGCGCCACTTTGGCGGCGGGCGATCGGCGCACGGCCGGCGCCGCCGGCGGACGGAGGGGCGCCGGAGGCGTCGCTGGAGGGCTTCGTCGATGTGCACGCGTTCTCCCCTGGCGAGCTCTCCGGCTTTGCGAGCCAGGCCGGCTTCGCGGATATTCGCGTGACCGGCGAGGAGCTGCTTGCCAACTGGTTCGGCTGGACCAACCGCACGCTCGAGGCGACTGCCCATCCCGAAGACGTGCCCTGGGGCTGGCGCAATTACGCCTATCGCGGCTATCTCGCGCTGCAGGGCGTGGACCGCAAGTTGCTGGAGTCGCGCCTGCCGGCGGCGATGTTCTACAACCTGATCGTCACGGCCAGAAAGCCCTAGCGCCCGCGAGGGTCGTTCGTGGCGCGTCCATCCGGCCCACCCGAGTCGCTGCCGCTGTTTCGCGCAACGCGCCCGCTCAAGCGCTGGCGCTACGTGGGGGTGTTCGGCGAGCACGTCATGATCTGCGCTGCCTCGGTCCAGGTCGGGCCGGCACACCAGACGTTCTGGGCGGTGTACGAGCGCGACAGCACCTTGGAGGGCACACCCTCTGGGGCGCAGGCAAGTGGTGCGCTGACAGAGCGCACACGCATGATCCCCCGCCGCGGCGCGCTCGACCTGACACCAGGGCGCCTGCGAATTCGTGACGACGCCGTCCTGCTCGACCTCGCACTCGAGGAAGACGACGGCATCGAAGCGAAGTGCCCCAACGGCAACTCATTCGTATGGACGCGCAAGCAAGCCGGTGTCCGTGCTCACGGCCACCTGACTCTCGGTGCCCGTCCACCGATCGACATCGACGCACTGGCCGTGATCGACGACACCGCCGGCTTTCACGCGCGCGTGACGGAGTGGTGGTGGGCCGCCGGGGTCGGCAGCCGCCCCGACGGCACTCCGCTGGCGTTCAACCTGGTGCAGGGAGTCAACGACCCGCCATCCGGCAGCGAGCGCGCCATCTGGGTCGCGGGCGCTCCCCACGAGGCGCCGCCGGTGCGCTTCTCGGCCGATCTGCTCTCGATCTCCTCAGAGGACGGCTCGAGGCTTTGCTTTGCTCCCGAGGCCGAGCGCAGCCGTCGCGAGAACCTGCTGCTCGTGCGTAGCGACTACCGCGCCCCGTTCGGCACGTTCAGCGGCGAGCTACCGGGCGGCATAGAGCTCGCGCGTGCCGTGGGAGTGGTCGAGCACCACCGCGCGCGCTGGTAGTCAGCACTCCAAACCGCCGCACACCGTCTCTACGACCATCTGCTTGGCGCGCTCGAGATCCTCATCTCCCTGCGGCAACAGCCCGAAGATCCAGCCGGTCAGGACCTGCTCGATCGCGCCGTAGAACGTCATCGCGGCGAACTCGGCGTCGATCTCGGCCTTGAAGATGCCCTCCTGCTGAGCCTTTGTGACGATCTCGCCGATCAGGCGGTAGGCCTCGCGGATCTGGCCCAAATGCGTCTGGCCGAAGGAGTTTGCCGCGCGCGTGACCTCGACGATGATGACCTTCATCAGGTCGGGGTCGTGACGGTAGCTGTCGATGATGAACGAGGCGATCGCACCCAGCTTCTCGCGCACCGGCACGGGCTTGCGGTCGACCTCGCGGATCATCTCGAGCATCACACCCCAACGCTCGAGGAAGAGCGTGTTGAGCACTTCCTCCTTGGAGGGGAAGTAGTGGTAGAGCAGGCCGTAGGCCACACCCGCCTCATCTGCGATGTCCGATACGCGGCAGGCGTGAAAGCCCTGGCGCGCGAACACGCGCACGGCCGCGTCGAGGATCGCGCGGCGCCGGTCGGGGACCGCCTTGGCCCTGGTGGAGCTCATCCCTCACCCCCGGTAGGGGTCCTTCCCTCCCCGGAACCGGGGAGGGAGGAAGGGGAAGAGGAAACATGTGCCTGTGCCGAGGAGCGGTGATACAGCTTGGGGCGGCGATGCTCCAGCAGCGGTATTCGCTTGCGGACATCGTCCTGGCAGGCGTAGTCCAGCTCGGCGACAATGTAGCCGGGCGTCTCACCGTCGGCTTGCGCGAGCACCCTCCCCCACGGATCGACGATCATCGAGCAGCCACCTGAATGGTGGCCGCCGGGGTGCTTGCCGACCTGGTTGGCCGCGACCATGAACACCTGGTCCTCGATCGCCCTTGCGCGCACGAGCGGCTCCCAGTTCTCCCGCGTCGTCGGGAGCGTGAAGGCGGCGGGGAGCGAGACCACACGTGCCCCGCGCAGCGCGAGCACGCGGAACAGCTCAGGGAAGCGCAGGTCGTAGCAGATCGCCATGCCCAGCCGCGAGTCATCCACCAGCACACTCGAGACGACCTCCTCCCCCGGCTCGTCTGTATCTGACTCGCAGTAGCGCTTGCCCTCGATCTCGACGTCGAACATGTGCAGCTTGCGGTAGACAGCCTTGATCTCACCGTCTGGGCCAACGTGCACTGAGGCGTTGCCCAACTTCTCACGGCCTTCTACGCGCTCGGCAATCGAGCCCGCCACAAGATCGAGCTTCAACTCCGCCGCGGTCTCCCGGGCCCATGCGATCGCGGAGCCGTCAAGCGGCTGCGCGCCCGCGCGCAGGTCCTCTGGGCTGCCCATCACAGTCCACTTCTCGGGCAGCACCACCAAGGTCGCGCCATCGGCCGCGGCAGCCCGCACCTGCTCGTCTGCGGCCACGATGTTCGCATCCACATCGGCACCGGAATTCAGCTGAACGGCGGCAGCCTTCATATGCTCTCTGAACTCCCCGGTGTCCCGGTAGGTGGATAGATTGACTGATCAGTCAATCTGCGAAGGATAGCGCCGAAGGACCGGGTCAGCCCAGAAACGAGGCTTGATTGGCGCCAGTGGGTGCACCCGCCACGGCCCCCTGCTCGATGAGCTCAGCCACCTGCTCCTCGTTATAGCCCGCTGCGCGAAGCACCTGCTCGGTGTGCTCCCCCAGACCAGGCCCCGGCAGCCGGTTGTGCTCGCCCGGGGTCCGGTCGAGCTTGACCGGGATCCCGAGCTGACGCACACCGTCGGCCACTCCGGGCTGCTCGAGCGTGACGACCATCTCCCGCTCGCCCACCAGATCCGAGGCAAGCGCCTCGTCTACGTCCAGGACGGGCTCCAGGCAGCAGTCGTGTTCACCGGCAAACCGGGTCCACTCGGCGCGTGTGCGACCCTTGAACACCTCGCCGACCTGAACGTGCGCGTCGGAGCCCGGTTTCTCGAATTGCTTCTCGATCAAGTCCTCGCGCCCGACGCCGCGGCACCAGGCCTGCCAGAACTTGGGCTCCAGGGCCCCCAATGTTACCCAGCCGTCGGCGCACTCGTATGGGCGGTAACAGATGACCGAGCCCGCCAGCAGCTGCTCGCCACGTTTGGGTACCACGCCGTCGGCGAAGTATTGGCCGGCGACCATCGCCAGCCACGACAGCGCGCCGTCGGCCATCGAGACATCGACCATCTGGCCTTCGCCCGACCCCGGCTGTCCCGGCCCACCGTCACGCTCTCTCAAAGCCGCCAAGATCCCGAAGGCCGCCATCAAGGCCCCGCCGCCGAGGTCGGCGATCTGGCCGGCCGCCTGCACGGGCGCCTCATTCTCATCTCCGGTCAGGCCGAGCAATCCGATCAGCCCCAGATAGTTCATGTCGTGCCCGGACGCGTCGCGCTTGGGCCCGCTCTGCCCATAACCGGTGATCGCGCAGTAGACGAGTCCTGGATTCTCTTCGCGCATGCGCTCGTAGCCGACACCGAGCCGGTCGAGCACGCCCGGACGGAAGGACTCCAGCACGACGTCGTATTCGCGCACGAGCCGCAGCAGCACCTCGCGTCCGTCCTCGCTCTTGAGGTCGATCCGGATCGAGCGCTTGTTGCGGTTCAGCGACAGGAATAGCGCCGACTTCGCGCTGTCCTCCGCGCCCTCGTAGTAGGGCGGCGCCCAGCGGATGTAGTCGCCCTGCCCGGTGTCCTCCACCTTTAGCACCTCGGCGCCGAAATCGGCTAGCAGCAGTGAACAAAAGCCTCCCGGCAGGAGCCGCGAAAGGTCGAGTACCCGGACGCCGTCGAGCGGGAGACGCTTCACCGCGCGATCACCACCAAGCACGCCGCGCGGCCGCCGGGCCGCCATCCAGAACCCTCGAATCCGTGACTTGACATCGTGCTAAGCGATCCCGAACAGCCCGCGCGCCTCGGCCACCGTCGCCGGGCGGCGGCCGACGTCTTCGGTCATCTTGCGTGCCTGGGCGATCAGGTCTCCGTTGGAGCGGGCCATCGTGCCGTCAGGCAGATACAGGTTGTCCTCGACTCCGGCCCTGATCGAGCCACCGAGCGTGAGCGCCGTGGCGATCAGCGTCCACTGGTCGCGGCTGATGCCGATGACCCCCCAGTGGTGTTTGACATGGCCGCCTCCCGGGACGTCGGCGATGTTGTCGGCCATCGCCGCGAGGTTACGGGGGGTCGGCGGGATGCCGCCGACGACGCCCATCACGCAGTCCACGTGTAGGGGTGTCTTCAAAACCCCCATGTCCACCAGCGGAGTCAATGAGCCGACGTGGCCGAGGTCGAAGCACTCGTGCTCGGGCTTTATGCCCAGCTCGTTCATCGCGGTGAGCAGGTCGACGATCTCCTCGAACGGGTTCTGGAAGACCATCTTGAAGACGAAGTCTTTGCGGGTGCGCGAGTACTTGGCGTAGTTCATCGAGCCCATGTTCAAGGCCGCCACTTCCGGGCGGCAGGCGCGCAGGTACTCGATCCGCGTCGACGTCGGGACCCCGATCGTGCCGGTCGAGTAGTTGATGATCACATCGTCTACTGCTCCCCGGATCGCCTCCGTGATCGCTGAGAAATCCTCGATCTCATACGACGGGGTGCCATCGGGTTTACGCGCGTGGATGTGGATCATCGAGGCGCCCTCATCCACGGCTCGCTTGGCCTCGGCGCCGTACTCCTCAGGCGTGTAGGGGATCGCTGGGCACTGCTCGCGGTTGGCGATCACCCCCGAGATCGAGCAAGTTATGACGACGGGATCGTCGAGGCTCATTGCGTCCTTTCGGGTTGCAGTCCGATGTGGTTCATACAGGTACGACGCCCGACTTCTTCCATGGACGCTCGATCTGCTTGCCCTCGGCCAACTCCAGTCCCCTGCAGATCGTCAGGCGCGTCTCACGCGGGTCGATCACGTCGTCGACCAAGTCGTTGCCTGCCGCGATGTACACGTCGAACATCTTTTTGAAGTTCTCGACCAGCTCGGCCTTCTTCGCCACCGGATCCTCGGCGGCGTCGACCGCCTTGCGGAAGGCGATCTCGACAACGCCCTCGGCGCCCATCACGCTGATCTCGGCGCTCGGCCACGCCACGATCAGGTCCGGCTCATACGCGCGGCCGCACATCACGTAATAACCGGCGCCGTATGCCTTGCGTGTGATCACCGTGATCTTGGGGACGGTGGCGTTGGCTACCGCGTAGAGCATCTTGGCGCCGTGGCGGATGATGCCTTCGGCCTCGACCTTGGTGCCCACCATGAAGCCCGGGACGTCCTGGATGAACACCAAAGGGATCCCGAAGGCGTTGCAGAGATTGACGAAGCGGGCGGCCTTGTCGGCGGAGTTGTTGTCGAGGATGCCGCCGAGCTGCTTGGGCTGGTTGGCGACGATCCCGGCCGGCCTGCCACCGAAGCGGGCGAAGCAGGTGATGATCGTCTTTGCCCACTGGCCCTTCATGTCGAAGATCTCCGCCTCGCCTGTGCCCGGATGAGTATCGACGATGCGCTTGATGACCTCGTACATGTCATACGGCTTGCGGTTGGACTCGGGCAGCACGTCGAGCAGCTCATCGTCCCCACGATCGATCGGATCTGATTTGTCCCCACCCACCCGGATCGGCACCGGCGACTCGCAGTTCTGGGGCATGAACGAGAGGTATTGCTTGATGCGCTCGATGCACTCCTCGTCGCTTGCCACTTCCATGTCGCCCACGCCCGACTTGCGGCAGTGCACACGCGAGCCGCCGAGTTCCTCCTGGGTGACGTCCTCCCCTACCGCGGCGCGCACCAAGTGCGGTCCCGCCAAGGCCATCGAGCCGCGACCCTTGACCATCGGCACGAAGTCGGCCAATCCGGGGATGTAGGCGGTGCCGGCGGCGCATGGCCCGAGCAGCGCAGCCACCTGAGGAACGACGCCGCTCATAATCACCTCCTCGCGGAACAGGTGGCCGGAGCCTGCGAACATCGCCCCGGCGGCCTCCTGCACCCGCGCGCCCGCCGAGTCGAGCAGCCACACGAACGGGATGCGCTTGGTCAAGGCCAGCTCGCGCAGGCGCGTGACCTTGAACTCGCCGGTCATGCCCATCGAGCCTGCCATCACCGTGAAGTCATACGCACACACGGCGGTGAGGCGGCCGTCGACCTTCCCGTAGCCGGTGATGACGCCATCGGCGGGTGCGTCGACGCCATCCATCGCGCGCTGGGAAGTGTGCGGCTTGCCGTGAATGCCCAGCTCCACGAAGGTGCCCTCATCCACGAGCAAAGCGATCCGCTCACGCGCGGTCAAAGCGCCCTTCTCGTGCTGCTTGTCGATCTTCTCCTGACCACCGCCGAGACGGATCTGCTCGCGGCGGGCGTGCAGATCCTCGACCAGCGGGCGCAAGAGCGAAGTCATCGGCCCTTCCATTCTGGCTCGCGCTTCTCGAAGAACGCGGTCACGCCCTCCACGATGTCCTCAGTGGAGATCGCGAGTGTGAGCTGGGCGCGCAGATAATCCAATGCGTCGTCGAGCGGCATATCGAGCTGGCGGCGCATCGCTTCCTTGCCCAAGCGCATGATCAGCGGCGACTTCGACGCCAGCTTCGCGGCCCACTCCCCCACGGCGGCATCGAATTCTCCGGCGGGGACGACCTTGTTGACGAGCCCCGCCCCGAGCGCCTCTTGTGCCGACCAGCGCTCACCTAGCAGCAGCAGCTCATTTGCCTTCTTGCGGCCGATGTTGCGGTAGATCAGCGCCATGATCATGAACGGGAACGCGCCCACGTTGATCTCGGGCGTGGCGAACGTGGCCTCCTCGCTCGCCACGATCAGATCGCAGGCGAGCGCGATCCCCAAGGCCCCGGCGAGCACATGCCCGCGCGCGGCGCACACACTGGGCTTGCCCAGCCCGACGATCAGCTTGAACAATCCGACGAAGCGATCCGAGCCGAAATGCTTGTGCACGAGCGCGACATCGGCCGCGAAGCCGCCGAGGTTGGCGCCGGAGGAGAACACCGTGTCGTGCGAGGAGGCGAGGACCACCACGCGCACGTCCCCGTCGTCGCGGGCGCGCTCGAACGAGTCGATCAACCCGCCCAGCACCTCGGCGGACAGCGCGTTGCGCGTGGTGGGTTCGTTGAGCGTAATCGTCGCCACGCCGTCGGCAAGCTCGTATAGGACCGGTTCATCGGACACAGTGCGGGCATCCTAACCTGCCGTGCGTTAGCGTTTGGCTGCCCAGCCGAAAACGAGGAGAGACATGGCCGCCACCGACACCGTCTTGAAGCCCGACCACCAGTCCAAGCGCAAGCACTTCATCTTCACCGACGAGCACGAACAGCTGCGCGAGTCGATCCGCAGTTTCGTCAGCAAGGAGCTGGCGCCGCACGCGGAGGAATGGGAGGAGACGACGTTCCCCGACTCGGTATTCAGGCGCATGGGCGAGCTCGACCTGCTCGGGCTCGACAAGCCCGAGGCTTACGGGGGGCAGGGCGGTGACTACTTCACGAGCCTCGTGCTGGGCGAGGAGATGACGGGCGCGAACTCGGGGGGGTTGGCGATGGGGGTGGCGGTGCACACCGACATGGCGATGCCTCCGATCCTCGCTTTCGGCAGCGAGGAGCAGAAGCAGGAATGGGTCGTGCCCGCGATCAAAGGCGAGAAGATCCTGTGCATCGGCATCACCGAGCCCGACGCCGGCTCGGACGTGGCTGGGATCAAGACACGGGCTGTCAAGGACGGCGACGAGTACGTGATCAACGGCTCGAAGACGTACATCACCAACGGCCACAGAGCCGACGTGATCGTGCTCGTGACCAAGACCGACCCGGATGCGGGCTACGGCGGCTTCACCCTCTTCCTGGTGCCGATGGACGCGCCCGGGGTGATCCGCGAGAAGAAGCTGGAGAAGCTCGGCATGCACGCCTCCGACACCGCCCTGCTGGCCTTCCAGGACGTGCGCGTGCCCGAGACCGCCGTGCTCGGCGAGGTGGGCAAGGGCTTCTACCACATCATGTGGGAGCTCCAAGGGGAGCGCCTGATCGGTGCTGCCGGCTCGGTTGCGGGCGCACAGAAATGCTTCGATCGCACGCTCGTATACGCCAAAGAGCGCAAAGCGTTCGGCCGCGAAATCGGCAAATTCCAGGTGATCAGGCACAAGTTCGCCGAGATGGCCACGAAGATCGAGAGCGCGCGTCAGATGGTGTATGTGACCGCTTGGCGCTTTGCGGGCGGCGAGTACCCCGTGCGCGAGATCTCGATGGCAAAGCTTCACGCCTCGCGCATCGCCGTGGAAGTCGCCGACGAGTGCATCCAGATCCATGGTGGCGCCGGTTACATGAAGGAGTACGGCGTGGAGCGGGCCTGGCGCGATTCGCGCTTGAATCGGATCGGCGCGGGGACGGACGAGATCATGCTCGACGTCATAGGTCGTTCATATGGTCTTTGAGACAGGGGCGCATGCGCCCCTGTCCCGACGGCGCATGCGCCGTCGGCCGGCCGGCACATGTGCCGGCCGGAACTGCATGTGTATGTAGTTTTTCTAAATAACCTTTGCATATACATTTTGTAGTTACCATCGTGATTTCTATTTTTTATATATGACCCCCACACCCCCATTCGCCGACGAGCACGAACAGTTGCGCGAGTCGATCCGTGGCTTTCTCGATCGCGAGCTGGCTCCGCACGCACAGGCGTGGGAGCGCGAGGAATGGTTTCCCGATGAGGTCTTTCCGAAGCTCGCCGCACAAGGCCTGCTCGGTCTGAAGTATCCCGCCGAGCTGGGCGGGCAGGGCGGCGACTACCTGCACGAGGCGGTGCTCGTAGAGGAGCTATCCCGGATCGGCTCCGGTGGCACCGCCGCAGGGATCGGAGCACACATCAACATCGCCACTCCCCCGATCTGGAAGTTCGGCACCGACGAGCACAAGCAGCAGTACCTCGTGCCCGCCATCAAGGGAGAGAAGATCGGGGCGCTCGCGATCACCGAGCCAGACGCGGGCTCGGATGTGGCCGCGCTGCGCACGAAGGCCGAGCGCGTCGACGGGGGCTGGGTCGTCAACGGAGAGAAGACCTACATCACCAATGGCGTGCGCGCGCACTTCATGGTCACCGCAGTCAAGACGACTCAGGAAGGTGGCCATCGCGGGATCTCGTTCTTGATCATCGATCGCGGCGAGGGCGTCAGCTCATCCAAGCTTCAGAAGCTCGGCTGGCACGCCTCGGATACCGCCACGATCTCCTTCGAAGACGTGTTCGTGCCCGAAGCGAACCTGCTCGGCGAGCTGCACGAGGGCTTCAAGCTGATCATGGCCAACTTCCAGTGGGAGCGCCTGGCGATGGCACTGGGAACGGTCGGCGCGATGCAGCTCGCCTACGAACGCACGGCCGAGTACGCGCGCGAGCGCACCACCTTCGGCAAGCCGCTCTCAAAGCACCAGGCGATCAAGCATAAGCTCGCCGACCTCGCCACCCAGGCCTACACCGCGCGCTGCGTCACCTACGACGCGCTGCGCCGCTTCGTCGCCGGCGAGGAACCGATCAAGCAGGTGACGATGGCCAAGCTGATGACCCAACGCGCCTCCTTCGAGCTGATGGACGAGTGCCTGCAGATCCACGGCGGCATGGGCTACATGGGCGAGCACTGGGCGCAAAGAGCCGCCCGTGACGCCCGCCTCGGCCCGATCGGCGGCGGCTCAGACGAGATCATGCGCGAGATTCTCGGGCGCCTGCTCGGGTTGTAGCGCAGCTCCGCGAGAGGCCGGGGCGAGCACCGCCACGGCGAACCATGTCCCGCCTCCCAGAACCGGTCGGATGAGTGTGCATGGCTCTTATGACATGTCCTCGCCTCCGCGCCGGCGGAGGTCACTCCCGTTTCCACATATGCGCCACGGGTGGTAGGTGTCAGGTGGCAGGCGTACAATGATCGGAGATGAAGAAGATGAGCATCTATGTGGATCCAGAGGTGGATCGCGAGCTAACGCGCCGGGCCGAGCGCGAGGGCACGACCAAGGCCGCCCTGATCCGCAGGGCGCTCGCCGACGCGGTCGAAATCCGCCCGCGCCCGCAGGGGGGCGGAATTTTCTCCGGCCCCGGGGATCTCTCCACCAAAGTGGACGAGTACCTGAGGGAAACCGGGTTCGGCGAAGTGTGATCGTCCTCGACACCTCCGTCGTGCTCGCGTTCATGGATCGAGACGACCCCAATCACGAGCGCGTGCGGGAATGGATGGAAGCGATCAAGGAAGAGCTGTGCGCAACGCCATTGATACTTGCCGAGCTTGACCACCTCGTCCCTCGAATCGGCGGCGCGCGCGCTGCCGAGGCGTTGCGCGCCAGCTTCGAGAGCGGCGCCTACACCGTCGAATGGTGGCGCTCGGCACTGTACGAGACGATCGAGATCGCGAGCCGGTACCAGTCGATCGACCTGGGCCTGACAGACGCGTCGCTGATCGCGCTCGCGGCACACCTTGAAACGCAAAAGATCGCCACGCTCGACGAACGCCACTTCCGCGCCGTGCGACCGCTGGATGGCGCCACTGAGAGATTCACGCTGCTGCCGGCGGACGCGAGCTGAGCGAGCTGTTCGCGCTTACCCGGCGAGCGACGCCCGGCCTCGGGCTCAGTCGCCGCGTGGGGCCATCGACTCCAGCGTCTCCCCCGCCTCCCGTGCGACCGCCGGACCGTTGCCGGCCTTCTGCTCAGCGAAGTGCTTGCTTAGCATCGTCTCTTGGCCCTGGTAGTTGGAGCCGATGCCCTGTCCGTAGAGCACGTCCGGCTCCCCGGCCATCCGCTCGAACGCCAGCTTGCATACCGGCTGGCGGTGCTCGACCATGAATGGCACGTCGCGTGCACGCACCTCCAAAGCCGCGCGCGATCCGTGCCTGCGCTCCCCCTTGGAGTAGCCGAAGCCGGGATCGAAGAAGCCGGCGTAGTGAGTGCGCAGCTCGCCGGCGGTCGGGTCATAGGCGAGCATCTCGGCCGCGTAGGAAGGGGGGATGCTGACTCCCTCGGCCGAGAGCAGCAGATAGAAGACCTCGGGCTCGAGCACGATTCGCCCGCCCCGCTCGGGATGCACCGGCTCCCAGAAGTCCTGCCACTTGAGCTTGCCGATGTGCTCCAGATCGACCGGCAGGCTGTTGCGCTTGGCGCGATAGCCCACGATGTTCTCCGGGCTGCCCTGGATGTTGAGGCTCAGGAACAAGCCGTCGGCAAGCGAGAGCTCCGAGGCCCGCAGCGCGTGGCTGTCCAGGTACAGGAGCGGGAACTCTTCGTGCACGGTCAGCAGCTCCCGGTCGCTCAGCCGCGCGTCGCCGTGGCTGAGGCGCACTTGATTGAGCGAGAGACCCTGCTTTACGCGGATCGCAAACGAACGTGGGACGACCTCCAAGTAGAGCTTTCCGCGATAGCCGGCGGCGATTTCGTCGAAGCGGTGGCTGCGGTCGGTGATCACGCGCGTGAACACGTCCAGGCGCCCTGTCGAGCTCTTGGGGTTGGTCTTGGCACGAATCTCCTGTGGCAGTCGCAGCTCCTCGATCAGCGGCACCAGGTAGGGCCGGTCGCGCTCGAGCGTTGCCCCGTCGCGCAGGTCGATTCTGTCGAAGGCGAGATCCTCGATCTTCTCCTCAACCGTCGAGCCCGAGTCGGGTAGGAAGCTGCAGCGCAACGCCCAGGCGAACTCTCCAAGGCGCAGATCCATGCTCGCGGGCTGGATCGACTCCAGCGGCACGCGCCAGTCCCCGGCCGTGATCAAGCCCTGTGTGACCGCCTCGCGCAGACGCTGCGCGGGCAGCACCCCACTCGCCTCGACAACCTCGGACTCGGGGCCGGTCGGCTGGATTGCCGGATCGCTCGCCATGTGAGGCTGAGTCTATGTGGTGGATGCGACGAAGCCGGTTCTCCAGCGACCACGCCCGCCACGGCGACCATGTGCCGAGATCGCGAGAACGCAGGCCTTGTGGGAGCGCATGGGGCTGGCCGGGCGGATAACCTCCGGCGACCGACCACTACAAGGAGAATCAATAGACATGGGAGTTCTCGACGGCAAGTCCGCGATCGTGACCGGCTCGGCCCGCGGCATCGGACGCGCGACAGCCGAGCTGCTGGCGTCGCAGGGCGCACAGGTGCTCATCAACGACCTCGACGGCGACGTCGCCGAGCAGGCGTCCAAAGAGATCTCAGGCGAGACAGCCGTGTTCTCGGGCGATCTGACCAAGGGCGACGCGCCCGAGAAGCTTGTGCAGAGCGCGATCGACGCGTTCGGGAAGATCGACATCATCGTCAACAACGCCGGTTACACGATCGACGCGCCGATCCACAAGATGTCAGACGAGCAGTTCCAGGCGATGCTCGACATCCACCTGGTGGTGCCGTTCAAGGTGACCCGCGCCGCCGCGCCGCATCTGCGCGAGCCTGCCAAGAAGGAGCGCGAGGAGGGCAATGAGGTGTTTCGCAAGATCGTCAACATCTCTTCGATCTCGGGCACGATGGGCAACGCCGGACAGGCCAACTATTCCTCGGCCAAGGCCGGTGTGACTGGTCTCACGAAGACCCTTGCGAAGGAGTGGGGGCAGTTCAAGGTGAATGTCAACGCGGTCGCCTTCGGTTTCATCGAGACGCGGCTCACGGCCGCCAAGGTCGAGGAGAACACGATGGAGATCGGCGGCGAGAAGGTGCAGCTTGGCATCCCCGAGCAGATGCGCGGGATGGCCTCGATGCTGATCCCGCTCGGGCGCCCCGGCACGGCCGAGGAGGCCGCCGGAGGCGTCTTCTTCCTGTGCTCGCCCTGGTCGAACTACGTGCATGGACAGGTGCTCAATGTCACCGGCGGGCAGTTTGTCGGGATGACCTCTTAGAAGGACGCGAGAAAATGGTCGCGGAGCCGCGTGGCTCCGCGACTATGCGCCGGCCGCGGGCTTGCGGGCAGAGACGAACTGGGCCCTGCCCTTCACCTGCTGGGCTATGTCGATCAGTCCGTGATCGGCGAGCGCTCCTGTGATGTCCTCGCGCGTGAACACGATGATGCCGCCGTACTTGCGCACAGGCGGCTCGCGGCGACCGGTCGCCTTGGGGTCGCAGGTGACCATCAGCGCCAGGCGCCCTCCCGGTACGAGCATGCGCACCATTGCCTCGAGGGCCTCGGTCGGACGCTCGAACAAGTGCAGTGCCCCCAAACAGCTGATGGCATCCCAGCATGCGTCCCTGAACGGCGGCGCGGACGCGTCTCCTCGCATGTAGGCGACGTTTGCGTTCGGGGTGCGCTGCACGGCGGCCGTGAGCATCGGGCGCGACGCGTCCAGGCCGACGACTAGGCCGCTGCCGGCCGACGCGGCGAAGCCCCGCGTGAAGTTACCCGGACCGCAGGCCAGGTCGAGGACGCGCTCGCCGCTTTTTACGGCGAGCATCTCCATCGCCAGCGCATACTCCACCTTCCAGCTCGGCCCGCGCATCCCCACGCGCATGACCAGCGGACGCGACAAACTTTCATATATACGCGGCGCCAACTTGCCGAGCATCGCCTGCTGCGAGAGCTTCTCCCCGGTGGGGTCGTGCTCGCCTAGCAGATCCAGATAGCCGTCTGTCAGGTTTGCCTCCGCTGGGCGGCGCTCCGGCTCGAACAGCTCCAGCGCCCGCTCGATCGCAGGCGGCGTGGAGATGGCAGGGGAAGACATCGCGGCAAGACCGTATCACACTCCAAGGTGCGCAAAATGCTCAAATTACGACCACCGAACTGGCCACATTGCCACTTTTACCTCGCTGTTGGAATGCGACAAACTCGAGTCCCGATGACACAGCTCCGCGAAGGCCAACAGCAGTCACAGACGTGCACGCATTTTTATATAGCCGCTCTTATATACCGGCCGGCATGAGAACGATGAAACCGCTCCCGGGCGACCGTCTCGCCACTTCTACGCAGTCCTTTGAGCAGCGCGAGGGGTAAATCTCAGGCGACCGTCGCGCCGCCTGCCCGCGGTTTTGCGCGCTCAGCCCGGCGCTGCTCGCGCGCGCGGCGCAACATTCCCCTGCGGCCGTGTTCCTCGAGCCCATTGTAGAGCGCCTTGATCTCGTCGAGCACCGCGTCGGCGACTGCCTGCTGCTGCTCGCGGGTCGCGTTCTCGACCGGCTCCCAGCGCAGCGGCTCGCCGTATTGGATAGTCACCTTCGGGAATTGCAGGCGCTTCCAGTTGCGGATCTTGCTGGAGCCGTGGATCGCGATCGGCACGATCGGCGCGCCCGTTTCAAGCGCGATGCGCCCGATGCCGGCCTTCGCGTGCTCAGCCAGTTTGCCGTCACGCGAGCGGCCCCCCTCGCAGTACATCGTGATCGCTCCCCCGCGCTTCAGAATCGCTTTGGCGGTGACGAACATCTCTTCGTCGCGCGCTCCTCTGCGTACCGGGAAGACGCCGCCGTGGGTGTAGACGAACTGCATCGGCGACTTGAACAGCTGCGACTTTGCCATGAAGCGGACCTTGCGACGGATATAGCAGCCCATCAGGAAATGGTCCATGAAGGAGAAGTGGTTGGGCGCGAGGATGACCGCGCCGGAGCCTGGAACCTTCTCGGTTGAGATCGGACGGGCGCGAAAGAACGTGTAGGCGTAAAGCGAGGTGAGTAGACGCGTCGCCTCATAGCACCAGTCCGGTTCGCGCGTGCGCGCGCGCTCGTGAAAACGATCGAAGTACTCCTTGGGGCGGGGGTCGGTGTAGACCTGTTCGCGCATCGGGGCGAGCTCGCTCATCTAAATGGGTCTACATCGCGCTCGAGACAAAGTTACGCGTCGATTCGATACTCATCCTCATTTGGAAGACATCGCCGCATGCGGCGATGTCCCGGGGCGCGCATGCGCGCCCCGGCCGGGTCGCACATGTGCGACCCGGCGACCGGCGCATGCGCCGGTCGAACTGCACATCATCGCCGCGCACGCGCCAGCGCCAGCGCCTCGGCCCAACCTGCGAGCAAGCTCTCCCGCTCCTGTGCACGCATGCACGGCTCGTAGCGGATGCCCTCGCGCGAGCGATCGCGTACATCGGACACCGTCCATGCGCCGACGCCGACACCCGCAAGGTATGCCGCGCCGAGGGCTGTCGTCTCGGCGATCTCTGCGACCACCACCGGCACCCCGAGCACGTCCGCTTGGAACTGCATCAGCCACGCGTTGGCGGTGGCGCCGCCGTCGACTCGCAGCTCGCGCAGGGGCTCTGGCGACGCTTCGCCCATCGCTTGCAGCGCGTCCACGGTCTGGTAGGCGATCGCCTCGAGCGTCGCACGCGCCAGGTGCGCCCGCCCCGTGCCGCGCGTGAGGCCGACGATCGTGCCGCGCGCGTGCGGGTCCCAATGTGGTGAGCCGAGGCCGGTGAGCGCGGGCACGAAGTAGACGCCGTCGTTGTTCTGAAGCGACGCAGCCAGTGCTTCGGTGTCGCTCGCCCGCTCGATGATGCCCAGGCCGTCGCGCAACCACTGGACGGCCGCGCCCGTCACGAAGATCGACGCCTCGAGCGCATAGGCGATCTCCCCCGATGTCGTGCGCGCCGGCGTGGGCTCGGATCGATGCGCCCGCGCGGGCGAGGAGGCCGCGGGCGCCGGAGTGTCCGCAGCGACGACCCCGCCCAGCTTCCACGCGATCGTGCTGAGCAGGCCCGGCCGCGCGGCCGGAGCGGAGA
>DATCEK010000016.1:0-23412 GCA_036510155.1 Solirubrobacteraceae bacterium | reverse complement strand
GAAGGCGGGTTGCGTGACTCGCCTTTGAACGACCTTGCCAACACCCCTTGTGCGCAGACCCAGAGATAAAGCTTGGGTACCGAAACAATCCCTCGCCTCCCAACAAAGGGGGTATCGAGCGGCTAGGCCATTTCGAGGACCTTCTGAGTCCACCTACCGCAAACAGCGGTAACTCGCCTGTGAAGATCCTGTGACTATCGTCTGCGCCTCTTGCCATTTGCGCTCAAAGCGCCTATACACTGCGCCTAGATGACGGCGGGGATCCTCTCCACGGATGAAGGGGTCGCTTCGGGCGCAGGGGGCACGTCCTCGCTGCGCATCGCGGTGCTCGACCGCGACAGCGGCTTCATTCAGGTCCTCGGCAAGCGCATGGACCGTCTCGGCTGGGAGCATCGCGTGCTTGCCAGCCCCGTTCCGACCGACGCGATCGCCTCGATGCGCCTGAGCGCGCTGGTGGTCGATCTGGGCGTGCTCGGCCCCCAGGCTTGGGAATGGCTCGAGCGACTGTGCGGGACTCTGCCCGAGCTCGGGATCGTGGTGTGCACGGGTCCCTCGACCGTCGCTCAGCGCGTTCGCGGGCTTCGCCTGGGCGCCGACGATTGGATCACCAAGCCTTGCCACCCCGAGGAGGTGATCGCCCGCGTCCAGGGCCTGGTCAGGCGTCGCCGTCGGGCCACTGCGCGGACCGAGTCAAAGCCTGTGTCCGCCGGGGAGGTGCAGATCCGCTCCGACCGCTTCCAGGCTTTTGTCGCCGGGCGCAGCCTCGAGCTGACACGGCGCGAGTTCGAGCTGATCGAGCTGCTGGCGGGCGGGGAAGGACGCGTGCTCGAGCGCGAGGAGATCTATTCGCGCCTGTGGGGTTATGCAATGGTGCGCGGCGACCGCTCGGTTGATGTGTTCGTGCGCAAGCTGCGCCAGAAGCTCGAGAAGGCATCGCCGCAGTGGCGCTACATCCATACCCACTTCGGGATCGGCTATCGCTTCGCCGCCGAACGACTCGACGCACAGCAAGAGGATGGCGCGGAGGCCCCAGAGCAGGCTGACGCGAGCATCGACGGTCAGTCCAAGCGCAGTGGCACCCGCGATGGCGCCGTCGACACCTCGCCTACCGGCGAGATCTCGCACGGCGCGGGCGAAGCCGGCGCCCTAGATGCCGGCAGAGGCGAGCTCGGCGATCAGCGCGAGCTCGGCAGGGCGCATCAGGAGTACGAGCTCAGCACCACCGGCGCCTAGCCGGACGACGGCAAGGCCACCCTTCTTCAGATCGACGCGACCGCCCGTGAGTTCACCCACGACTCGCGAAAGGTCGGGCTCATGAGCGACAAGCAGAACCGGACCGTCCGTGCCGACGCCGGCGAGCAGCTCGAGCACTTCGGGTGCGCGAATGCCACCGGCAAGCCGAGTGTCCAGCTCGAGCAGCGCGCGCTGGTGCTCGCTCAGCTGCTCGAGCGCCAGCTCGGCGGTTTCGCGCGCACGCGCCTTCGGGCTTGCGAGGATCGCGGCAAACTCCACTTCAGCTGCGGCCAGCGCAACGCCGGCGCTAAAGGACTGGCCCTTTCCGCGATCGGTCAACTGCCGCTCTGCGTCGGGGCGCGTACCGTGGGGCTCTGCGTCGGCGTGACGGAGCAACCAAAGCTGGCGGGCCATAGCCATAGGGTTCTGCGAGCATAGATGAGTTGAGCGACGAGATGAGCGACGATCCCCGACCCGAGAATCGCGAGCGCCCGCAGGCCGAGCCACGGCTGGACGATCCCTCCCTCTACATAAACCGCGAGCTTTCGTGGCTGGACTTCAACGAGCGCGTGCTGCAGCTCGGTGAGGACGAGTCGATTCCGCTGCTCGAGCGCGTCAAGTTCTGCGCCATCTACACGACCAATCTCGACGAGTACTACATGGTGCGCGTCGCGGGGCTGCACGACCAGATCGACGCGGGCGTGGAGAACCCCAGCCAGGACGGGCGCACGCCCTCTGAGACGATCGGGGGGATCCGCGAGCGCGTCCTTCAGCTCGGGGTTCGCCTGAGCGACTGCTTCGAAGACCGCCTGCGCCCAGCACTGGCCGAGCACGGCGTGAGCGTCGTCGGCTTCGAGCAGCTCGACGACGAGCAGCGCGCTTATCTGGCACAGCACTTCCGACGCGTGATCTTTCCGGCGTTGACACCGCTCGCCGTCGCACCGGGACGGCCCTTCCCCTACATCTCGAACTTGTCGCTCAGCTTGGCTGTGCTGGTGCGCGACCCCGCCGGCGGGGAGACCGTGTTCGCGCGGGTGAAGGTCCCGACCGAGATCTTGCCCCGATTTGTGGCAGTGCGAGCTGCCGGTCCCACGGTCGTTGCCGCAGCCGACACAGGCCCAGACGCGACTGGGCCACACCCTGAGAAGCCGACGCCTCCCGCGGGCGCCACGGCGGCGCCAAGTGGAAACGTGACCGCCCCCAGCACCACCCTCGTGCCCCTGGAGGACGTGATCGCCCACCATCTCGACGCTCTGTTCCCCGGCATGGAGATCGTCGACTACGACGTCTTCAGGGTCACCCGCGACGCGGACTTGGAGGTCTCCGACGACGCCGCCGACCTGCTGCAGGCCGTCGAGGACGAGCTGCGCCGGCGTCGCTTCGGCGAGATCGTGCGCGTCGAGCTCGGGGCCAACTGCTCCGCGCGCCTGCGCGAGGAGCTGGTCGGCCTGCTCGGAGTGAGCGAGGACGAGGTCTATCCGGTTGCGGGACTACTGGACATGGGAGCGCTGTGGCAGATCGTGAAGCTTCCCGGCATGCCCGAGCTGCGCAACGCGCCGTATGCGCCGGTCACCCACCCGCGGCTGTTGCGCCACGAGGGCGAGCGTCCCGACGTGCTTGCCGCGATGCGCGAGGGCGATGTGCTCGTGCACCATCCCTATGACTCGTTTGCGACCTCGGTGGAGCGCTTCGTGGAACAGGCGGTGACTGACCCCAATGTGCTCGCGATCAAGCAGACCGTGTACAGGACGAGCGACGACTCGCCGCTTGTCCCCGACCTGATCGCCGCCTCCGAGCGCGGCAAGCAGGCGGTCGCGCTCGTCGAGCTGACGGCGCGCTTCGACGAGCGCATGAACATCCACTGGGCCAAGGCGCTGGAGGAGGCGGGTGTGCACGTCGTCTACGGGCAACCTGCTCTGAAGACGCACGCCAAGTGCGTACTGGTCGTGCGCAGGGAGGGCGACGGCGTGCGCAACTATGTGCATGTCGGCACCGGCAACTATCACTCGGCCACCGCGCGCCTGTACACCGACTTCGGCCTGTTCACGATCGACGAGGACATCGGCGCCGACGTCGCGGACATGTTCAACAACCTCACCGGCTACGGGCGCCCGCTGCGCAACCGCAAGGTCCTGATCGCCCCGACGCACTTGCGCGAGGGGCTGATCGCCGAGATAGACGCGACCATCGCCGCTCACTCACCTGAGTCTCCTGGACGAATCGCAATGAAGATGAACGCGCTCGTGGATGGGCACTGCATCCGCGCGCTCTACCGAGCTTCGCGTGCTGGGGTGCGCGTGGATCTGAACGTGCGCGGCATCTGCTGCCTGCGCCCAGGAGTTTCCGGTATCTCCGAGAACATCCGCGTCGTCTCGGTCGTCGGGCGCCTGCTCGAGCACTCGCGCGTCTACACGTTCGAGCGTGGCGGAGAGCGTACGGTCTACATCGCCTCAGCCGACCTGATGCCGCGCAATCTCGACCACCGTGTGGAGCTTGCCGCGCCGATCGACTCGCCTGAGTTGAAGGCCGAGCTGATGGACACACTAGAACGAGCCTTTGCCGACAACCAGAGCTCTTGGGAACTGCATGCCGACGGCATCTGGCGCAGGCAATCCCCCAGCCCGGGCGAGCCCCAGCGCAACATGCAGCTGGAGCTCATGGAGCTGCACGCGCGTCGTGCGGCTGAGGCGCGGCCGGTCGAGCGCGAGGCTTCCCTGTGAGTCCGCGCCCCTGAGCTCAACGGCCGCGTCGGCCTGAAACGATCGTCAGGCCGCGAGCGCTTCCAGTGCAGCCTTGAGCTCGTCCACTGTCTGGTAGTCGAGCCCAAGACGATGGTCGTGGCGATCACGCACCACTCCCTGCTCGTCGATCACGATCACCGCGCGGGCGGTTGAGCCGAGGCCTGGCATCACCGCGCTGTAGGACTTCGCCACAGCCTTGTCCTCGTCGGCGAGCAATGGCACATTGAGGCCGTGCTTGGCGGTGAACTGCTCGTGTGATGCCAGATCTTGTGAGGAGATCCCGACGACCGTCGCATCGAGCGAGGCGAAGTCCTCAGCTCGATCGCGATAGGAGCAGAATTGCTTTGTACAGACCATCGTGTTGTCGCCTGGGTAGAACAGCAGCACGACGCGCTCGCCGCGATGGTCTGAGAGCTTGAACTGCCCGCTGGTTCCCTGCAATTCGAAGTCCGGCGCCTGCTCGCCCACACGGGGTGTCTTGGCCATCATGCCCTCACTCTCGATCGCCGATTCGGTTGCCGCTGAGAATAGTCCCACAACCGCGCATGCTGCCCCCGTCCAGCAAGCCGATGGGAGGCAAAATCATCTCCAGCTTTTGGGCCTTCGCGCTTGACGAGATCCACTCCAGAGCGGATGCGCCGAGTACCGTCCCAGGGGATAGGCAGAATCTCTCCATATGCTTCAAGCCACCACCATATACAGCGCCGAGTCCGGTAGCACCAGAGGTGCTACCATGCCCAGCGTGGCAAAGATCAGCGTGAGTCTCGAAGACGACCTATACCAGTCCGTGCGTGAAGCCGCCGGCCCGGAGGGTGTCTCCGCCTGGCTTGCCGCAGCCGCGTCAGCCCGTCTGAGGGCCGACGCGCTGATGGCGGTCGCCGAGGAGATAGCCGCCGAAACCGGCGGTCCCTTCACCGAACAGGAGCTCAACGAGGCGCGCCAATGGCTGCCTTCGTCTTCGACACAGGCGCACTGATCGCCATCGAGCGCGGCGACCGCAATGTCGCGGCGATGCTTGCCGCCGCGGCCAAGGACGGCACCGAAGCAAGAACGTCCTCGACGTGCGTCGCTCAGGTGTGGCGCAATCCCACCCGTCAAGCCAGACTCGCGCGCGCCCTGGCCGGTTTCGTCGAGTGCGATCTGGACGCACGAGCCGCGCGCGATTGCGGGGTACTGCTCGCACGCAACGACACAGCTGATATCGCTGATGCAGCAGTGTCCCTCCTGGCTAGCCACGGCGATACGCTGCTTACAAGTGACCCCGAGGACATCAAGCGTCTGCTCGACGCTGCGGGAACACGGGCGCGCATCCGGCCTGTCTGACACAGCGACGCCCGCGATGAGATGAGGAGGCGGGCAAGCTACCTCTCGCGCCTCACCGCTGCCCTTACGGCCTGCGTGTTGGTTGGCGCCTGCGGCAGTACCGCCCCGGCGGATGTATCTACGTCGCGGGCTCGAGTTTCCGCTATCCCGAGCCACGTTCATGTCTCAACTGCGCGACTGCTCGACTGGCCCGAGTTCGGTTTGAACCCGCAGCGCTCGGACTTCAGCGCCCTCTCGACCGGCATCAACGCGAGCAACGTCGCACATCTCCGCCGTACCCCTGTCAGCCTGCCCGGCACTGCGGACTCCTCACCCATCTACATGCACGAAGCGAACGTCGACGGGGCGATGCACAGCGTTGTGGTCGTGACGAGCACCTACGGCAAGACGCTTGCCCTCGACGCCGACAGCGGCCACATCCTGTGGACGTTCACGCCGTCCGGCTATTCGCGCTGGGCAGGCAGCGCGCAGATCACCACTGCGAGTCCGCTGGCCGACCCTGGTGGCCCCTTCGTGTACGCGACCTCGCCCGACGGGCTCATCCACAAGCTTTCGCTCGTCAACGGCCGCGAGGCCTCCGGCTGGCCAGTGTCCATCACCCGCGACGCCACGCACGAGAAGCTCGCGGCGGCCCTCAACATCGACGGTCCCTATCTACTTGCGAGCACCGGCGGCTACTTCGGCGACGCTCCTCCTTACCAGGGCCACGTCGTTGCGATCGACCGTGAAAACGGGCGAATCGCAAACGTCTTCAATACGCTGTGCGCAGATGGCCGCAGCTTGATCGTGCCGAGCGACTGCCCGGCTAGCGACTCGGCAATCCTCTCGCGCGCCGGCGCGGTCGTCGAGCCAGGTGGCCGACGCCTGCTCCTCTCCACGGGCAACGGACCCTGGAATGGGAGCACCGACTTCGGCGACAGCGTGATTGAGTTGACGCTTCCGGGCCTCGACTACCGCCAAGCGTTCACGCCCGCCAACCAGGAGGAACTCAACAGCACCGACACCGACCTGGGCTCGAGCGCCCCGGTCCTGCTCGGACAGAATCGCGTGCTGATCGCCGGAAAGGACGGGGTCATGCGCCTGCTCTCGCTCTCGCGCCTCGATGGCAAAGCGCCATCGAGGCCGAACAGGCTCGGCGGCGAAGTCCAGCGTCTGGCGTTGCCAGGTGGCGGCGAGCTCTTCACGGCACCGGCCGTCTGGCGCCAGGGCTCGCACACGACGATGTTCGTCGGAGACGAACACGCCACCGCCGCCTATGCGCTCCTCGGCGGGCGGCTGCGCCTGGTCTGGCAGAACTCCAATCCCGGCACGAGTCCTGTGCTGGCCGGTGGGCTGCTCTACGTCTACGACCCTTCCGCCGGTGGCATCTATGTGTATCGGCCCAGTTCCGGGCGCCCGATCGCGAAGCTGGCCGGCTCGGCTGGGCACTGGAACAGCCCAATCGTCGCCGATGGTCACCTCCTCGAGCCTGAGGGGAACGCCAACGACCATCGGCTGACCGGCACAATGGATCTCTTTTCGGTGAGATAATCGGCGGCGGCCGCCAAGCGTCGTAAGCTTGGCGGAGCCTCCCGGCCCGTCGCCGCGATCCGCGGCGTCTCCCGTAACCCCCTCCCCCAGGTTCTGCCGATGCTCAAGTTCGCCCGCTGGTCAACAACCCACCGTCTGTACATCGCGATCGGCTGGGTGATCCTGCTGATCGGCGTCAACGTCATCTCTCAATCGAGCGGAGGGGCGGCCTACTCGAACAACTTCACGCTGCCCAACTCCGACGCGCAGCGCGCCTCGGACCTGCTGGCTCACAGCTTCCCCGCCCAGGCCGGCGACCGCGACACGATCGTCTTCAAGGTCGAGCACGGCAACGTGCGCGAAGGGGCCGTGCAGAGCCACATGACCAAGCTGTTTGGCGAAGTGGGCCGCCTGCCACACGTGGCGGGCGTGATCAGCCCCTACGCGGCCGGGCAGGCCGGCAAGGCCATATCCACCAACGGTCAGATCGCGTTCGCCACGGTGGTCTTCGACGAAAAGGCAAACGAACTGCCCAAGAGCGCCGGCGAAGCTGTCGTCAAAACGGCTGAGGCGGCGCGCACACCAGGCCTGCAGATCGAGCTCGGCGGACAGGCGATCGAGGAGACTCAGCAGGAAGGCTTCGGGATCACCACCGCTGTCGGACTGATGGCCGCAATCGTCGTTCTGCTGATCACTTTCGGCTCGCTGATCGCAATGGGTCTGCCGATCGTGACGGCGCTGCTCGGACTCGGCACCGGCCTTGGGTTGATCGCCCTGTTCACGCATGTAGTCGACACGCCCAACTTCTCCTCCGAGCTCGCGGCGATGATCGGCCTCGGCGTCGGCATCGACTACTCGCTGTTCATCGTGACCCGCTTCCGCGAGGCATACGCGACACCTGGACCCAGCTACGGCAACGTGCGCGAGTCAGTCGTGCACGCGATGGATACCGCCGGGCGGGCGGTCCTGTTCGCCGGCTGCACCGTCGTGATCGCGCTGCTGGGAATGATGCTGCTGGGCGTCGATTTCCTCTATGGCGTTGCGATCTCCGCATCGATCGGGGTGCTGATGGTCATGCTCGCCTCGCTGACGTTGCTGCCGGCTTTGCTCACAATCGCCGGCAAGCGCGTGGTGCGACCCAGCCGTCGAGCACGCCGCCGCGGCGTGGAGGCTACCGACGCGCCTCACGGTAAGACATGGTTGCGCTGGAGCCAGTTCGTGCAGGCGCACTCGTGGCCGATCGCGCTCGCGGCAACGCTCATCCTGTTGATCATCGCGGCACCTGCGATGGCGCTGAGACTCGGCTCGAGCGACGCCAGCAACGACCCTGAGAGCTTCACCACTTACAAGGCCTATCAGCTCCTGGCCGAGGGTTTCGGGCAAGGCTTCAACGGGCCGCTGCAGGTTGTGGCCCAGGTCCCCGGCGCGGGCGAGCCGAGCAATGAAGCGGGCAAGCACGGAATCGTGGCGAGCGTGCCGGTCTCGCCCGCGGCAAAGGCCGCGGTCGAAGATCTGCGTGTCGCGATGGCCAGTGTCAACGGCGTGGCCTCGGTGGCACCGGCCAAGTTCAACCCTGCCGCAGACGTGGCGACGATCTCGGTCTATCCGAGCTCCTCCCCCCAGGCTTATGCCACGACCCAGCTCGTCTCCCAACTGCGTAACGAAACGATTCCTCCTGTACAGGCAAGCACCGGCATGCATGTATACGTCGGCGGTGTGACCGCAGGAGCGGTCGACTTCGCAGCCGTGCTCGGCAAGAAGCTGCCGCTGTTCATCGGCGTGGTCGTGCTGCTCTCGGCGCTGCTCTTGATGGTCGTTTTCCGCTCGCTTGTGATCCCGCTGCAAGCGGCTTTGATGAACCTGCTCAGCATCGGCGCGTCACTCGGCGTGATCGTTGTGGTCTTCCAGTGGGCCTGGTTCGATTCGATCATGGGCGTCAAACCGGGCCCGATCGAGTCGTTCGTGCCCGTGATGCTGTTTGCGATCGTGTTCGGCCTCTCGATGGACTACGAGGTGTTCTTGATCTCGCGCATCCACGAGCAGTGGACTCGCGTCGGCGACAGCCGCCGTGCGGTCAGCGAAGGTCTGGCGCTCACAGGACGAGTGGTGACGGCTGCCGCGGCGATCATGATCTGTGTGTTTCTCTCGTTCATGCTCGGCGAAAGCAGGGTCATCAAGGAGTTCGGCCTGGCCCTCGCATCCGCCGTATTCCTCGATGCGATAGTTGTGCGCTGCCTGCTGCTGCCGGCTGTACTCGACATCCTCGGTGACATCACCTGGAAGATCCCCGCCGGCCTCGACCGGCTGCTTCCCCGCTTGAACATCGAGGGCGACGTCGCACGCCTCAGCCCAGCTGAGGAAGCCGAGTTCGCGACCCTCACCTCTGGGGAGAAACCAGTGCCGGCCGGAACGCGCGGGGGGACAGAGGGCTGAGCAGTATGCGCGCGGGGCCGCTTGCGGCCCTGTTGTGCGTGGCGCTGGTAGGCGGGGCGTCCAGCGCTGGCGCGGCGGCTAGACAGCGCGATGGCCACCGACACGCCTCGTCTGCGCCAGCCGTTTCGCTGAGCGCTCCGGGCCAGGCCGCCGCCAACCAGGCGGCGCGCCCGGAGGCCGCTGTCAAGCCTTCGGCGCTCGTCGTGTTCCTTCCCCCCGCCCCATCGCTTCAGAGCGGCCAATCCGAAGACAACGCGATCGAGGCGGAGCTGAGCTCGATACCAACGCTCTCGATTGGCGTCCTGAGCGCGACCCAGGGTGCCTACAACGCAGACCAGATGTTGCTGGACATGACCCAGGGCGCGCGGGTCTCCTACTCGGCATATAGCCCTGCTCGTCCGCCGAACCTATCGTCTCTGGAGCTTGACCTGAATGCAGAGCATGGGCTCCCTGTCAGTGCGCACATCTCCTCATGGCCGGCGGCCCTGCGACGCGCGCAAGGCGCCCCCCAGCTGCTGAAGCCGGGGCTGCTCGCCACGGCGATTCCCGGCGGAGCGGCGTATGCCGCTCCGTACTTCTCCAAACTGCCAAGCAGTGGCACCATAGAAATCGAAATCGCCAAGCCCCTGACCAGTCCCGCGACGGTCGATTGGCCGCTGGCGGCCAATCGCTCCGGGCGAATCGCCGCACTCTCCTTTGGATCCTCCGACACGCTTCTTTCCCGCATTGGCAAGCTGCGCGCCACTCATAGTCTTGTAGTCGCGGATTTGCCGCAGGGAGCAAGCGGCTACAGCGACCTGCGCTCGCTGACCGGCACTCGCTCGTCCCGTGAGCTGCTGATCGTTGTACAGAGCGCGCCTGATCTCCCCGGGCACGAACTGTTGTGGAGCGCATTCGCCGGACTCCCACCCTCGAGGGGGACAACCGAGCTCAGCGCACAGACGCTCACATCGCAGACGACCAACCAGCGCGGCATGATCGCCGCCATCGACATCGGCCCGACCATTCTCGAACACCTCGGGCTGACGACACCGCCCGACATGCGCGGCACGCCGGTACGCCTCGACGGCTCGTTTGATGGTCACTACCTTCGCGCTCTGAAGGCGCGCTTGGTCGTGATCGACTCGCGCAGGCTGCCCGCGCTCGGCTGGCTCCTGTTCACGTGGCTGCTGTTGCTCGGCGCGGCACGGTTGCCGATCCCTCGCAAGGACGGTCCTACACGCGCCGCATGGGCAATGCGAGTCGGCGCGATCGCCATGCTCTGGACCCCAGTTGCGGTGCTGCTCCCGGCCGCTCTGGAGCCGAGTCGCACGGTCGAGCTCGCCGTGATCGTGGCGACTTGCTTTGCGTCCGGCACACTCACCGACCTGCTTGTGCCGTGGCCGCGGGCGCCGCTTGTGCCCGCGGTGGCGGCGGTCATCGCGTTGACCGTCGATGCGCTCGCCGGCACACAACTGTTGATGCGCTCGCTGCTCGGACCCAGCCCGGCCTTTGGGGCGCGCTTCTACGGAATCGGCAACGAGTTGAAGTCGGGGCTTGCCGTGCTCATCTTCACCGCGGTGGCGGCGGCGCTCTATCCCTGTTTGCGCAGCCGCGGCGCGGCAGCGACGATGGCTTGTGCGGGCATCGTGCTCGCGATCGTCGAGGGCTCGGCGCGCATCGGCGCGGGCGTCGGCGGCGTGATCCTGGTGAGTGCTGGAGGCGCCGTGGCAACTGTGATGCTGCTGCCGGGCACACTCAACCGCAAGCGTCTGCTGATCGTGATGGCGGCGCCCGTTCTCGGCTTGGCCGCACTTGCCGCGATCGACCTCGCCACAGCCCACGGCTCTGGGCACTTCACCGGCAGCGTGCTCGACGCGCGCTCGCCTGGGGACATCCGCGACATCGTCGTAAGGCGCTATTCGGCCGCGTGGGAGGAGCTGAAGAACCATCTGATGCCAGCTGCCACGGCGCTTGCGCTGATCGCTTCGTTCATCGCGGTGCGCCGCCGCGATCGCGTGCTCGCGCCGGTCGCCTCAGACCCAGGGTGGCTCGCGGCTTTCGCCGGTGGACTTACATCCGGGGTGATCGGCGCGTTGACCGAGGACTCTGGCCCGGTCCTCTTGGTAGTCGCGGTCGGGACGCTCGGCTGCGTGCTCGGCTACCTGTGGGGCAAGCCTGTGATGGCGGCGCAGCCTGTCAGCCGGCGCACTCCGAGCACTCTCCCCGCAGCACGATCTCGTGCTCGGACACATTCAGCGGCACCCTCCGGCTGAGACTCACGATCGCCTGCTCCAAGGCATCGTCTGAGAACGGCATCACCAGACCGCAGCCGTCGCACACGAGGTGGTGGTGATGCTCCTCGTGCGTGCACACGCGCTCGTAGCGAACCATCGCCTGGCCGGTCTCCACGCGTTGCACCAATCGCAGGCCCTCGAGCTCGTCGAGGATGCGATAGACGCTTGCGCGGCTCACGCGTCGCGCGGCCTTGCGCAGCTCGTCCTCGATCTCGACCGCCGTCAGCGCGCACGTTTGGATGTCGAGCAGCTCGAGCAGCGCCCGCCGCGCGCCGCCGCGCTTGTGGCCGGCCTCCGCCAGTATCGCCTCCGCACGCTCGACCCAGTTCTCCTCGCGTGCGGCCACGGCGACGGGAGCATCGCCCGCGCTGTGAGCATCGACATTCCCGCTCACGCCGAGTGGCCCCCTTCCGCCGTCCGTCGATTGCGCAGCTGTCTTGGAAGAGCCCACAAAGCGATATTAGATGCCAAAGACGCAAGCGCATATGCACCGACCGCCAGGCCGATGATCGCTGTGCTCGGCGGCAGCGATGGGATCGCGTAGCTGATAGCGATCCCACCCCACATCGCGACAAGCGCGATCCCAGCCGACAGCGCCATGCCGAGATATGGCTGGGAGGTGAGCCGCAACGCGGCGCCCGCTGGAGCCGCGATCAGGCCGAGTACGAGCAGCGCCCCGATCGCCTGCGTGCCCTCGGCCGTGACCGCTCCGATCAGCAACAGCAGCACCAGTCCGAGCGCACGCACCGGCACGCCGTGGAGCGCCGCCAGCTCTGCGTCGAGTGAGGCGAATAGCAACGGCCTGGCGCTGACCGCCACCGCCAGCACGACTGCCAGGCCGATCACCGCCGCTAGGAGACTCTGCCCTGCACCGAGCCCGAAAATCGAGCCGAACAGCGTGTTGGCGACGATCAGGCCGTCGCCTGCCGAGGAACCGTTGCTGAGCACCGCGATCAACAGCACACCGATCCCAAGCACCCAAGAGAAGACAACTCCGATCGTCACATCGTTTGCCTGAGCACGGCGTCCCAATCCGGCCATCACCGCTGCCAGCCCAAGCGTCAGCGCAAACAGGCCCACACGCTCATCGACGCCTACCACAGCCGCTGCGATCGCTCCGACAAAGGCCACATGGCTGAGCGCATCGCCGGCGAACACCTGCCCGCGCAGCACCGCGAACCAGCCAATCAGCCCGCATGCGAGCGCCACGAACGTGCCGGCAAGGTAGGCGTTGCGGATGAATTCGTGAGCAAGCATCAGACCAATGTTGCCATCGGCTTGCCCGCCTGCCGAGAGTGTCGCAAGGCCGCTGTTGCCCCGCTTGCGAGCTTGGCCGCGACGTACAACGCGAATCCAAAGGAGGTGACGAAGAAGCCAAGCGGATAGATCGAGAAGTAGGAGATCCCGAGCCCCAACCACATCACGAGCACGGCGAACACGACGCTCAAAGCCAGGCTCAAGCCGGGCCTCGGTGTGAGCGCCTGCGCGGCGGCGGGAGGCGCCACCAACAGAGCGAACACGAGCAAGGCGCCAGTGATCTGGCTCGTGGCAGCCACCGTCAGGCCGAGTAGCAACAGAAAGCCGATGTCGAGAAGGCCGACCGGCAAGCCGCGGGCTCTCGCCGCTTCAGGATCCAACGAGGAGAGCAACAGCGGGCGTCCGATCGCAAGCAGCGCCACAAGCACGAGGACCGCCACGATCGCCAGCGTCAGCACCTGATCGCTGTCGATCCCCAAGAACGTGCCGAACAGCAGCGTTTCGAGCTGCTCCAGCACACCTTTGTAAAGGCTTAGAAAGAGGAAACCGAGCGCCAAGCCGGCGACCTGAACAACCCCCACCGCCGCCGACTCGCTTGTGCCCTTCAGGGTGCCGCTGCGTCCGCGCCTTTGCGCGCCACCCGAGCGCCCGATCGCAAGCGCTGCCACCCCACACGCGAGGTAATAGCCAAGCGCTGTGGGAAGCCCCGCCAGAGCCGCTCCCGACGCCCCCGGGAAGGACATCATCGCGGTCGTGTGGGCGGCAAAGCTTTGGCGACGCAGTACCACGAACCAGCCGACCACACCGGCCATGACGGCCACGATTCCTCCTGCCTGCAGCGCATTCACCATGAACTGGTAGGCGAGGAGTTCGTGCACGTCTTTGACGAGGTTCCACGTGAGGGTCGGGTTGCTCATGGGTCGTGCCTGTGCCCGTGGACGTGCGGCGCCTCGGGCTGACCCACGACCACCAGCCGTCCGTCGCGAGTGTGCAGCACCTCGATCTCAACGCCATAGAGCTCGCTCAGCTTCGAGCCGGTGATGACGTCCTGCACCGTGCCCTGCAGGGCACGGCCGCCGGCCAGGTAGATCACCTGGTCCAGGTATGAGAGCAAAGGATTGACGTCGTGGGCCACCAGCAGCACGGCCACGTTCTCGGCTGCGCAGATACGCTGCACCAGCGCGCTGACTGCCGCCTGGTTTGGCAGATCGAGACTGTCAAGCGGCTCGTCGAGCATCAATATCCGGGGGCGGCGCACGAGCGCCTGGGCGATCAGGATGCGCTGCTGCTCACCGCCGGAGAGCTCACCGAGCGGGCGCTCGGCGTAGGCGCTCGCGCCGACGAGCTCAATCACCTCGCCTACGCGCGCTCGGGAGCGTGCGCGTGTTCCGCCGCGGTCCAGAATTCCACGCCCAAATGGGAGTGGCACCCCCCAGCGCGCCCCGTCAAGGCCCAGTCCTACGAGGTCCACGCCCCGGATCGGCAGCGTCGAATCGAAGCCGTGTCTCTGAGGCAGATAGCCGATCTCGCGATTGGCGGCTCCTGCCGGGCCGCCAAGGACGCTGACCGCGCCGGGCGCCGTCGCCACCAAACCGAGGATCGCCTTCAGCAGGGTCGACTTGCCGCTGCCGTTGGATCCAAGCACCGCGACGAATTCCCCGGGAGACACACTCAGATCGACGCCGCTCCAGACCGTACGCCCACCGATGCTCGCACGGGCGTCGCGCAGCGCGATCGCTGGGGTGTGCGCCGACGCCACCGCCGATGTAGAGCGCGTCATCGGTGCAGTAGGCGTGGAGGTCGCGACCGTACGATCTGGCTGAGGTTCGTCGAGGCGCACACGAGCACTCGCACGATCTGTGGACACGTGATCTGTGGGCCTCCTGGGAAAGGATGCATCCACACTCCTCAGCGCCCCGTTGCCTTGTTCAAAGCATGCTCCAACTCTTCGAGCTCTGCCACCTGCCATTGCTGGAAGCTGTCCGAGGCAGGCGAGAGCGTCTCGGTCACAGTTGCGATCGGGATGTTCGCGGCACGCGCCAGTTCGTCTACACGCTGTACGTCAGGGGTCACGTTCTGACTGTTGAAGATCCACACCGCGATCTGGCGGTCGGAGGCCTGACGATCGACGGTCTGCTTGTCCTGGGCGCTCACTTCCGTGCCCTCCGCGATTGCCTTCGCGAAGCTGTAGGGAGTTAGCAGCTTCAGGCCGAGCGCTTCGCCGAGGGGCTGGAAGATACTCTCGCTGTAGCCCACCGGCACGCCCGCGTAACGTGCCCTGATCTGCCGCAGAAGTGTGTTGTAGCGAGCCAAGCCGACTGTCTCGAGAGCACGCTTGCGCTGAGCGAAGTAGCTCGCCTCGGCGGGCCGCAGCTTGTCGTAATCGGCCACCGTCCTATCGATGACCGCGTGCACGTGCGCTGGGGAATACCACTGGTGGGGGTTCGCGCCCGTCCTCAGGTCGAGCAGGCTGCCCACATCGAGGCGCACCCGCCCCTTTCCCTGATCGGCCGACAGCAGGCGCGAGGCCCATTCGTCATAGCCGATGCCATTGACGATCGTCATCTGGGCAGCGGCCATTGTGCGCGCGTTTGCGGCCGTCGGCTCGTAGCTGTGCGGGTCGGTGTCCGGGTTGACGATGATGCTGCGCACTTCCACGTACTGCCCGCCGAGCTGCGCGGCGATGCTGCCCCAGAAGTTCTCCGCAGCCACCACTCGCAGCTTGCCCGATGCAGGCTCGTCGCCCGATTCCGCCGAGCCGCAGCCGGCGAGCGCAAGCGCACCGGCAGCTACCACGGCTGCCGCAAGGAGATTCGTGGGCCGTCGCATCGCGCGCCGACCCTATCACAAGACTGAGTCTTATTATTATTGCGGTCCTGGCCTCTGGGCCAGCTCCTGAGAACTCGCTCTCAGGGAGCGGCGCTCTCTCCCGATGCTCTCGGACCCTCATCGGCGAGCGCTCTGCGCCTGCCGATCAACAGCACGATCAAAACCACGATAATCACCAAGATCAGGATTCCGCCCGCGATGTAGCGAAGTTTGTGTTTGACGGGCGCGGTTTTTTTGACCTGGACGGTCGCGATCTGCACGCGCGCATGATTGGCTTGGGCGTCAGCCACGAGCTTCCCCTGTTCCGATGACGTGTAGGCAACCGTGTAGTGCTTGCCGTCGTCCATCGAAATGTGTAGGTGACCAGTCGTCGTGCCGGCATGGAACGTCAGCGCATGCACTTCGCCTTTGTGCAGCTGCGCTTCATAGGCTGGCAGGGTCTCCTGCTGGAAGTGGATCACCGTCGCCGCCCCCGCGGGTAGGGCGAGCGCGAGCGCGCCAAGCACCGTGCAGAGAGCCACGAGCACTACGTTCAAAGCTTTGGTCGATCTGTTCATGGCCCGCACCTTATAGGCACGAGCAGTCGTATGGGGCAGCTGGCCGGTGCCGCGCACCACCTGGCCAACGCGTCGGCCGATCGCGCACACGGCGGGCCCGAGCGCGTGCAGGCGCTTTCGGAGCGCTAGACGCGTCCCGTGTCGCGGCGGTAGGCGCGCCTGGCCACCGCCGCCAGCACGACCGTCCAGCCGACGATCACGATCCACGCCTTCGTCCCCAGGGGGTGGCCGCCCAACGCCACGTGGCTTGCCTGAACGAGCCAGTAGGAGGGCAGCAGCTGGCCGATGTCGTGCAGAAAGCCGTGGCTGGGTATGGGAAACCAGGTGCCCCCAAGAAACGCCAAGAGCGCCACGCCACCGCCCATCGCCGGGCCGATCGAGTCGGGCGTCAACATGTGACCGATCGCGATTCCCAGCACGGCAAACGGCACTAGGCAGATCAGGATCAGCACAGTCATCTCGATCCAGTCGTGGGCGGACATGCTGACGCCCAGCGACGCTCCGCATGCGTAGAGCACGATCATGCTCAGCAGCGACATCAGGTAGGCGGTCAAGACCTTCGCGCGAAAATACGAGCGTGTCGAGAGCGGGCTGATACGCAACTGACGATTCCAGCCGACCGCACGCTCGGCGGCGATGCGCGCGCCACAGAGAGCATCGAGCTCATCGTCCCGAACGCGACCATTCCCACCATGTAGTACATCGGGGCAGAGATGCCGCTTCCGCCAAGGCTGTGGACGTTCTTCTGCGGACTGGCTATCAGGAAATAGAGGACCAGCGGAAAGCCGAGCGAGAGGACGAAGAAGCGCCTGTTGCGGACGGTGCGCAGCAGCTCGTAGCGGGTGTAGGCAAGGGAGCCGCCCACAGTTACCTCACCTCCCAGCCGATCGTGACCGCCAACAAGCGCTTGCGCGGGCGATCGACTGCCGACCGACGCTTGCGCGGGATCGCGACCGCCGACGGGCGCTTGTGCAGGGGACCTTCGGCATTTGTCGGGCGGCTCACTGGAGCACCCCCTCGGTCTGCTGACCGGCATCTCCAGTCAGCTGCAGGAACGCCTCCTCCAAGCCCGCCGCCGCTATCTCGATGTCGCGCGCTTCGGGATGGGCAGCCAGCAGTGCGCGGATCGCCGCGTCGGAGTCCGTACAGGCCAGCACGACCGCCTCGCCGCGCGGCTCGGCGGCGGTGACGCCCGGGAGCTGAGCGAGTGCATCGAGGTCCGCGCCAGGTAGCGTCGCGCGAATCGTGCGCGAGCCGACCATCGCCCTGATCTCGGTGGGTGGACCGTCGGCCACAACCAGGCCGTGGGCCATCAGCACAGCCCGGTCGGCGTAGGCGTCGGCCTCCTCGAGGTAATGCGTGGCAAACAGAATCGTCCTGCCGTGTGAGGCCTGCTCGCGCATCGCGGCCCAGAAGGAGCGCCGTCCCTCGACATCCATCGCGACCGTCGGCTCGTCGAGCACGAGCAGCTTCGGGTTGCTGACTAGCGCCACAGCGAAGCGCACGCGCTGGGTCTGCCCGCCTGAGAGCTTTTGCGTGCGCTGGGCGGCGATATCGGCCAGGCCAGTCAGCTCGAGTGTCTCAGCCACATCCAGCGGTTTGGGGTAGAGCGAGGCGACCATCGCGACCAGCTCGCCCACCGCGAGGTCGCGGATCAATGCCCCCGTTTGCAGCATCGCGCCGATCCAGCCCGCATCGACCGCGGCGCTCGGGGAGCCACCGAGCACCGACACCGTGCCGTCGCCGGGCTCGGCCAGGCCGAGGATCACGTCGATCGTCGTGGACTTGCCGGCGCCGTTGGGGCCGAGCAGGGCGACCGTTTCACCTGCCTCGATCGAGATGTCGATTCCTCTCACGGCTTCGATCGACCCATAGTTCTTGCGCAGATTTTGGACCTCAATTGCCAGCATCTATCGCAGCTTATTGCGAACCGTCGCATGGCGCGCGTATGCTGTTCGGTGGCTTTCCGGTGTGGTGTAATGGCAGCATGCGCAACTGTCTCTTGTGATGTGCCGGTTCGAGTCGGAGCCATAGTCGAGGGCACGGCAGAGCCTGGTGGTCTGAGACTCGCAAGAGACAGTTGCGCGTCCGCAGTTCGGGGCACCAGAGCGTTGCCGAGGCCCGCTCTCTGAGCGGGCCTCGTGTTCAACGCTCCTCACCGGCGCTGACGTGCCGCCTTCAAGCGATCGGTCTTGCCAAGAGAGACCTTGCGCAAGCGCACGGTCTCGGGCGTCACCTCGACACACTCGTCGTCGCGTACGAACTCCAAAGCCTGGTCGAGCGTGAGCTTGCGATGCGGCTGCAGACGCTCGTACACATCCGAGTTGGACGAGCGGATGTTGGTCAGGTGCTTCTCCTTGACCGGGTTGACGTCGAGGTCATCAGCGCGCGAGTTCTCCCCGACGATCATCCCCTCGTAGACCTCCTCGCCCGGACCGACGAACAGCGTGCCGCGCTCACCGAGGCTCATCAAGGAGTACGTGGCCGTCGTGCCGGCCCGGTCGGCGATCAGCACTCCTGTCGTGCGCGTGCGCAGCTCGCCCGCCCAACGCTCCCAGCGCTCGAACACGTGGTGCATCAGGCCCGTACCGCGCGTCTCGGTGAGAAACTCCGTGCGGAAGCCGATCAGGCCGCGGGCCGGCACTATGTACTCCATCCTGACCCACCCGGTGCCGTGGTTGGTCATGTGCTCCATGCGTCCCTTGCGCAGCGCGAGCATCTGTGTGACGACGCCGACGTAGTCGTCTGGCACGTCGATCGATAGACGCTCGAACGGCTCGTTGCGGTGCCCATCGATCTCGCGGATCAGCACGTGCGGCTGGCCGACGGTAAGTTCAAAACCTTCACGGCGCATCATCTCCACCAGCACCGCCAGTTGTAGCTCGCCGCGTCCCTGCACCTCCCACGCTTCGGGGCGGTCTGTGTCGAGCACACGCAGCGATACGTTGCCGACGAGCTCGCGCTCCAGGCGCTCGCGGACTTGACGCGCGGTCAACTTTGAGCCCTCCTTGCCTGCCATCGGCGAGGTGTTGATGCCAATCGTGATCGACAGCGAGGGCTCATCCACCGTGATGACCGACAGCGGGCGTGGGTCCTGGGGGTCGGCGAGCGTCTCGCCGATCGTGATCTCGGCGATGCCGGCGACGGCGATGATCTCCCCCGGGCCGGCTTCGGGGGCATCGACGCGCTCCAGTGCGTCGGTGACGTAGAGCTCTGAGATTTGGGCGCGCTCGATCGAGCCGTCGGCGCGACACCACGCGACCTGCTGGCCGCGCTTGATCGAGCCGTTGCGCACACGGCAGATCGCCAGACGCCCCACGTAGGGGGAGGCGTCGAGGTTGGTCACAAGTGCCTGCAGCGGATGATCGGGCTCGTATGTGGGGGCGGGAATGCGCTCGATCAGCAGGTCGAGCAGCGGTGCGAGCGTGCCCTCGGTGGGGGTGGGAGCGCTCGCGTCGTACTCGAGCGTGGCGATGCCGGCGCGGGCGTTGCAGTAGACGATCGGGAACTCGATCTGCTCCTCGTCGGCGTCGAGGTCGAGGAACAGCTCGTACACCTCGTCGATCACCTCGGCCACGCGTGCGTCGGGGCGGTCGACCTTATTGACGACGAGGATCACCGGCAGGCGCGACTCGAGCGCCTTGCGCAAAACGAAACGCGTCTGCGGCAGCGGCCCCTCGGAGGCATCGACAAGCAACAGCACTCCGTCGACCATCGTCAGACCGCGCTCCACCTCTCCGCCAAAGTCGGCATGACCTGGGGTGTCGACGATGTTGAGCTTGACGCCCTCGTAGCGCAACGAAGTGTTCTTGGCGAGGATCGTGATGCCCTTCTCGCGCTCCAGGTCCATCGAGTCCATCACGCGGTCGGCCACGTCCTGGCCGACGCGAAACGCGCCCGACTGCCAAAGCATCGCGTCGACGAGCGTCGTCTTGCCGTGGTCCACGTGGGCCACGATCGCAACGTTGCGGATGTCATCTCTGGTAACCAGCATCGGCCGGACAGCGTAGTGGCTGGTCGCCGGTGCCTGCCGCGACCTGCCTCGCGTGCGTGCGCGCGGCTCTTTTGAACAGGCGATGCCTTGTTCCCTCGCTCCCGCGCGCGCACACACGGGCAGCGCCATTTGCAAGCAACCAACACCACCGCCCTCACAACTCCCCGGTAGTGACCTACTTGCGCGCTAGCAACGCCCGCCGGCTCATGCTCACGCTGAAGCGAGCGAATGCCCTTGGCACCCGCTCGGCGCGCGCAACGACATCCTCCAAAGCTGCGGCGAACCGGCGGATCTCGTCCTCCTCGACGACCAGCGCCGGCAAAGCCTTGACCACATTCATGCGGTGGCCCGCCACCTGGCAAAGGATGCGGTGATCGTGGAACAACGGCCCCACGATCAGCTGCGAGAAGATGCCCGGCTGGGCGCGCTCGGCGGCCGCGTAGACCGATCGGCGCACGCCGCCCTGCGGAGCCCCAAACTCGATCGCCCACATCAGGCCGAGGCCGCGCACGTCGGAGACGACCTCATAGCGCTCGACCAGCGGCGAGGTCAACTCCAACAGCAATGTGCCCAAACGCTCGGCGCGTGCTACCAGGCCTTCGGCTTCCAGCACGCGTAGGGTCGCAAGCGCCGCGGCCGCAGCGAGGTCGTTGCCACCAAAGGTGGAGCCGTGACGTACCGCGCGCTCCATGCCGTCGAATACGGCGTCGAAGGCAGAGCGAGATACAAGCACCGCGCCGACGGGCACAAGCCCACCTGAGAGCGCCTTGGACAGGCAGATCAGATCCGGCTCCAGCTCCCAGCGCTCCAGCGCCAGGAAGCGGCCTGTTCGGCCGACGCCCGTCTGCACCTCGTCGCACACCAGCAGTGAGCCCGCGCCGCGGCAAAGACGCTGTGCGGCCTCCAGATAGCCATCTGGAGGCAGGTTCACTCCCTTGCCCTGCACAGGCTCGACCACGAACGCCGCCACGTTGCCGCGTTCCAGCTCTCGTTCCAGTGCGTCGCCATCGCCAAACGGGACAGACTCACAGCCTGGCAGCAACGGCCCGAAGCCGTCGCGGAACTCCTCGTTGCCGTTGAGCGAGAGGGCCCCGAGCGTGAGGCCGTGAAAGGCGTGCTCGGCAAACAGCACACGCGGACGCCCGGTGGCGGCGCGCGCGATCTTGATCGCCGCCTCGACCGCCTCGGTGCCGCTGTTGGCCGGCACCATCGCCGCCACCGAGCCAGGGGCACGCGCAAGCAGCTGCTCGGCGAGCACGCCGCTGAGCAGCGTCACCCCCAGCTGCGGCAGGTTTGGCGTGTACGCGTCCATCGCGTCGCACAGGGCCGCAATCGCCTCGGGATGGTTGCGCCCGATCGCGAACACACCGTAGCCTGAGAGCAGGTCCAGGTAGCGATTGCCCTCGGCGTCGATCAGATGAGCGCCCTCACCTGAGACCCATCGCTTGTCGAAGCCGAGCGTGCGTACGATCCGTCCGAGCTTCGGGTTCAAGTACGAATCGTTGAGCGCCATCTCCTCGCCGGCCCGCCCAGCGAGGATCTCGCGGACGGGCGGGAGGGCATCGGCCATGTGTAGAAGGGTACGACCAGGTGTCAGGAGCCGACGCGCGCGCGTGAACCGCGCGAGTTGCGATTGCGCGAGGAGCGCCCTGCCGGGCGTCCCCTGCCGCCGCGCGATGTCTGCTGGGGACGGGTGGCGTCACTGGGGAAACCGCCAAGCTCCAGCTCGCGCTGCAAGCCAAGCTCGCCGACCATGCCGACGAATTCGCGCGCCTGGTCGTTCAATACAAACGTGACGCCGACGCCGGAGGCGCCGGCGCGCGCGGTGCGACCCACACGGTGAACATAGTCCTCGCGTGTAGCCGGCATGTCGTAGTTGATCACGTGCGTGATACCTGAGACGTCGATGCCTCGGGCTGCCACGTCCGTCGCGACCAGCGTGTTGACGTGACCCGACTCGAAACGGGCGAGCGCCTTCTCGCGCTGGGCTTGGGACTTGTCGCCGTGCATCGCGACCGCCTGCACGCTGCTTGCCGCAAGCCGCTTGACGAGCCTGTCAGCGCCGCGCTTGGTGCGTACGAATACGAGTGTCAAACCGCGCTCGGGCTCCGATAGCTCGGCCACCAGGCGATCGACCTTGCCCTCGTGGGAGACAGAGACGAAGCGATGCTCGACATCGCCCTTGCGCTCCTCGGAGTGAGCATGCTCGTGCCGCGCTGGATTGCTTGTATACGCGGAAGCGATCTTGCCAACCTCACCCTGCAGCGTGGCCGAGAAAAGCAGCGTCTGGCGCTCGCGAGAGCACATCTTCACGATTCGATCGACGACCGGCTTGAAGCCCATGTCGAGCATGCGATCGGCCTCATCGAGCACCAGCAGTCGGACCTGCTTCAGCGACACGTCGCGACGATCGATCAGATCGAGCAACCTGCCTGGCGTGGCAACGAGGATATGGGCGCGCGCGGCGATGCGCGCCTGCTTGACGATGCCCGCGCCGCCGTAGACCGCCGCGATCGAAAGGGCGCGCGCGTGAGCGATCAGGCGCAGATCCTCGACGATCTGCAGCGCGAGCTCGCGCGTCGGCGCCAGGACGAGGGCGGAAGGGCGCGGATCGCTGTCGCGCAGGCGAGAGACGAGCGGCACGCCGAATGCCAGCGTCTTGCCGGAGCCGGTGGGCGACTGGGCGAGCACGTCACGGCCGGCGAGCACGTCTGGAATCACCATCTTCTGGACAGCGAAAGGCTGCTCGATTCCCCGCTTTGAAAGCTCGCGGGTGACGGCCTCGGACACGCCGAGGTCGGCGAAAGTTTCGGACTTCATGTTGTGATGCTCCTTTGGCGGCCCTGTGGCCGCGATGCGGAAGGGAGATTCGTACTGGCCCCATCCGCGCCTTTAGAGCACCAACAAAGACAAGAACCTCGCGGATGACATTTGTCGTCCGTGCCCTGCACCGTAGCAGGCCTGAGCACCGTCCAGCGGCGCCAGGCGCCACCCCGATGCTCGACGAACCACCCGGTATGCCCGCGCTCGTGTCCGGCGCCAGGCATCCACTGGCCGGTGCTCAGGCGTCGAAATTCAGGCAGCGAAGCTCTTCGTCGCCCTGCGCTCGGGCGTGATGCGTACCACGTCCCAGGCCAGGCCCAAGGACTCCATGCCACGGATCACCAATGCGGAGATGTCGAACTGGCGCCAGGAGAAGCCGTGGAAAGCCGAGGTAGGGAATGCGTGATGATTGTTGTGCCACGCCTCGCCGAGCGAGA
>DATCEK010000015.1:0-13405 GCA_036510155.1 Solirubrobacteraceae bacterium | reverse complement strand
CTACCCAGGTGACGGTCGAGCATCCCCCAGATCACCATCGTCGGCGCGGGGATCGGCCGCAGGGCTGCCTGCGTCGCCCGCGGCGAGCGTCGCAATGCCGCCCGGTAGTAGTTGATCATGCCGGTTAGCGCGCCCGGCTGCGACCACGCCTCGACATAGCGTTCGAGATCCTCGTCGGTGAACGCGTCTTTGGAGTCCGAGCGCAGCGAGCGCTTGGCGAAGGAGAAGTCGTCGCGCCCGATCAAGTACTCGGGTAGGCGCGGGATCTGGAAGAAGAACATGTACCAGCTCTTGCGCAGCTGCTTGAGTGTCCTGAAGCCCTCGAGCATGCGCGTGCTGTGCGGCACGTTGAGGATCGCCAGGCGCTTGACTACATCGGGGTGCAGCGTCGCCACCGCGTAGGCGACGGCGGCGCCCCAGTCGTGGCCGACGACATATGCGTCCTGCTCGCCGAAGCTGCGGATCAGCCCGGCGATGTCTCCCGCCAACAGCGACGCGTCATACGCGCGCCAGCCCCGCGGCTTGTCCGAGAGGTCGTAGCCGCGCATGTCCGGCGCCACTACGTGGTAGCCGGCTTCGGCCAGAGGCCCGATCTGATGCCGCCACGAGTACCAGAACTCGGGGAAGCCGTGCAATAGAACCACCAGCGGTCCCGTGCCGGCCTCGACGTAGTGAAGGCGAATGCCGCCGCCGACATCCGCGTCACCGTGGCTGAGTTGTGCCTCGGTCGTGCCCACACGCTCATCGTAGAGGGCGCCGTCCGCTCGCGATGTCACCTTGTAGTTCCACAAGCATGAAAAGCGAGGAAAAGTGTCTGTTGCACTGTTGATAGCCGGCCTCATCCTGGGCGCCTTGGCGGGCGCTGCCATCGCCGCCGCGCGCACTCGCTCTGGCGCCGAGCGCGTGCGCGAGCAGCTCGATGCCATCTCCGCCGACAGTCGCGAGCGGATGCGCGACGAGATGAAGGCCATCTCCTCCGACGTGCTGAAGCAGACTGGCGACTCGCTGGCGCAGCGGCTGATCGAGCAGCAGCGCGCCGAGCAGGAGCGCGCCGCGGGCGAGATGGCTCTACGCGCCGAGGAATGGAAGGGGCTCGTGCAACCGGTCAACGAGAAGCTCGGCAAGGTCGAGAGCGAGATCGTGCGCCTCGAGCGCGAGCGCAGGGAGGCTCAGGGGCAGCTGTCTGAGATGGTCAAAACGATGACCAGCGGCACCGAGCAGCTGCGCCGGGAGACCGGCAACCTGGTGTCCGCCCTGAAGGGCTCGAGCACGCGTGGGTCCTGGGGCGAGCTGCACCTGCGGCGGGTGATCGAGTTGGCCGGAATGGTTGAGCATTGCGATTTCGTCGTGCAGAGCACGATCCACACCGGCGAGGGGCGCCTGCGCCCCGACGTGATCGTGCACCTCCCCGGCGAAAAGCTGATCGTGATCGACTCCAAGTTCCCCGGCAGCGCGTTCTTCGCCGAGGCCGGAACCTCCAGCGAGGGCGAGCCGACCGGCAGACCGGACATGGCAAAGCACGCGCGCCAGATGCGCGAGCATGTCTCGACGCTCTCCTCCAAGGCCTACAGCAGCCAGTTCGACACCACCCCCGAAGTGGTCGTGATGTTCGTGCCCTCAGACGGCAACTACCTCGCCGCGCTCTCCAGCGACCCGACGCTGTTCGAGCATGCAGCCGGCCAGGGGGTCCTGATCGCCACGCCCACCACCCTGATCGGGCTGCTGCGCGCGGTTCACTACGGCTGGAGCCAGGAGCGGATCGCCGAGTCCGCGCGTGAGATCGCCGAGTCCGCCCGAGAGCTGCACCGCCGGCTGGCGCGCTTTGCCGAGCCCCTGGCGAAGATCGGCCGCCAACTCGGATCGGCGGTGGGCGCCTATAACGAAGCGGTCGGATCCTTCGAGGGCCGCGTGATGCCCCAGTTGCGCCGCATCGAGGAGTCCGGGGCGAAGTCCGAGCGTGCGCTTGCGAGCCCCGCCGCGGTGGAGGCCGCGCCGCGACCACTGACATCGCTTCCGAGCGCCCTCGATGATCTGCCCGACGGCGAGCCGATCCTCAAAAGGATCACGAGCGCGGCCGCGACCGGCACGGTCGCGGGTAGCTCGTCCACGGCGAAGAACAGCAGGTCGAACGAGATTGCCAGCAGCGCAACCAACAGTGCTCCCCACAATTGACGCGTACGCTGCCCCGTCGCGGCTACCGCCATGCCGTGCGCTGCCGTGTCTGGCACAACCTCCGGGGCGCGTGCGCCTTGGCGAGCCAACAGCCCGCCGAGCACCCCTGCGACGAACAGGTCTCCGTAGCCCATCACCGCCGAGCCGAACAGCTCGGCATGTAGGCGCGGCAAACCGCCCACCGGATGAGCTGCGTTGAGCGCGTTGTTCGGGGCTTCCAACAAGCTGGAGACCACAAACGCCGTGTCAACGCATGCCATCGCGACGATTCCCAGCGCGAGCCAGCGGGCCGGCGTGACACCCGCAATCAGCGTGCCGAGCGCCACGCAGCTGAGCGCCGTCAGCGCGAGCGCTGCGCCCTCGCCCGCGAGGCCGCTGCGGTCCGCCCACGCCAGCGCGAACATCGGCACCACCAGCAACGCAAGCCAGGGCCTTGATCCGTGCATCAGCCAGCCGAGCGCAAGCGCAGCTCCTATCGGCACGCCGATCAGCGCGATGTACGTCAACGCTTCGGCGCTGGCTTCCTCGGCCAGCGAGCCCACAGCTACAAAACCGACGATCGAGAATGCTGGGATCAGTGCCCACCAGCGGCTGTGCAAGCGCGCGATCCATTGCGGAGACCACGATCGCGGCAGCGCCACGACCAGTCCCTGGCAGAGCGATAGCACGGCGATGGAAGCCCAAAACGGAATCACATAGTCAAAATAGACGCCGATGACGCGCTGGGACTGGACATGGGAGGAGCGCTCCCAGGCAAACCGCACCCCGCCGGTCGCCTCCGACGAGGCCTGCGATCGGCCACCGGGCCTCTCTTCGGCGGGCTCAGGGCCATCCCCGCGAAGGCCGGTCAATCCCACTGTCATGCGTCGCCGTGTCGTCGCGGGCGGGCTCGCTGTCGTTCTGCTGATCGTGCTGATCGCAGTTCTTGGCTCTCACAAAAGCTCGCCAGGCCAAACGCACGCGGCGACCGGCAAACGCCACGATGTGGCCGCCCGCACGCTCACACCCGCCGAACGCGCGGCCGCTGTCGTCAAAGGCGAAGAAAACGCGGTCAACTCGGTGCTCGCCTATACGCCCGCCGTCACCAGCGGCGGCCCACACGGCAACGAGCTGGCGCTGACCTTCGACGACGGGCCTGGGCCATATACGCAGCAGCTGGTTGCCACGCTCGACCGGCTGCATGTTCACGCCACTTTCTTTGCGATCGGCGACCAGGAGCAGTACTTCTCCGCTGGGACGAGCGCCGAGGTCAAGTCTGGCGACGCGATCGGCGACCACACCGAGACCCACCCGATGATGGCCTCGCTCTCGGCACACGACCAGTATGAAGAGCTGTTCGACCAGATGGCCCAGATCGAGGTGGTCGGTGGCAGGCGTCCACGCTTGTTCCGCCCACCCTATGGATCCTTCGACACCACCACGTTCAAAGAGCTACACCATCTGCATCTGCTGATGATCCTCTGGTCGGTCGACACCTCCGACTACACGCTGCCGGGCGTCAGTGCGATCGTGCATACCGCGCTTGCCGGGGCCAAGCCTGGCGCGATCATTCTCATGCACGACGGTGGCGGCAACCGCGAAGAGACGATCAAGGCGCTGCCGGCGATCGTCGCGGGACTTCGCAAGCGCGGGCTGCATCCGGTCACGGTCCCGCAACTGCTCGAGGACGATCCGCCCCCACACGGGCTACCGCTGCCGACCAGCCTCAGCGGCGATTGAGCTTCACACCGAGCTAGCCTCAATTTCGGCGATGCTCCCGCGCGCGGGGGGACATCGTGCGTTGGTCGAACTCCACCGCCCTCCCCCGCCTCTACCTCCTGGGTCAGTGGGCGAGTTGGACCGTCTTTACGACCAGCAGGATCATCGCCACCAGCAAGTAGCCGCGCAGCATGAGCATGCCTGCCTTGCGTCCCGGCGACCACACCGGGCGCTCCAGCAGTGCCAGCGGCGGCATCGTCCACGTGCTGCGCTCCACGGTTGGCTCATCCTCCTCAGAGTCCATCCTCGGGCGCGCGGCCCGCTGTCGCAAGGTGAATGCGCCCGCAATTAGCAGGGCCGCCGCTGTGCCCAGGCTGAGGTACTCGAACAGACGAGTCACATCGATGTTCGGGAACATCGTGCTTGCCATCAGAATCAAGGAGAGCTCGACCAGCACGGCGATGATCACGCTTGCGATCGCGTTCAGCCACGGCGGGTTCGCCCATGGGCCGAGCACCTCGCGGTCGTTGCACAGCAGCAACAGGAATACCGTTGCGCTTGGCAGGAGCACACCCGCCAGCGCCTGCACCGAGGTCGTGATCAGTCCGAGCGGGGCGCCGGGGATCAGCACGATGCCCGCGGCGAATGCAACCATCAAGGTGAAGCTGGCGTAGAAGACCTTGGCGTCGCGGATGCCGCGGTTGAGCGAATGGCGCTGTCCGAACACGTCGCCGAACGCGTAGGAGGTCGAGAGGGTCACGGCCGCAGCGCCGATCAGCGAAGCGTTGAGCAGGATGATCGCGAAGAACGTGCCGGCCGTCGAGCCGAGTGTCCGTCTCAGCTCGGTGGCGACTGTGCCGGCATCGTTGAAATGGCCCGCATATACCGTGCCGCCGAAGGCAAACGCTGTCACCGAGATCAGCGCGCCGGCGCCTAGCACCACGACGAACGCACCGATCACGGTGTCTGCGCGCTCATAGTTGATCCAGCGCGGCGTGATGCGCTTGTCGATGATGTTCGACTGCTGGAAGAACAGCTGCCACGGCGCCACCGTGGTACCGACGATCGCGATGATCAGCAGCACTGCGGTCGAGCTGACACCGCCCTTGATGCTGGGCGAGACCGTGTCGTGGGCGATCGTGCCGAGATCGGGATGAGCTAGCACTAGCAGCGGTATTACGAGGAAATTGGCGACCACGAATACGTACATGAAGCGCTCCCAGCTGCGAAAGCTGCCGGTCGACGTGATCGCGACCAGTGTCAGTGCCGCGGCCGGAACCGCGATGTACTTGCTCACGCCGAAGTACTCCAGGGCGAGGCTCACGCCGATGAACTCGGTGACGATCGTGAGGAAGTTCAGGATGAATAGGTCCCCTACGGAGAACCAGCCCCAGAAGCGCCCGAAGCGCTCGTTGATGAGACGCGCGTGGCCGACGCCTGTGACCGCGCCGAGGCGAATCACCATCTCTTGGTTGACGATCAGCACCGGGATCAGCAGCACCAGCGTCCACAGCAGCGTCGTGCCATAGTTCTGCCCTGCCTGGGCGTAGGTGGATACGCCGCCGGCGTCGTTGTCGCCGACCATCACGATCAAGCCCGGGCCCATGATCGCCAGGAGCGCCAGCAGCTTGGCGCGCACGCCACGCCTGGCACCAGTGTCGTGCAACTTGATTGTGCCGAGCGCGCCGCGGATGTCGCCGATGTGGGCCTCGTCGAGCACCGGCGGCACGCCATCCGGGCGTGGCGGTGCCGTGCCCAGCGTCGTTTCCTCCGGGGTGTCCGGCCGCTCAGACATATCGCCCGGACTCTAGTCGCGGATGAACCCGAAGCACCTGCCCGCGGCCGACTTTGGAATTGGCGGCCGCGAAATGCCTGTGCCTGGGAGCTTCTAGCGGCGGAACGACACTAGTCGCGCGCGAGGCCGAAGCGCCGGCGCCAGCCTGCCGGCAGTGTGAGCTCCAGCACGTCATCGACCGTCACTACCCCGACTACATGCTCATCCTCGTCCACGACGGGCAACATCACCAAGTTGTAGTCGGTCATCGTGCGTGCCACCTCTGGCAAGTCGGCGTCGGTGTGCACCGACTCGGTCTCCTGCTCAGCGACATCCGACAGCGGCGTGTGCGGATCGCTGCGCAACAGCGTCACAACCGCCACCGAACCCGAGAGCTTGCCTTCGCTGTCTTGCAGGTAGACGGTGGTGAGCGTGGTTGGCGCGATCTCACTCGAGCGCACCCTCCCCAGCGCGGCCTGCACGGGCTCCTCAGCTGCGAGCACGATGCAATCGGGGCTCATCAGGCCGCCTGCGGTCTCGGGGTTGTAGCCGAGCAGGCTCTCTATCTGGTGCTCTTGGGCCGGCGGGAGCAGCGACAGGATCCTCGAGCGGCGGTCCTGATCGATCTCCACGATCAGGTCGGCCGCGTCGTCTGGGGCCATGCGTGCGATCACGGCTGCCACCTGCTCGTCCGGGCGCTCGCGGATGAACTCGAGCTGGTGGTGCTCGTCGAGCTCCTCGAAGACGTCGGCCTCGAGCTCGCGGTCCTGGCCGACGGCCTTGATGATCTCCTCGCCCTCCTCGTGTGACGCCGCCTCGACGAGGTCGGCGATCTCCGCCGGGTGCAGGTTGGCGAGCTTGCGGTGGGAGAAGCGCAGGCGTGCGGTTGGGACGTGATCCACGAAAGGCTCCAGGGCGGCCCAATCCAGGAAGGCCTGATCGGCCACCCAGCCCTTCAGCGGTCGCGGCAGGCGTCGGCGCAGGCGGGCGCGCCTTGCGTTGTCCACGCCGACGACCCTCCACCAGCTCTCGATGCAGGCCAGCTCTATCTCATAAGCGGTGACTAGCACCGGCGGGTCGGCCTCGACGTCGACGAGCGTGCGTCCGAGCACGTCTTGGCCGAGCAGCACCTCCCCCGCGCGCCGCTCGAAGCGCTTGAGCGAGAGTTTTTCTCCCGACAGACGTACAGCGCCCGGCTGCAGCTCGGCGACGCGACCGATCGGCACGAACAGCTCGCGCCCCCCGATCCTCGCCTTCAGGCCCGTCACTGGCGGATAGCCGCCGTCGGCCAAGCGCACGATCAAGTCTTCGACACGTCCCAGTCTCTCGCCCGCCTTGTCGAGCAGCGGACTGCGCAAGACCGTCGAGAGGTGCATCACCGGTGCTGACAAAGCGTCCATACGTTAATGCGTCACCCGGACCATACCGAGAGTGAACGTCGATGGGAAGACCTTGCCGCATGCGGCAAGGTCAGCAAGGCCGCATGCGGCCTTGCTCCGATCGGCACATGTGCCGATCGGCCGAGCCGTGCATGCGCGCCCCGGTCACTCGGCGCATGCGCCGAGTGACACAGCTCATACAAGTCACGTGCGCGAACCACGCCTCGCACACACACCTTGCTGGAACAGCGTCATGGCTCACAGAGCAACGCCGCGCCGGTCGCTCCACCCAAGTCGCCGAGGCTCGCCATGCGCATCGTCGGCGGCTGCTCGTCCTTGAACAGATGTGGCTTCATCGCGGAGAGGATCCGCTCGAGCATCGGCTCGCCGAAGCGGCTGCCCAAGCCACCTCCCAGCAACACCAGCTCCACGTCGAGCAGGTTGACCGCCGAGGCGATACCGCTGCCGAGCGCCTTCACGGCTCGCTCGATCAGGCGCTCGGCGAGCTTGTCCTCGTGCTTGAGCGCGTGCGCCCACACGCCGCTCGAGAGCATCTCGCGGTTGCGGTCGCGCATGATCTCGAACAGGTCGGTGTGGTGACCTTTCTCGACCATGCGCTTTGCCTTGGCTTCCATCGCCCGGCGTCCCGCGTATGCCTCCATGCAGCCGCGCCTCCCGCACGTGCAACGCGCGCCCCCTTGCTTGACGACCATATGACCGATCTCCCCCGCGTCGCCGCGACCGTGCCACAGCTTGCCGTCGAGCGCGACACCGCCGCCGATGCCCGTTCCCCAGAAGACGCCGAGCAGCGACTTCGCGCCGCGACCGGCGCCGAGCAGCAGCTCTGCGTTGGCGGCCACCGATACGTCGTTGCCGAGCTTCACCTCGGGCCCGAGCCGCTCGGAGAGCAACGCCGCGAGCGGCACAGGATGCGCCCATTCGGGCAGGTTGCCGGCGCGCGCGAGCGTGCCGGCCGTCGCATCCACCTCGCCCGGGACGCCTGCGCCAATGCCGTCCAAATGCGCGACGTCGAGCTGCGCGGCGGCCGCCGCCTCGGACATGCAGGCGACGAGTGCGTCGATCACAGCTGATGGGCCACCCTCGTGCGGGGTCAGCCTGCGCGCTTGCCCCAGCACCGTGTGATCCTCGCCGCGCATCACGATCGTCTGGATCTTGGTTCCGCCGAGGTCGATTCCGCCGTAAGTGGCCATACGCTCGGACTTTACCCGTCCTTATGGCGTTTCTTCTTCCCCTCTTACGCCATAACCCCAATATCAGAGGTGCCGATGACCAAGCGCACGGGAAGTCCCTGGCTCAACTACCTGCTGGGCCTTTTGTGTGTGGGCGCCATAGTCGCCGCCATTTTGCTCGTCGGACCTGCCTCCGGAAGCACGACAGCCGTCACACGCACGGCCAAGGCCGCCGAAGGCGTCGTCCAATCCACCGTCTCCGGCAGCGGCAACCTGCAGCCGGCCAGTCAGCTCAACCTCGGCTTCAAGACGAGTGGCACAGTCACGAAAATCTACGTGACTCAGGGCCAGTACGTGACCGAGGGCAAGCTGATCGCTGAACTGAACCCGCAGAGCGCCGAAGTGACGCTCGAACAGTCCAAGGCCACATTGCTTTCTGCCGAAGCAAACCTCGCCAAGGAGGAAGAAACCGACGGTGAAGGCAGCACTGGATCGAGCGGATCGGCGTCCGGCGGCGCGAGCGCGGCGGCCGCATCGGTTCATCCGACCGACACTCAAAAGGAGCCGGCACCGGCGCCGAGCACTACTTCTACAGAACCACACCGCACCACTACTGCACCGAATACCACGCCCACCGAACCGAGCCACACGACCACCTCCAAGACGACCGCACCCAAGAGCAAACAGGAAGAATCGCGGTCGAGCGGTTCATCCTCCAAAGGGAGCGAAAGCTCTGGCTCGTCGAGCAAAGCCACCATCAGTGCGGCAACGCGTGAAGCCAACCTTGCCTCGGCCAGAGCGGCCGTCAAGAGCGACCAGTTGACGGTGCAGAGCGCTGAAGAGGCGGTCGGCGACACCAAGCTGTATGCGCCGCAGAGCGGCACACTTGTCACGCTCTCCGGCCAGGTTGGAGAAGTCGTATCAGGGAGCGGTACGACCAAGGCCTCCAGCAGCAGCTCCTCGGATTCCTCGGGATCGGGCGGCACCGGCTCGGCGGCGACGGGCCGCTCGATCACGGGCGCCTCGTCCTCCTCAACCTCGTCTTCCTCCGGCTCGGGTTCCTCGGGCACGAGCTCGGCCTTTGCGGTGCTCAGCGACCTCTCCTCGATGCAGCTCGTGGTGGCGCTGAGCGAATCGGAAATCGGCAACGTCAGGGTCGGACAGATTGCGACCGTCACGGTCGAAGCCCTCGAAGGGCGCAAGCTTGCCGCACACGTCAGCGAAGTGGCCACGCTCTCGACCAGCAGCAGCGGTGTCGTCAGCTACAACGTCACCTTCCAGCTCGACCAGATGGAAGCTGGGTTGAAGCCTGGCATGAGCGCGACCGCCGAAGTCGTCGTCAAGCAGGCCGAAGGCGTCAACGTGCCGAGCACCGCCATCTCGGCTGACTCGGTGACGGTCGTGCGCACCGGAAAAGACGTGCGTCAGCGTGTTGTCACTGGCCTCGCCGGCAACACCTCGACGATCGTCTCGAGCGGCCTGAAGGCGGGCGAAACCGTCGTGCTGCCTGCCGCCACGAGCACCAGCTCCAGTACCAGTCTCACCTCGCGCTTGAGCCGCCTCGGTGGTGGCAGCGGTGGGCTCGGCGGTGGAGCCGGCGGCGGCGGCGGCGGATTTGGAGGTGGAGGCGGCGGCGGTGGCGCCTTCTTCAGAGGGGGCGGCGGCTGATGCACCGCCCCCTGCGCTCGAGCAGCCAGAGCGAGACGCGCACGCCGCGCGTGCGTCCGCTGGTTGAGCGTGCCCTGCCGGCCCGCGACGCCACCCGCAAGAGCGCGACGCGTGGTCGTGCACCAGTCATACAGGTGCACGACGTCTCCAAGACCTTCGACCTCGGCCAGATCCACGTGCACGCCCTGCGCAAGATCTCGCTGCGTATAGACACGGGTGACCTCGTCGGCATCATGGGCAGCTCCGGCAGCGGCAAGAGCACGCTGATGAACATCCTTGGCTGTCTCGACATTCCCACCAGCGGGCGCTACCTGATCGACGGTGTCGACGTCAGCCACATGGACGAGGACGATCTCTCCGACCTTCGCAACCGCAAGATCGGCTTCGTCTTTCAGAGCTTCAACCTCGTGCCGCGCACGAGCGCGCTTGACAACGTCGAGCTGCCGCTCGCCTATGCAGGTTTGAATCGGGCCGAGCGCCGCCGCCGCGCCGAAGCCGCGCTGAGCGCGATGGGTATGGCCAACCGCTTCCACCACCAGCCCTCCGAGCTCTCAGGCGGCCAGCAGCAGCGCGTCGCCGTGGCGCGGGCGATCGTCACCAACCCTTCCCTGATCCTTGCCGACGAGCCGACCGGCAACCTCGACTCGCATTCGACCGAGGACGTGCTGCGCATCTTCGGCCATCTCAACGAAGAAGGCCGCACCGTGGTGCTGATCACGCACGAGCCAGACGTCGCCGACCAGACCAAGCGCGTGATCCGCCTCTCGGATGGTGAGATCGTCGAAGACCGTCGTTTGCTTGGAGTGCGGGACGCGCCACCGGTACTGCACGCGCAGAAGTCCGCCCACAATCGTCCGCTTCGCGCCAACGCGAGCGCGGGCGCCGCGAAGCCATGATCGAATCTACCCACACTCAAAACGCTCGCACCAAAACCTGCACCGGCAGGCGGCTCGAGGAGACAGGCCGATGATCGGGCCGGGGACACTGCGTATAGCTTGGAGCGGCATCACAACCAACAAGCTGCGCTCTGGCTTGACGATCCTCGGCATGACGATCGGCGTTGCCTCTGTGATCGTGTTGATCGCGGTCGGCAACGGCTCCTCCAAAGCCGTCGAGTCGCGCATCCAGAGCCTGGGCACGAACGTGCTGATCGTGATGCCGGGCGGCGGCGGCTTTCGGCTTGGCGCGCGTGCGAGCAGCTCGAGCGGCGTCTCGCTCACCAAGGCGGACGCCGAAGCGCTGCAGAATCCGAGCCTTGCGCCCGACGTGCAGAGCGCCTCGCCCGTCGTCAACGCCGACTCGGTGAAGCTCGTAAGCGCCAGCTCCAGCTACGAACCGTCCTCGTTCATCGGCACCACTCCCTCCTATCTGGCCGCCCACAGCTATACCGTCGCCGAAGGCCGCTCGTTCACATCCGCCGACGTCAGCCAGCACAAGCGCGTTGCCGTTGTTGGCCAGACCGTGGTGCAAGAACTGTTCTCCGGCGCTGATCCTGTGGGTCAGAACATGAAGGCAGGCGGCAGCAATTTCGAAGTCGTGGGTGTGCTTGCCTCGAAGGGCACCAGCGGTATCACCAACGAGGATGATGTTGTGATGGCGCCGATCACCACCGTCCAGAGCACGCTGAGCGGGTCTGGACCGATCGATTCGATCACCGTGCAGGCGAAGTCCGAGTCATCGCTCGACGCGGCCGAAGCAGAGGTCTCGACGATCATCGAGGAACGCCACAAAATCAAGGACACATCGGAACCTGGCTTCAGCGTGCTCAACCAAGGGTCGCTGCTTGAAACGTCGAGCTCTACGAGCAGCGTGTTCACGACGCTGCTTGGCGAGGTGGCCGCGATCTCGCTGCTGGTCGGCGGGATCGGCGTGATGAACATCATGCTCGTCAGCGTCACCGAGCGCACACGCGAGATCGGCATCCGCAAGGCGATTGGCGCGCGCCGCAGCGACATCCTCACACAGTTCTTGACCGAGGCCGTGCTGGTGTCGTTGATCGGCGGCCTCACCGGGGTGCTCGTCGGTGTCCTCGGCAGCCAGTTCGAGATCGCCGGGGTGCACCCGGAAATCGCCACGTACTCGATCTTCCTGGCCTTCGGTGCTGCCGCCCTCTCCGGCCTGTTCTTCGGCACCTATCCCGCCGCACGCGCGGCTTCGCTGCGACCGATCGAAGCGCTGCGCTTTGAGTGATCCACCTTCCCCCAAGAGGAGCCCACGATGTCCACTGAGCAAGTGACCGGCGAGGAGCAGGATGATTGGCTGCAGGAGCCGTCGGAGTCCGAGCTACCGCCCAGGCCGCGGCGAAAGCTGCTCACTCCGGTCCCGCTGGCGCTGATGGCTGTGCTGCTGGTCGCCTGCGGCTTCATCGGTGGCGTGCTCGTCGAGAAGGGCGAAAGCTCCTCCGGCTCAGGCGGGAGCGCCACGTCGGGGCTCGCCTCGCGCTTTGCTGCGCTGCGCGCCGGTGCTACAGGTGCCTCAGGTACGCCGGGCACCGGTGCGCGCTCCGGCGCCGGCGCCACGGCCGGCGGTTTTGGCGGCGGCGCTTCCGGCGCCGCCGGCTTCAAACGCCCGACGGGCGGCACCGTTGCCTACCTCGACGGGGGCACCCTGTATGTGACCAACGCCGAAGGCAACACCGTCAAGGTCACTACCTCGGTGGGCACCACTGTCAACAAGACCGTGAAATCGTCCGTCAAAGCCATCCATCCTGGCGAAACTGTGACCGTCACCGGCGAAAGCGGCTCGGGCGGCTCGCTCAGCGCCGAATCCATCAGCGTCGGCTCCGGTGGCGGTCTCGCCGCTCTGTTTGGCGGGTCGGGCGCTCGCGGCGGTTCGAGCTCTGGCTCCGGCTCGCACAGCGGCGAACCCGCGCTGTTCGGAGGTTAGTCATGCAAGAGTGCTCTATCCGCAAGGCCGTTCATCGACAAAGGAGTTTCATGCCTCACGCCAACACTCGCCACCGCAAGCCCGCGGTTGCCGCCGTCCTGGTCCTGTTGCTGGCTTGCCTGGGCTTGGCGGCCTGCGGCGGTTCGTCGTCTGACACCACTTCCACGGGCGCCAACGCGGCCTCGACCGGCAGCGCTTCTGGCGCCTCCTCGACTGGGTCGGCTGGGTCCACCTCTAGGACCCAGGGCGCTCCGGGCGCCGGGCGCGGCTCGGGCCGCTTCACCGCGCTGCGCGAATGCCTGCAGAAGAACGGCATCTCGCTCCCCAAGCGCACGGGCAGCGCTCGTCCGGGTGGCGGCTTTGTCCCGGGCGCCGGCGCTGGTAGCGGACCGCAGCTGCCCAGCGGCGTGACGCGCGCACAATATGAAGCGGCGCTGAAGAAGTGCGGCGGACACCTTTTCGGTGGCGGCGCGGCTCGGCGACTGAACAATCCTGTTTTCAAGGCGGCGCTCAGCAAGTATGGCGACTGTTTGCGAGCAAACGGCATCAAGCTACCGGCGCCAAACACCTCGGGCAATGGCCCGATCTTCGACACGAAGGGGATCGACACCGCCAGCTCACAGTTCAAGTCCGCCTCG
>DATCEK010000014.1:0-16356 GCA_036510155.1 Solirubrobacteraceae bacterium | reverse complement strand
ATCTACTCCGCGATCAAGATCAAAGGCGAGCGGGCCTATCGCAAGGCACGTCGTGGAGAGAGCTTTCAGATGCCCGAGCGGATCGTGACAGTCAGCCGCTTCGAGCAAGTCTGGCGCGAGGCCGAGCGTGCCGGCTACCTGATCGAATGCTCCTCCGGGACTTACGTGCGCTCGCTGATCGCAGACCTCGGCGACGCCTATTGCCAGGAGCTCAGGCGCACCGCGATCGGTCCATTCGAGCTGGCTCGAGCCTACCCACCACCGCCACGCGGGCAGAGCTGGACAGAACCTCCGCTGCTGAGTATCGAGCATGCGCTCGCCGAAGCCGAGCGTTTCCAAGCGCAGTCCCGCAACCTTGCCAAGCGTACCCGGCCATCGGTGACATAGGCTTGCAAGCGTGAAGATCACTCGACTGCCCGACGTGGAGGGCAAAGAGCGACGCGTGGCGGTCGGCTCCTTCGACGGCGTCCACCTTGGACACCGCGAGGTTATTCGTGGCTCTGACAGCGTGCTCACCTTCGACCCGCACCCGACGGCGATCGTGGCGCCACAGCGCACGCCGAAGCTGCTCACCTCGCTCGAGGTCAAGGCCGAGCTGGTGGCGGCGCTCGGAGTACAGGAGCTGATTCTCATCCCCTTCGATGCGGACTTCGCCAAACGCAGCGCACAGGAGTTCATCGACGATGTGCTCGTCGGCGCGCTCGGCGCCACATATGTCTCGGTCGGTGAGAATTTCCGCTTCGGCAACCGCGCCAAAGGCGACCCGCAGATGCTCTCTGAGGACGAGCGTTTCTCCACGCGTGTGGCGCCGCTGCTCGAGGTCGAGGGGGAGATCGTCTCCTCGAGCCACATACGAGGGTTGGTGCTCGCGGGCGAGGTCGAGCAGGCGACGCGCTTCCTCGGCGCGCCGTTTCAGATGCGCGGGGAGGTCGTCCATGGCGATGAGCGCGGTCGCGAACTGGGCTTTCCCACCGCCAACTTGATCCCTGACGACGCACTCGTGTGCCCTGGGCACGGGGTCTACGCTTGCTTGGCGGACGTCGGCGAAGGCGCGGCTCCGCTACCCGCCGCGGTCAACATCGGTGTGCGTCCGACCTTCGACACCGGTCGCGGAGAGCTGATCGAGGCCTACATTCTGGACTTCGAGGGGGACCTGTACGGCAAGCAGCTGCGCTTGGACTTTCTCTCGCGTTTGCGCGGTGAGCGGCGCTTTTCTTCCGCCGAGGCACTAGTCGAGCAGATGCATCGAGATGTGGAGCGCACGCGCGGAATCGCCGCCTGAGACCTCGTGAATCTCCGGCTGCCTGACATGTCGAGAATGCCGGCCCATGCAACGCAAGGGACTCGCGCTCCCCGAGGCTGCTAGCCTGTGCGACCGCTATGACGATAACCACAGAGCGCAAGCGAGAGATCGCCGCAAAGTTCGGCTCAGGCGTAGAGGACACCGGCAACACCAAGGTCCAGGTGGCCTTGCTGACCGAGCGCATCAACCACCTGACCGAGCATCTGCGTGAGCAGAGCAAGGACCATCACTCGCGCCGCGGCCTCTTGATGCTTGTAGGCCGCCGCCGGCGCTTTCTGGATTATCTGCGGCGCAAGGATCTCGAGGGCTACCGTGCTCTCATCAAGGAGCTAGGTCTCCGTAAGTAGGTTGGGACGGCCGACAATCGGCGCATACCTGCGTCCTCGATCGCTTATGTGCAAATCACACTGCGCTCTCTGCGTCCTTGGTCTGCTTGATTCTCGACCCTCCCAACAGCCAGACCATTCCCGATGAGCGCCACCGACTCAGCTGCCACAGTGCTTGCTCCGGGGACGCAGGTCCCCGACTTCAAGCTCGCCACCGAAGCCGGCGAGGAGTTCACCCAGGAAGACCTGCAGGGAAAGACGACGGTCTTTGTCTTCTACCCATTCGCTTTCAGCCCGGTGTGCACCGACCAGCTACAGGTCTATGACGAGTCGCTGGCGGAGATCAACGCACAAGGCGCCGACATCTACGGCGTCTCCTGCGACTCGAGCTGGGCGCAAAAAGCTTTTCGCGAGAAGCTGGATGTCAGCATTGCGCAGCTGTCTGACTTCGAGCCCAAGGGCGCGGCCTGCCGAGCCTTCGGTGTGCTGCACCCCGGCGGCTTTCCTCAACGGGCGCTCGTGATCGTCGGCCCAGACGGTGAGGTGCGTTGGAGCTATCAGGCGCCTTCCCCGGCAGACCTTCCTCCCGTACACATGATCCTTGGCGGCCTGAAGAACGTCTAGCGTCCGCTAAGCTCCACACGTTCGGATACAAGGATAAAAGAAAACGGCTCCGCCGACCGACGGGCGGAGAGGGAAGGTAGTTCAAATATGAGTAGCAACGCCGTTACACGGGTCTCCGTGGAGATTGCAGGTAGTGAGATCTCATTCGAGACCGGCAGGATGGCCAAGCAGGCCTCCGGCGCAGTGGTCGTCCGCCAGGGCGACACGATGGTTCTTTCAACCGCCACCGCAGGCGGCCAGCGCGATGTGGATTTCCTGCCGCTGACCGTCGACGTCGAGGAGCGGATGTATGCCGCCGGGAAGATCCCCGGCTCGTTCTTCAAGCGCGAGGGACGCTCGGGAGAGAAGGCGACGCTGACAGCGCGCATGATCGACCGCCCCCTGCGCCCGCTGTTCACCAAGGGCTGGAACTACGAGACGCATCTCGTGGCGATCCCGATCTCCGTGGACCAGGTTCACCCGTATGACATCCTTGCGATGAACGGCGCCTCGGCGGCGCTGATGATCTCAAACGTCCCGTTCGCGGGGCCTGTGGGCGCTGTGAGGATCGGCAAGATCGACGGCAACTTCGTCGTCAACCCCAACGAGGAGGACTTGCTCGAGAACTCCGACCTCGACCTCGTCGTCGCCGGCTCGCAGGACGCGATCCTGATGGTCGAGGCCGGCGCGAACGAGATTTCAGAGGCCGAGATCCTCGACGCCCTGGACATCGCCCATTCCGCGATCAAGAAGATCTGTGCGCTGCAGATCGAGCTGGCTGAGAAGGTTGGCAAGGAGAAGACTCCGATCACCGCGCCGAGCGTCGATCCGCAGCTGCTCGAGAAAGTGAAGGCGTCACACGGCGCCGCGCTCGATACGGCAACCCAGGTCGAGGACAAGCTCGAGCGCCAGGACGCATGCAAAGCGGTCGAGGAGGAAATCCTTGCGGAGTACGGCCCCGCTGCGCCCGAGGGTGCAAGCGAGGAGGCGGCCAAGGCCGCCAAGGAGAAAAAGGCCGAAGCGCAGCTTGCCTTCGACAAGCTGGAGAAGGCGATCATCCGCGAGCGCATCGCGGTGCACAAGAAGCGCCCCGACGGTCGCGCCGAGGATGAGATCCGCGACATCACGATCGAAGTGAGCGTCACGCCGCGCACGCATGGCTCTGCGCTGTTCACGCGTGGGCAGACGCAGGCGCTCAGCACCGCCGCGCTCGGCACGCTCAAGGAGGAGATGCGCCTCGACACGCTCGGGCTGCAGACCAAGAAGTATTACTTCCACCACTACAACTTCCCGCCGTTCTCGGTAGGGGAGGCAGGCCGTCTCGGCCCCAAGCGCCGTGACATCGGTCACGGAGCTTTGGCAGAGCGTGCGCTCGTGCCGGTGATCCCCTCGATCGAGGAGTTCCCCTACACGATCCGCGTGGTCTCGGACATTTTCGAGTCAAACGGCTCCTCCTCGATGGCCTCGGTGTGCGGCTCCTCGCTGTCGTTGATGGACGCGGGCGTGCCGATCAAGCGCCCGGTGGCCGGTATCGCGATGGGCTTGATCAAGGAGGGCGACGATTACATCGTGCTCACCGACATCGCGGGCGTCGAGGACCATCTCGGAGACATGGACTTCAAGGTGGCCGGCACCGAGCAGGGCATCACTGCCTTGCAGATGGACATCAAGATCTCCGGCGTCACTTTTGAGATCCTCAAAGATGCGTTGACCCAGGCGCACAAGGCGCGCACGTTCATCCTCGGCAAGATGGCCGACACGATCCAGGGTCCGCGCGAGCAGCTCTCACAGCACGCCCCGCGCATCCAGACGATCCAGATCGACCCGTCGCAGATCGGCATGCTGATCGGCAAGGGCGGCGAAACGATTCGTGGCCTTTCCGAGGAGTTCGAATCGCAGATCGACGTCAACGACGAGGGCCAGGTGCTCGTGTACTCGGCCAACGGCACGCTCGGCGATGCGCTCGTGGAGCGCATCCGCACGATGATGAAGGAGGTCGAGGTCGGTGACGAGTTCGCCGGCAAGGTCGTCAAGACGACGACCTTCGGCGCATTCGTGGAGCTCTCCAAGGGCACCGACGGACTCCTGCACATCTCAAACGTGTCGCCCGGCCAGCGCGTGGACACCGTCGAGGATGTGCTCAACAAGGGCGATGAGATCAACGTGCGCGTGGTCGAGGTAGACCGCGAGCGCGGACGCATCGGCCTGCGCCTCGCCGACGATCCCGAGATAGCCGGCAAGAGCGTCGAGGAGCTCGCCACTGTCAGTGGTGGCGGTGGTGGCGGCGGTCGTCCGCCTCGTAGTGGAGACCGCAACGGACGTGAGGGTCGTCCGCCGCGTAGCGGCGACCGCGGCTCCGGTCGTCCGCGCCACGGCGGCCGCGACCGCGACTAAGGGCCATAGGCCCTAACGGGTTGTCCCACCATCGAATAACCACGCTGGAGAACGGCGTGCGGGTGATCACCGAGCGCATGGAGAACGTGCGCTCGGTGGCACTCGGCTTCTGGATCGGCACGGGCTCGGCGATGGAGACCGACGATCAAGCGGGACTCTCGCACCTGCTCGAGCACATGTTGTTTCGCGGCACCGACAGCTACCGCTCGGAGGAGATCGACCAGATCTTCGACGCTATGGGCGCTGAGATAAATGCCGGCACCGATCGCGAGAGCACCTCCCTGTTCACGCGCGTGCTCGACCGTCATCTCGAGCGCGCGTTGCACGTGATGGGGGAGATGATCTGGCAGCCGCGCTTCGAGGATCTGCAAGCCGAGCAGAAGGTGGTGCTCGAGGAGATCGCGATGTACGAAGACGATCCGCAGGACAGGGTCTTTGACGAGCTGGGCGAGGCGGTCTTCGGCAAACACCCACTCGGGCGCGCAGTGATCGGGCGCGCCGAGGTGGTCGCTGGGGTGGGGCTCGACGGCTTGCGCGCATTCCACAGCGAGCGCTACCTGCCACAGAGCATCGTCGTCGCTGCAGCTGGGTCGGTCGATCACGAGGAGCTCGTGAGGCTGGTGGGCGAGGCGATCCCGGCGGGCGTGAGCATGAGCGGCTCGGCGATCCTCTCTCCCGTGCAATCTCCGTCTTTCCAGCGGCGCATTCGCTTCCTGCAAAAGGACACCGAGCAGTACCACGTGTGCCTGGGTGGCCAGGGCATCTCCCGTCATGACGAGCGCCGCTTTGCGCTGCGGGTGCTCGAAGGCGTGCTGGGCGGAACCTCCTCTTCGCGGCTCTTCCAGGAGGTGCGCGAGAAGCGAGGCCTTGCCTATTCGGTCTTCTCCTTCTCAAACTTGCACGCCCACACCGGCGAGGTCGGCTTGTACGTGGGCACGCGTCCCGACAATCTGGGCGAGGCGATCGCGACGATCGCAGGGGAGCTCGAGCGCTTCGTTGCCGAGCCTGTCAGCGACGAGGAGCTGACGCGCTCGCGTGAGAATGTCAAGGGACGCATAGTGCTCGCGCTGGAGTCGACTGCGGCACGCATGAACCGCTTGGGCTCCTCGGCGCTCAGCGACTTGCCGATCCTCTCGGTGGATGAGATCATCGAGCGAATCGACGCTGTGGAGGCGAGCGATCTGCACGAGCTGGCCATCGAGCTGTTCGCCGGCGAGCAGCTTTCGGTGGCGGGCGTCGGGGCCGATGAGAGCATCTTTGGAGAGGCGCTGGCACCGCTCGGGGCACTCGCGGCGTGATCCGTCTCGACTTGGAACCCGCTCGCACGCAAGTTGGCTGCTTCGCGATCGGCATGGGGGCGAGGTCGTGATCCGCGTCGGCGTTGCGGGCGCGGCGGGGCGGATGGGCGAGACTGTCTGCACCGCTGTCGAGGGAGCCGGCGACATGGAGCTCGTCGGGCGCGCCGATCCGCTGCTGGAGGTCACGCTCGTGGAGATGGTCGAGCAGTCCACTCCAGAGGTGGTGGTCGACTTCACACTCCCCGACACGGCGCTGGAGAACGCGCTGTTGTGTGCGCGAGCAGGGGTACATGCGGTGATCGGCACCACCGGCTTCGATCTGGATGCACTCGGCGAGGGCCTCTTGGCACTGCAAAAAGACGCGATGCCCCCCGCGCGCGCGGGGGGAGGGCCAAATCGAGCACCAACAAGCCAGCCGGCAAACGTGCTCGTAGCACCCAACTTCGCGATTGGCGCGGTCCTGATGATGCGCTTCGCGGCCGAGGCAGCCAAGCACATGCAAAAGGCCGAGATCATCGAGCTGCACCACGACCGCAAGCTCGACGCGCCCAGCGGCACGGCTGCGCGCACAGCGCAACTGATGGCGGAGGCCTCAGGTGGGGCGCCGCCCCCAATCCACTCGGTGCGCCTACCGGGCATCGTGGCCAACCAAGAGGTCATCCTCGGCGACGAAGCGCAGACACTGACGATCCGCCACGACACAACCGGCCGCGAGTCCTTCATGCCCGGCGTGCTACTGGCTATTCGGGGTGTCCGAACACTACAAAGCACGCCCGTGGTGGGCCTCGAGCATCTTCTGTTCGCGGGCGCCTGAGCAAATGCAGGCACGCCACCATCCACACCCGACACACCTGGAATACTGCACACAATGAACACCCTGAAGGGCACACACTCCCGGCCGCCGGCAAGCCCGCTTGGCACCATCTTGACAGCGATCGTCACGCCATTCGACGAGAACCTGCGCGTCGACGAGCAAGCGTTCGTCGCACTGATGCACCATCTCGCCGAGCACGGTTCCGACGGCTTCGTGGTGTGCGGGACTACGGGGGAGGCGGCGACCCTCACCGACGAGGAACATCTCGACCTGATCGGCCTGGCCTCACGCGAGCGCCCGCCCGGCACGACGATCATCGGCGGCACCGGCTCCAACGACACCAAACACGCCGTGCACCTGACCGAGATCGCAAGCGAACACGGTGTGGACGCAACCTTGAGCGTCACGCCTTATTACAACAAGCCAAGTCCACGTGGGATAGTGCGCCACTATGAAGAGGTCGCCAAGGCCACCGACAGGCCGATCTTGCTCTACAACATTCCGGGACGAACGGCGGTCAACATGGGGCCGGAGTTGCTGGCACGCCTGGCGCAGATCGAGCACATCGAGGGTGTCAAGCAGTCGAATCAGGCCGAGCTGCAACTGGTCGATGGGCTCGAGCTGTATACCGGCGACGACGCCACCTTCGCGCATACGCTCGATATCGGAGGCGCCGGCGGCATCTGTGTTGCCAGTCACATCGTCGGCGATGAGATGCGCCGCATGGTCGAGGAGCCCGAGCACCGCGCCGAGATCGACGCAAGCCTCGAGGACGTTTACGAGACGTTGTTCATGACCTCGAGCCCCACGTGCACCAAGGCGGCTTTGAACATGCTCGGTCACAAAGTCGGCGGCTTGCGCCTACCGATGATCGAGGCCGACGAGCATGAGCTTGCCGAGGTGCGCGCGATGCTCGTGCACCACGATCTCCTGCCTGCGGAGAGCCACTCGGCCGGGGAGCGCAAGGCCGCAACGAGCACTCAGGCGAGCGGCGCGTGAGCGCGCCTTGCGCTTTGCTCCGGAGGGAGCCCGCGAAATGAGCAAGCTACGCATCCTGCCCCTGGGGGGTCTGGGAGAGATAGGCAAGAACATGACCGTCCTCGAGTACGACGGTCGAATCGTCGTCGTCGATGTCGGTCTGCGCTTCCCGACTCCAGAGATGGTCGGCATCGACCTGGTGCTGCCCGACTTCTCCTACGTGCGCGAGCGGGCCCGCGACATCGAGGCGATCGTCGTCACCCACGGGCATGAGGATCACCTTGGCGCATTGCCGTGGGTCGTGCGCGAGCTGGGCCAGGAGAACGTGCCGCCGGTCTATGGGGGTCCGCTGACGATCGCGATGGCCCGCTCCAAGCTCGACGAGCACAAGCTGCGCGACGTCGAGCTGTGCGACGTCGCGCCCGGGGAGATGCTCGATCTGGGGCCGTTCTCGCTCGAGATGATCCACATGACGCACTCGATTCCCGACTCGAGCGCAGTGGCGCTTGGGACCGACCTCGGCACGGTCCTGATAACCGGCGACTACAAGTTCGACCAGACCCCGGTGGACGGAGCGCCGGCGGACGTCTCGCGCCTGGCAGAACTGGGGCGCGAGGGCGTGCTGCTGTTGTGCGGTGACTCCACCAACGTTGACCGCGAGGGTTTCTCGCCGTCGGAGTCGCTGGTCGGGCCGCACTTGGAGGAGGCGTTCGCACGCTGCGAGGGGCGCATCATCGTCACAAGCTTCGCCTCGAACATCCACCGCGTGCAGCAGGTGATCGACGCTGCCGCGGCACTCAACCGCAAGGTCTCGCTGGTGGGACGCTCGATGCGCAAGAACGTCGGCATCGGCCGCACGCTCGGGCACGTCGATGTGCCCGAGGGCATCCTTGTCGGGACACGCGAGATCGAAGACTTTCCCGACGAGCGCATTGTGATCATCTCTACCGGCTCACAGGGGGAGCCGCTCTCGGCGCTGCGGCGCATGGCCTACCGCGACCATCCCCAGGTCAAGTTGCGCCACGGCGACACGGTCGTGTTCTCAGCGACTCCCGTTCCGGGCAACGAGCGCGCTGTCAACGAGACGATCGATCGGCTCTACCACATCGGCTGTGATGTGGTCACCGCCCGCGACGCTCCGGTGCATGCCTCAGGCCACGGCTACGCCGAGGAGGTCAAGCTGATGCTCAACTTGACCAAACCGCGCTATGTGATGCCCTTCCACGGCGATTTCAAGCGTCTGCGCCTGCACACGCAGCTGGCCGAAGCCGTCGGCATCGAGCCCGACGACATTTTCCAAGGCGAGAATGGCCTGCCGCTCGACATAGACGAGCGCGGCGCCCGCTTCAAAGAGCACGAGCAGTCAGGCATGGTTTTCGTCGACGGCGTCGAGATCGGCGACATGGCCGACGTGGCGCTTCGCGACCGGCGCATGCTCTCCGCTGATGGCATCTTCATCGTGGTCGTGACGATCGCCGAGCAGGATGGGCGCTCGGTGGCCGACCCGGAGGTGATCTTCCGCGGCGTCCCGTTTCCCGAGGAGGCGGGCGAGCTCTTCGAGGAGATCCGCTCGACGGTCGACACGACGCTCGGGCGTGCCGCCAAGGAGGAGATCCGCGAGGTGGACCTGCTGCAGCAGATGCTGCACGACGACCTGGCGAAACTAGTCTATGACCGCCTGCGCCGGCGGCCGATGGTCTTGCCGGTCGTTGTCGAGGTCTAGGGCCGGAAGGCTCACAACGAAGCGTGCTCCCGGACGCTCGGCGCCTGGGTGAGTTTGCTCGACCGAGACGCTGCCGCCGTGGGACTCCGCCACGGCTCTGACGATCGCAAGGCCGAGGCCGAAAGAGCCACCGCGATCGCCGGCGCCGCGCACGAAACGCTCGAACAGCGTCGCGGACAGGCGCTCAGGCACTCCAGGTCCGTCGTCCTCGACGATCAGGCACGCCTGCCCGTGAGGGTCGATGGCCGTCGAGACGCGGATCTCGGTGCCCGCCGGCGTGTGACGCAGCGCGTTCTCGATCAGGTTGAGCGCCAACCGGTGCAGCTCGTCGCGAGAGGCCTCGACGACGGCCGGTTGCACCTCGAGTGAGATCTCGTGCTGTGCGCTGACCGGCCCCAGCTCGGCCGCGGCCTCGACCACGATCTGGGCAAGGTCGCACGGCTCACGCCGCACGACGCGCCCGACGTCGGTGCGAGCCAACAGCAACAGGTCGGCCACGAGGCGGCGCATGCGCTGGGATGAGCGCAAGGCGGAGCGCGCGGCGTCGGCCTCTTCGCCGTGCAGCGACTCGGCCAGCAGCTCGAGGTTTGCAAGCACACTTGTCAGGGGCGTGCGCAGCTCATGCGAAGCATCCGCCACGAACTGGCGCTGGCGCGCAAGCGTGGCTTCGGTCTCGGCGTGGGCAGCGTCGAGCTCATGCAACATGCCGCCGAGCGTGCGGGCGAGCTCGGCGACCTCGTCTTCGGCGAGTGGTTCTGGAACGCTGCGGCTGGGGTCGCGCGTGCGCGCGATCTGCTCGGCCGTTCTGGTCAGCTCGGCGATCGGAGTCATCGCGCGCCGCGCGATCATCATCCCGGCCAGCAGCGCGAGGCCCGTGCCGGCGAGCACTCCCAGCAGAAGCAGAAGCTCGACGCGCGCGATGGTGCCCTCGACGTCGGAGAGACGCCGACCGTACTGAACGACGATGTCCCCGCCGACCGAAGCGTCGAGCGGCACGAGTTGCGTATCAACGCGATAGCCGTCCGCGTCTGTTTCGTTGGCTCCGCCGAAGTTGGGCGCTCCGGCGCTCGAGGTGAGCACGCCGCCACTGATGCTGAGGATGCGAATCGCGGCATGCTCGGAGCTTGCGAAGCGGTTGAGGTCGGGGGGGTTGGTGACGTGCAGCGTGAAGCCTTCGGCCTGATTGCCGGTGACGCTCACTTGTAGGAAACTGGCGAAGTTGGTGGTGGCCGCCGCCACTTCGCGGTTGAAGTTGGAGCGAATACGGTGAACGGTGAGCGAGCCCACGACCAATGCGAACGCGCATAGGATCGTGAACGTCAGCAGCGCTGAGACGCCGGCCAGGCGCGTGCGGATCGGCAGACGGTCGAACGCGACCGACACGCGCTCGCTGAAACGCGCGAAGAGCTGGCTAAGCCCTGAGGACGTAGCCGGCTCCGCGGATCGTGTGCAAAAGCCTTGGCTCGCCCTCGGCCTCGAGCTTGCGACGCAGATTGGAGACGAACACCTCGATCGTGTTGGTCGTCGAGAAGGGGTCATAGCCCCATACCTCGTCCAGTAGGCGCTGGCGTGAGATGACGATGCGCTCGTTGCGCATCAGGTACTCGAGCAGCTCGAACTCGCGTTGGGTCAGCTCGATCTGGCGCTCGCCACGGGCGATCTCGTGCGTGTCGACGTTGAGCGAGAGATCGCCGACACGCAGGGGCGCCGAGCCACGTGGTGGACGGCGGCGCAGCAGCGCGCGCATGCGCGCGAGCAGCTCCTGGCGCTCGAAGGGCTTGACGAGATAGTCATCAGCGCCCGCGTCGAGTCCCTCCACGCGCGACTCCAGCGCATCGCGCGCCGTCAAGATCAAGATCGGAACGTCGTCGCCGTCGCGCAGCTGCTTGGCCACCTCGATCCCGTCGAGCTCGGGCAGACCGAGGTCGAGGATCACGAGGTCCGGGGCGAACGTGCGCCCGTGCTCGAGCGCGGCGTTGCCGTCGGCGGCGGCACGCACCTCGTAGCCCTCCATGCGCAACGAGCGCTGGAGCGCCAAGGCGATGTCCTCGTCATCCTCGACGACGAGCACGCGGGGGGCACGGGTGAATTCGCTCATCTCAACCACTCTGTGTAGCGGTGTGCACTAAAGCCATAGTAAGGGTCGCTCCCGCGTAGGGGAACCCGCACAAACCGAGATCGTCCGGGCGAGCGGTCGACCGTGGCCACACAGATGACCTGACTCGCGCTCGATCATAAGCAGGGTCTGGAGGGCGCACGTCGAAGCTGGCCCTGATGCCTGCCGCCCGTAGAAGCCCCAAGCGTCAGCCCGCCCGCAAGCAGGCGCCACGACGAGGCGCGCGCGCCAACGCCCGGACGCGCGCACCCGGCAGGCGTGGACGGGGCCGCGGCTCATCCGGCCTGCTCGACGGATTCTCGCTGCAATGGCCGGTGCTGAGCCAGAATCAGCGTGACGTGCTCGGACTCGGGCTGGTGGCCGTGGGCGTGTTCATGGGCTTTGTCCTCTATGGCCACTGGGATGGGGGGAAGGTGGGCCAGGGGCTTGCCAGCGCCCTGGGCTGGTGCTTCGGCCAAGCGCGACAGTTGGCTCCTGTAGCCCTCGTTGTCGGCGGCAGCGCGCTGCTCTTCGCTCAGTTCATGCCGACACGCAGACCGCTGCGCACCGGAGGCCTGTGCCTCTTCGCTGCTGTGACATTGGCGCTTGCAGCAGGCACGTTGGGGCTCAGCAGTGGCACCCCCACCGCCGCGCGCTCCGAGCAATGGAGCTCCACCTTTCTGCAGTCCCACGGGGGCATCCTCGGCCAGGGCCTCTACTGGATTTCACATCGGCTGGTGCAGACCGTGGGCGTGGACATCCTTGTCGTGTTTCTGCTCGTGGTGGGTGTGGTCTTGCTTACGGGCCTCTCGCTGGCTGTGGTCGTACGTGCGACAGGCAACGGCCTGGTCGACACCAGTCGTGTGTTGCGTGCTCGAGCAAGCGCCCTCGAGAGCGCGAGCAAGTCAGCTCGAGACGAGCTCTCCAAGCGCGCGCAAACCGATTCAAGCAAGTCCGCTGAGCATTCGCTTCAGCCTCCGGAGCCGGCTCCGGAGGAGCTGATCGTGCGAGCTACACACGTAGAGGCGCCTTCTGTCGACGGTGCGGCGCCGGTCTTGGATCCCTGGGATGTCGACGTCAACGACGTGATGGAACCGAGTAAGCCGGAGGGCGAGCCCGATCCCCAGGCCAGGGCAGAGGGGGAGGACGAGGACGGATCGTTCGCAGCCGTCGATCTTCGCTCCACAAAAGAGTCCGAGTCAGACGATGACGAGGCTGCCGCCGAGCCGATCGACGAGTCACTGCTCACCCCACAGGGCCGTCTGCGCGACGCGGTCACCGACGATCCCGAGTTCGTCTGGGAGCTGCCCGGAGCCGAGCGCATCCTGACGCGCTCCACAGCAGAGCAGGCGCGCCCCGACACCGCCGGACAGGAGCGCACCGCGACGAGCCTGGTTGAGGCGCTCGGCCACTTCGGCGTGCAGGCAAAGGTGATCGGCACGGTCGCCGGCCCACACATCACGCGTTATGAGCTGCGCCTGGCGCCGGGCACGAAGGTCGGCAAGGTCGCCCAACTGAAGGACGACTTGGCCTATGCGCTGGCGGCCACCGACATCAGGATCTTGGCGCCAATCCCTGGCAAGCAGGCGGTGGGGGTGGAGGTTCCCAACGCCAAGCGGCGCATGGTCAGGCTCGGCGACGTCTTCCAGGAGCCGCCCAAGGACTGGTCACCGCTCACCGTCTGGCTGGGCAAGGACGTGGCCGGCAAGGCGATCGGCGCCGACCTCGCGAAGATGCCGCACCTGCTTGTTGCGGGCACGACCGGCGCGGGCAAGTCGGGGGCGATCAACGCGATGTTGTGCAGCGTGTTGTTGCGTGCGACCCCGCATGAGCTGCGGCTCGTGCTGGTCGACCCCAAGCAAGTGGAGCTCAACCACTACGAGTCGATCCCGCATCTGCTCACCCCGGTCATCACCAGCCCGCGGATGGCTGCCAATGCTTTGCAGAACCTGGTCAGGGAGATGGAGCAGCGCTATTCGATCATGTCCCTGTCGCGCACGCGCAGCCTGATCGAGCTCAACAAGGCGCGCGAGTCTCGGAGCGAAGCGCCATTGCCCTACATCCTGTGCGTGATCGACGAGCTCGCGGACCTGATGATGGTCGCTCCCGCCGACGTGGAGGACTCCATCATCCGCCTCGCCCAGAAGGCGCGCGCCGTCGGCATTCACCTGGTGCTCGCGACGCAGAGCCCGAGGGTGGACGTGATCACGGGCATGATCAAGGCCAACGTGCCCTCGCGCATCGCCTTCTCTGTTTCGAGCCAGACCGACTCGCGCGTGATCCTCGACCAGAACGGCGCCGAGTCGCTGCTCGGCCAGGGCGACATGCTGTTCAGCCCGGTCGGCTCCTCGCGCCTTCAGCGCATCCAGGGCGCCTATATCGATGAGGCGCAGATCGCGAAGCTGACCGACCTGTGGCGCAGGCAGGGCGAGCCGGAGCTACGCGAGGAGCTGCTGGAGGAGGTCGAGCCTGCCGAGCCCGAGAAGAGCGGCGATGACGAGTTCGATCCCGATGAGGATCCGTTGCTGAGTGATGCGATCAGGCTGGTCGCGGAAATGCAGACGGCCTCGACTTCGATGTTGCAGCGACGTTTGCGCCTCGGCTACACCCGCGCGGGCAGGCTGATCGACATGCTGGAGCGGCGCGGTGTGATCTCCGGCTATGAGGGCTCAAAGCCCCGTCAGGTGCTGATCGGCGAGGCGGACGTGCCCAGGGTGCTTGCCATGGTGGGTAATTCAGGCGACACACAGACGCCAAGCGAGGCGTCGGTTTCCACTTGAGCTCTTTTGCGCGATTTCTTGAGGGTTATTTCCTGACGGTGCATGCACCGTCAGGTCGACCCTTGCATGCAAGGGTCGACCGGGTCGCACATGTGCGACCCGGCGAGCGGCACATGTGCCGCTCGAAATACACCTGTGTGGGCCGGAGTCACTAGCCTGTTGCGCTGATATGGCTGAGATCGGAGCGACCCTACGAGAGGCGCGGATGCGTGCTCGTATCGACGTGTCCGAGATCGAGGCGCAGACGAAGATCCGCGCCAAGTATCTGCGCGCTCTGGAGAATGAAGAGTGGGACCTGTTGCCGGGGCCGACGTTCGTGCGCAGCTTCCTGCGCACTTACGCCCAGGCGCTGGGACTCGACGCGAAGGCGCTCGTCGACGAATACCGCATGAGCTACGAGCAGCCGAGCGAGCTGGACCATCAGCCGGTGATGTCACCGCCGCGTCGAGCGCCCACACGCGCGAGCTCGAAGAGGCAGGGTCCCTCGCGCGGCTATGTGATCGCGGTGAGCGCGTTCAGTCTCCTGATTGTGGCGTTGATCGCGGCGCTGATCCTCCACAAAGAAAAAGCGGCTGAATCGCCTCCGCCATCGGCGAATTCGAGAAACCTCTACGAAAGCCGGAGCACGGGACGTGGCGGCCACGTCTCCAAGACCTCCACCACGACTGCGGCCGGCACGAACGCACGCGTGACGCTCTCGCTGCATCCCTCCGCTCCCGTGTACGTGTGCCTGATCGATGCTGCCGGCAGCAAGCGCATTCCAGGCCTCACGCTCGAACCGGGCTCCTACACGCCACGCGACTATCACTCGACACGCTTCGAGCTGCTGCTGGGTAACAATGCGGTGAAACTCTATGTGGACGGCAAGGCGCTGAGCGTGCCTGCGTCGAGCAAGCCGATTGGCTACTCGATCACGAGCAGCGGACGCCATGTGCTCGCCGCCTCCCAACAGCCGACGTGCAAATGAGCGAAGCGCCCCGCGCCGGGATCCTGGTAACGGGCACCGAGGTGCTCACGGGACGCGTGCGCGACCGCAATGGCCCTTGGCTTGCCGACCGGCTGCTCGAGGCGGGCGTCGACCTCGCCCAGATCGCGATAGTGGGCGATCGCCCCCAAGATCTGCTGGCAGCGCTCGAGTCGATGGCAAGCGAGGGCCTGGACGTGGTGATCACAAGCGGCGGTCTGGGACCGACAGCCGACGACCTGACCGCCGAGGTCGTCGGCTCCTTTCAAGGCCGTGAGATGGTCCTGGACGAGGCACTGGAGGGACGCATCGCCGAGATCCTGCGCCCGCTCGCCGCGCGCTACCCCAACCTCGACCGCGACGCGATCGCCCACGGCAACCGCAAGCAGGCCACGATTCCACGCGGCGCGACCGTGCTCGAGCCGGTTGGCACCGCACCGGGTCTCGTCGTGGCCCCGGCCGAGGGACGTGAAGGTCCCACCGTGGTCGTGCTACCGGGGCCGCCGCGTGAGCTACAGCCGATGTGGAAGCAGGCGGCGGCAACCGAGGCGTGGCGTTCGGCGATCGCCGGCGCGTCCGTCTACCGCGTCGAGATGCTGCGTCTGTTCGGCATACCGGAGTCGGAGATCGCCGAGACGCTGCGCCGGGCCGAGAGCCAGGGAGTGGACCTGAGCACACTCGAGATCACGACATGCTTGCGCAGTGGCGAGATCGAGATCGTCACCCGCTACGAGCCCGACGCCCAAGCGGCGTACGACGAGTTCGCGCGGATCGTCGCCACACGCCATGCCGACACGCTCTACTCGACCGACGGCACAACGATCGACGCGCAGGTGGCGGCGCTGCTACGGGGAAAGCGGCCGGGAGACTCGCCGGCAAGCTCGGATCGTTCCGCCGCAGCCAAGCAGGACGACTTGGCAGGCGCGACACACACGATTGCCGTCGCCGAGTCGTGCACAGGCGGCCTGCTGCTGGCGCGACTGACCGACCCACCGGGCGCTTCCGAGTACGTGCTCGGTGGAATCGTGGCTTACTCCAACGAGGCGAAGATCGCCCAGGTGGGCGTCGAGCACGAGAC
>DATCEK010000013.1:0-5809 GCA_036510155.1 Solirubrobacteraceae bacterium | reverse complement strand
CCAGCTCACAGTTCAAGTCCGCCTCGGCGAAGTGTCGTAGCTCACTGACGAGCGCCTTCAGGCGTCCTGCCGGTGCGCCCCCCGCTGGCGCCGGAGCTCCACCGGCCGGTGGAGCGCCTGCCGGTGGCGCCGGAGCACCGCCTGCCGGTGGAGCGCCTGCTGGTGGAGCGCCTGCCGGTAGCGAAAGCAGCACCGGCTGAGGAGCTGAACGGGGTGAGGCGGTGGTATCAGCGCATACCGCAGCCTCGCTCCACTCGCGGTCTACTTGGAGTGCGAGGGCAAGGTTTCCTGACTTGCCGATACGCCGCTGCCACGACCTGAGGGGGCTGCTACGGCGTCTACCGGCAGCTGGAGCTTACGGCCGCGCCCCGGAGGCGGGAGAATTGGGGGTCGCGGGGCTCTTGTCGCGTATCGCCGAGGCACTCGGCTTCCTCGACAGCTTCGGCGTCTGCAGTGTGCTCAGCTGGCTCATCAGCCGCTGCCACTCGAGCGTGTTCAAGATCGGGTTGGCGAGAAGTGGGACTGTGGTGTTCTTGGTTGCTGTGTGGGCCGTTTTTGCGCCAACCTGCTTGCTCGTCTTCGCGGAGGCGGGCTTGGACAGCTCGATCTTGATGTAATCGGAGTAGTCGGGGGCAGCGACCGTGCTGGGCGCGCCTGGATATCTCATCAGGCTCACGATCAACTTCGGAGCGAACTTGTGTTGCAACGTGAGCAGTGTGCGAATCGTGATGTCTGTGATCGTGTCCGCTCCCTGGTGGCCTGCGATCGGGACACCGTTGATGGCAGCCAGGTAGATCGTGTCCGGCGCCGGGAAAGTGCTCACAAGGCCCTTGGCCGTCCGCTCGGTGCGGCCGCAGCGCAGCTCTCCGACTGTCGGCTTCAACCCGCTGCGCGAGAGGAACACGAGCAGCGCGAGCGCTCGGGAGCCGACCTTTCCGGCGTCGATCTGTTCGCGATCGCAGCGGCCGAGCTTGATGTCGGGATCGGCGAGCACCGCACTGTCGAGTTCGGCGCGCGATAGCAGGAAGGCGTCGCTTGCGGTGGCGCCATCGAGCACCGGGCCGTCTTTGGCGCCTTGCGGGTGCAGGGCGATGCCGAGCTGGCGCCAATTCTCGAGGATCGGCCGCGGGTCGATCGCGCTTTGCGCGCCGGCGGGTTGGATCGCAAAGCGCAGACTCGCGTCCGGACCTTCGACCTTTGTGTCGAGGTGGCCGAGCACCGTGCCCTGGGCTACCACGGCGCCACGACCCAGCTTTAGCAGGCCCTCAGCGGCGGCCTTGGCGCCGGCGGAGCGCGCCGTCAGAATGCGTGCGGCCGCTGCTGCATCTGGGTTGTTCGGATGGGCGAACACGCGAACCTTGCCCGCTTGCCGACCCCCCGCCAGGGGTGATGCCCCAGAGGCTGCCTCGAGCGGCGCGTGTGTTGTCCCCCCTGCGCCGGAGGACGCCGAGCTCGCGGTCTTTGCGGAGGCGGCCGTCTTCCTCTTGACGATGTGCAGTGTGACGGGCAGCTGGCTTCCCGAGCTCGCTGTGAGCTTCGGCGTCGGCTTGCCGGCGCTTTCGCCGCTCTGGAGCGCGCCCTTGGGCACCTGGACTTGGGTCGGCTTCGCCAGCCGATAGTCGGGGGCGATGCTGCCAAGCCCGGCATAGGTGAAGAGGTCGCCGTAGGTGTCGCGCAGCACGATGTAGCGGCCGAGCTTGTGCGAGTGGCCGATGCCGACGATGCGCCCATCCTCGACCGCCACCACCGGCGCCCCCCGGCGGGCAAGCAGCTCCGAGAGCTGTGACGGGGGCGCGGCAGCGTTCAAGGCGGCCTTGGCCCTGGCGGCGCTAGCAGCGGGCGAGGGGGCTGGAGCTGAGCCCGGAAGCCTCGCGGCTTTTTTTGCCGAGGCGTCGGCGGCGCTCGATGCCAGCGGCGTGGCTCCGGCGGTCGCGCTCGACGCCCCCCCCGGGGCGGGCGCGACGGCACCCTGCGGGATGATCGACGTAGAGCTCAGCTTGGCTCCCGAGACGGGCAGACTGCCCTCGGTGAGACCTGTCAACGTGGCGATCACCGAAGGTGGGTAGCTGGCGAACAGGCGCGCGCGCAGCAGCACCGATTCGACGTAGGCTTCGGAGTGGTTGTAGGCGAGGATCGCTGCTCGCAAATCCTTGGAGGCGCCGGCGGCATGCAGGTAACGTGCGGCGGCGAAGATCGCGTCGACCGGGTTATAGGGGTCGGCGTATCCCGCGTTCACGGCGTCCACGCCGTATTGCAACCAGGTTTCGGGCATGAACTGCATCCAGCCGACGGCTCCGGCGCTCGAGACGGACAGGTCGGCGCCGAAATCGGTCTCGACTTCGTTGATCGCTGCCAGCACAGGCCAGGGCACTCCGTACTGCACCGCCGCCGCCTGGTAGATGGGCAGCAGATACAGCGGGATCCGGTAGAAGTCAAGCGCCCGGATCGAGGCCGAGGAGCCGGCGAGCATCGCCGCGAGCGCCTCGGACTGAGCCGCGGCAAGCTGAGGCGCGGCGGCGACATTGCTTGGGCCGCTGGGCGGGGCCGGTGTGGTGGCCGGGACGGTCGCGCTCGGCACCGTGGCAGCGGGTTCCGCGCCAGTTGTTTCCTGGGTGTGTTGGACGAGGACTTTCGGACCGGCGACCGACGATTGTGGCTGTTTTGCCTTGGGCTGGGGCGCTTGCGTGGTGCTCGTCGAAGTCGTCGTCTGCGTTGGAGCGCTCGGTGGCGGGGTTACCGGGGTGCTCGTGGTCGGGGTCGTGTTCGGGCTCGTGGTTGTCGCTTCCGGCGTGGTCGCCGTGGTGGTCGTGGTGGTCGTCTGCGTCTGGGTCGGTTCCGCCGGCGCCGGCGTGGTCGTGGTTCCAGTCGCGGCGGCTCCACCGCTCGTGGGTTCGGCCGCGAGCGCGCCACCGGAGAGTGGCCCGCTCAGGCTTACTGCCGTGAGCCCACCGCCGGCAAGCGCGGAGAGGATCACACGACGCACATTCAGGGGTACGGGTCGCCTGAAGGGCGCGTCGTCTATGCCCGACATGCTTGGCCCCTGCTCATTCGTTTTCTCGTCCAATGGTCGCGTTCGAGCAGGGCATCCCGATACCCCGGGAGCCCCCTGACCCTATTCATATCGGCAGGGAAGCACGGCTTGGTAAAGGATTCGTAATCGGAGCCGTGACTCCGGGGTGAAATGGCGTGGTCCAAGCGCATATAGACGTTCCTAGCGGCAAAGCGACCTGACTGTACAGATACCCGAGGCGGGAGCCTCGAAGATGGCCGAATTGGCCGACTTTGCGCACGTGTGCTTGCAGAAATCGCTAGGCTTTGCCGATGGAAGCGATCGACTCGGTTGTGCAAGTGTTTCTCGCGGTTGGGCTCATCTTCCTTGTGCTGATGCACTCTGGCAAGGATTCGGGCCTCTCCGGGGCGTTCGGCGTTGGCAGTGGCCAGGGTCCACTGGGCGGCGGCTCGATGGTGGAGCGCAACCTCAACCGCTGGACCGTCGCCTTCGCGATCGTGTTCGTGCTGAACACGATCCTTTTGCTGAAGAAACCCTGGTAGGCGGTTCACAAGACCTACTTCGCTGGGTCCGTGTCCTGATCCTCTTTGGCTGCTGGATCCCCTTCAGCGGCCTGGGCCGTGCGCTTCTCTTCTGAGCTCTCGAGCTTGTCAAGTATTGCCACTGCCTCGCCACGCAGCGCGCCGTCGACCGCCTCATAATCCGCTTGGGAGAGCTTGCCCGTGCGGTAGTCGAGCTCCGTGTCGCGAATCTCTCGATACTTGGCCTCGCGCTCTGCTTCAAGCTCTGAGCGTTCAGACGTGTCTGACTCCTCTGGCTTGCTTGTGCCCCCCGGGGTGCGCGCGATGAGCAGCGGCCGGCTCACGACCGCCATCACCGCTGCCAGCAGCACCAGCGTCAACATTGCCGCAAGAACGCTCATCTGAGAGCTCGCACAGTGTCCACAGACATGTTCGCCAGGACGGTCGGTGTCATTGCGCTAAGCGCGAGCAAGACGCCGTGCGGCCCGGCTGCGCGCTCGCACACTGACGCGTGCGCGTACCGCGCTCGGGGCCGGCCATAGCGCGATCAGCGCGCCGCCGGCGACGATCGCTCCGCCGATCCAGATCCACATCACGAGCGGGGAGACGATCAAATGGAATTCGGCCGGAGGCGGCGAGCGCATGTATTCGCGCGCCATCACGGCGACCGCGATCATGCCCTCGTCGGGGCGCACGAGCGGGATTGTCTTGTTGCCGATTTCGATGATCCGCTTCAGGCGCGGCGTATCGATGTCGGGCGCGATCGCACTCCATATGTCGCGCTTGATGCCACCGTCCATGCCTACTTGGCTGACCGGCTGACCGCCGATCAGGTGGGCGACCGACCCCTGTGCGGGTTCGCCTGAGTCATAGAAGTCCTCGGCGGGGGTGAGCGTTGTGACGTGCCGGGCCGGGTGGGACCCGATACTCACGTCCAAGACCGCGCCGAGGCTGAGCGTGGAACCGGTGTGCACCGGGTCGTACTTCGGGGTCACCGACGCCGTCGGGCGCACGTAGCGCACCGTGTAGGCGCCTACTTTTGTCGATTGGCCTGGCGAGAGGCTCAACTCGGATGCATGCTGGAAGGACGAGGATGCCGCCACGCCGACGAATAGGACGGCGATGCCGATGTGCACGACGTAGCCGCCGTAGCGCCTGCGGTTGCGCTTGACGAGCTCCAGCAGCGCCAACGGCGCCGGCTCCCCCGCCATCGCGCGGCGCACTCGTACCCCACGCCAATACTCCTGTCCGACGCTGCCAAAGACGAAGGCTGCACAGCAGAACATTGCGAGCGCAAATGGTTTGCTGTCGGCCACGCCGGCGGCGAGCAATGCCGCAAGCGTCATCAGCGCACAGGAGAGCGGTATGACGAAGTTGCGGCGGGCGTTTGCGAGTGTCGCTCGGCGCCATGCGATCACCGGGCCGATGCCGCTCAGCAACACGAGGATCAGGGCGAGCGGCACCGTGTAGCGGTCGAACCAGGGCGGACCCACAGAGGCCTCGTGGCCGGTCAGCGCCTCGGAGATGAGCGGGAAGTAGGTCCCCCAGAAGATCACGAAGCAGAGGCCCACGAGCACGATGTTGTTGGCCAGGAAGATCGACTCGCGCGAGAGCAGCGAGTCGAGGCGGTGCTCGCTGCGCAGCATGTCTCGGCGCGAGCTGACGAGATAGATCGAGCTGAGGATCAGCACCCCGATCAAGATCACGAATGGCACACCGAGCGTCTGGCCGCCGAAAGCGTGGATCGAGCTGAGGATGCCGCTGCGCACGAGGAAGGTGCCCATGATCGCGAGCGTCCCCGTAGCGAGCACGAGCGACACGTTCCACACCTTCAACATCCCACGCTTCTCCTGGATCATCAGCGAGTGGATGAAGGCGGTCGCCGTAAGCCACGGCATCAACGATGCGTTCTCGACCGCGTCCCAGCCCCAGTAGCCGCCCCAGCCGAGCTCGGAATAGGACCAGCGTGCCCCGAGCATGATGCCGATGCCGAGGAACAGCCACGCGGCCATTGCAAAGCGCCGTGTCGCCTTGATCCATTCGGCGTCGACTTTCCTGGCAAGAAGAGCGCCCATCCCGAAGGCGAGCGGCACGATGCACAGCGTGTAGCCCGAGTAGAGCATCGGCGGGTGGATCATCATGCTCGGGTGACGCAACAGCGGGTCCAAACCCACGCCTTCGGCCGGAGCTGGGTTGGTCGTGGCAAACGGCGTCGCGTAGAACACCATCAGCGCGATGAAGAAGCCGCCGAAGCCGAGCAGGATCGCCGTCGCGTAGG
>DATCEK010000012.1:0-69993 GCA_036510155.1 Solirubrobacteraceae bacterium | reverse complement strand
CGCGTCGAGGTCTCGGTCCAATTCGCGGCGCAAGCCTTCCTCCAGCTCGAGCGTCTCGGTGACTGCCATCTCGCTCGCGTGGGTGACCGCTACGTATGCCGATCGCTTCGGGTCTTCGAGCAGCTCGCGCAGCGCCTGTGCTTGCTCGGCAAGCGGCCCGACGCGCACGATCGCGGAGAACGTCTGCGGTGAGCGCAGCATCGCAAGCGCGTGGCCGCTGGCGGGCGCGTCGAGCACGACGAGGTCATAGGCGGGTCGGCCTCGTCTCTCGCGATTTGAATCGCCCGATCCGGTCTCGGCCTCACCGCGCCCCTCGCACAGCTCGCGCAGCTTGACCATGATCACCAGCTCCTTCACACCGGGAGCCGCGGCCGCGAAGTACTGGAAGGTGCTGCTCGACGTCAGCAGGCGCGCCGAGATGCGACCGGTGAGTGTTTGCAGCCACTCGCCAAGTGCCCGGTCTGGGTCGATCGACATGGTCCACAGGCCCTTCTGTAGTTCGATCTCCTCGCCGTCGTGAGGGTCGGGCCGGTGTCCGCGACGGCTGTGCTCGTCGCCGTTGGCGCCGATCGCCCGGTCCGGTCCATTCGGTCCGATCTCATCGGCCGCGAAGAGGTTGGGCAGGTGATGCTGGGCGCCCAGCTCGACCACGATCGTGCGCAGCCCTCGCTGTGCCGCGGCGAGCCCCAGGGCACTTGCAACCGTGCTCTTGCCGACCCCGCCCTTGCCGGTCACGACGATCAGCTTTCTCTCCAGCAACGAGGGCATGTCTTTAGAGTCTGTCCGGAAACTCGTGCACGTGCCTGGCGGCACCTGACGCGGCGTGCCGCGGCGTCCTCGGACCTCGACTTGGCGCCGCCAAGCCTCCGGGGTGGGCGGGCACTTGATTCTTGCGGCACTTGGTCATGTACACGCCATCCACGCACCCGAGTTTCCGTACAGACTCTTTGCAACCTACAATTCGGCGGATGAGCGCAGCGGCAGCAGATGAAGTGGAGCAGCTACTCGTCTACGACGAGCGTGGTCTCGTGCCTTGCGTGGTGCAGGATTGGAGCAGCGGCGAGGTGCTGACGCTTGCCTACATGAACGAGCTTGCGCTGGAGCGTACGCGTGCCACCGGGGAGCTGCATCTTTGGAGTCGCTCGCGCCAGGAGCTGTGGCACAAGGGCGCCACGAGCGGCAACACCCAGGCGGTCCGAGCGCTGCGTGTCGATTGCGACGGCGACGCTCTGTTGGCACTCGTCGAGCCCGCCGGGCCTGCCTGCCATACGGGAGAGCGCAGCTGTTTCTATCGCGGTGAGCTGGAGCCGTCTGCTCCGCACGAGACGCTGCCGGCGCTCGAGCGCACGTTGCGCGCGCGCGCAAGCGAGCGTCCCGCTGGTTCCTACACCGTAGAGCTGCTCGACGATCCCAAGCGCATCGGCGAGAAGGTGATGGAGGAGGCTGAGGAGGTCTCCCGTGCCGCACGCGAGGAGACCGACGAGCGGGTCGCCGAAGAGGCCGCCGACCTTGCCTATCACCTGCTCGTGCTGCTGCACAGCCGCGGCCTTGAGCTGTCGGACGCGGAGGGCGTGCTCAATGAGCGCCGCCGGTAGCGTCAGCCGGGGCCCGACCGGCTTGCGTGCGCCTGTGGGTCCGACCGGTTTTTGCGCGCCCGCGTGCCTGGCGGGATGCGCGCGATGAGCGCCGCCGGTAATGCGGCCCCCTCGCGGGCGGCGGAGGCTTACAACCTGATCCCGTTGCACGAGACGTTCATCGCCGACTGCGAGACGCCGGTCTCGGCGTTTCTGAAGCTGCGCGAGCTGGCCCCTGGTGAGCCCGCCTTCTTGCTCGAGTCGGCTGAGCAAGGGCAGCGAATGGGGCGCTACTCGTTCATCGGCTTTCGACCACGTTCGGTGTTGCGCTGGTCGCTCGCTGATCCGGGCGATCCCTATGCGTTGGCAGCCGCTGCGGTCGCCGGCTGTCGCCAGGCGCCGCTGCCCGACGGGGTCGGCGGGTTCCCGTTCACGGGGGGTGCTGTGGGCTTCTTTGGCTATGACCTGGTGCGTACCGTGGAGCCGCTCGGCGAGCCGAGCTCGGATGAGCTTGGCCTGCCGGACATGGCGCTAATGCTGACCGATGCACTTGTCGCCTTCGATCATCTCAAGCACACGATCACGATCGTGGCCAATGCCGACCTCGACGCCGAGCCAGACCCCGAGCGGGCTCGCGAGGCAGCGGAGGGCACGATCGCCGAAGTGCGGGCATGCCTGGCCGGACCTGTGCCGCCCGGCGCGAAAGCCGGCGTGCGCGAGGCGCCGCGCTTTGAGTCGAACATGACACGCGAGCGCTTTGAAGCGATGGTGGCGCGGATCGTCGAGTACATCTATGCGGGCGACGCCTTCCAGGTCGTGCCTTCGCAGCGCTGGTCGGCCGAGGTGCCTGTCGAGGGGTTCTCCATATACAGAGGCCTGCGCACCGTCAACCCAAGTCCGTATATGTACTTCTTGGACTTCTGCGATTTCCAGATCGCCGGCGCGAGCCCGGAGCCGCTGCTCACGGTCTCCGCACGCCATGTATCCACACGCCCGATCGCCGGCACGCGCCCGCGTGGCGCGAGTCCCGAGGAGGACAGGCGCATCGCCGATGAGCTGCTCGAAGACGAGAAGGAGCGTGCCGAGCACGTGATGCTCGTCGATCTGGGTCGCAACGACCTGGGACGCGTGTGTGAGTACGGAAGTGTGACAGTCGACGAGCTGATGGAGATCGAGACTTACAGCCATGTGATGCACATCGTCTCCTCGGTGTCTGGCAAGTTGCGCGCGGACGTCGGTGCGATGGACGCGCTGCGCTCGGTGCTGCCGCCGGGCACGCTCTCTGGTGCGCCGAAGGTGCGCGCGATGCAGATAATCGACGAGCTCGAGTCCACAAAGCGCGGTGGCTATGGCGGTGCGATCGGCTACCTCAGCTACACGGGCGACCTCGACACCGCGATCCACATCCGCACCGTCGTCGTGAAGGACGGGGTCGCATACGTGCAGGCGGGCGGTGGGACGGTGGCTGACGCCAAGCCAGAGTACGAGTACGAAGAGTCGGTGAACAAGAGCAAGGCCGTGCTGCGCGCCGTCGAGCTTGCCTGCGAACAGGCGGATTGGGTTTGAGTATGCGCGGCTTCGACAGATGCGGCGAGACGCGGCGCGTGCGTCCGGAAGGGCGGGTCTAGCGATGCGCGTACTTGTCATCGACAACTACGACTCGTTCACCTACAACCTCGTCCAGTACCTGGGCGAGTTGGGCGCCGAAGTCGACGCTGTGCGCAACGATGCGGCCACCGTCGAGCAACTGCTCGAGGAATCCTACGCGCGCTGTGTGATCTCACCGGGTCCTTGCACTCCGAAGGAGGCCGGCATCTCGGTGGAGGTGGCCCGACGTTTGCCGGAGGCCGGCATCCCCACGCTTGGTGTTTGTCTCGGGCATCAGTCGATGGCCCATGCGTTTGGCGGCGTGGTCAAGCTGCACGAGCCGGTTCACGGCAAGGCGACCACGATCGAGCACGACGGGTGCACGATCTTCACGGGGCTGACTTCGCCGCTGAAGGTCGGGCGCTATCACTCGCTTGTCGTCGACGAGGAATTGCCCGATTGCCTGGAAGCGACCGCGCACGGTGGCGGGGTGTTGATGGGTTTGCGTCATCGCGAGCTGCCGGCCGAGGGCGTCCAGTTTCACCCGGAGTCGGTGCTCACCGACGAGGGCAAGAAGCTCCTGGCAAATTTCCTCGCGGCGGGCGTCGTGTCCGGTCGCGGCGCACGGGTGGGTGCATCCAAAACATGAGAAATACTATCGTATCAACAAAATGTATCTATTATTGTATTTCCCAAAAAAAGACAATACACCCCATCCCCCGAATGCTCGTCCGCGTTGGGTTCTGAGAGGTGCCCTAGGTGCCAAACCCCGTCCTCACAAGCGCGATCGACGCAGTTGCCTCGCGGCGCGACCTGAGCCAACAGGAGGCCGCCGAGGTGCTCGCCGAGATCATGCACGGCGATGTCTCGGAAACGCAGATCGCGGCTTTTCTAATCGCGCTGCGCACAAAGGGGGAGACGGTCGATGAGCTGGCCGGGCTGGCGGGCACGATGCGCGAGCTGGCGGCCCATGTGCCGACCAAGCGCCACGACCTGCTCGACACGGCCGGCACCGGCGGCGGCCGGCGCACCTTCAACGTCTCCACCACAGCCGCCCTGGTGGCGGCCGGCGCGGGCTGTGCCGTGGCCAAGCACGGCAACCGCTCGGCGACCAGCTCATCTGGCTCGGCCGACCTCTTGGAGGCGCTCGGCGCACGCATCGACCTTGGTCCGGAGGCAGTCGCGCAGTGCATCGAGGAGGCCGGCTTCGGCTTCATGTTCGCCCCTGCCCACCATCAGGCCACTCGTTTCGTCGTGCCGGTCCGCAGCGAGCTGGCGGTGCGCACGATCTTCAACTTCCTCGGCCCGCTGACCAATCCGGCGGGCGCAAACCAGCAGCTTGTCGGCGTCGCCGATTCGGGCTTCCTCGAGACGATCGCCGGGGCGCTGGCACGTCTTGGTGTACAGCGCGCGCTTGTCGTGGCCGGCGAGGACGGACTCGATGAGGTCTCGACCTCGGCGCCTACCCGGGTGGTCGAGGTCAACGGGGATGACCTGAGACGCTACTTGCTCACGCCCCAAGACGTCGGTATCGAGCTTGCGGACCCGGCCGATCCGCTGCTCGGTGGTGGTTCACCAGCGGAGAACGCAGCGGTCACGCGAGCTGTGTTCGAGGGCGAGCAGAGTGTGCGCGCCGATCTGGTGTTGATCAACGCGGGCGCCGCGATCTACGCCGCCGGCGCCGTCGATTCGATCGCGAGCGGCGTCGAAGCCGCGCGCGCGGCGATCGCATCCGGGGGCGCGTCTGACGCGCTCGAGCGTTATGTGCAGGCCAGTCGGCGCCACGCGCCTGAGCAGGTGGCGCGATGAGCGCCGGAGATACTGCCGGCACGGCGAATTCGGGCAGAGTCATGGTGCTCGAGCGAATCCTGAATGAAACGCGCGAGGAGATCGAGCGGCGCAAGCGCGGAGTGACGCTCGGAGATATCGAAGCTCGGGCGGCCGAAGCCCGGGCAGCGGTCGCAACGGCGGATCCCTTGAAACATGGCGGCACAAGCCTGTCGACTCAGCCGCCTGGCTACGGTGGACGCTTTCACCAGGCACTGGCTCGCCCTGGCATTGGAGTTATCGCCGAGTTCAAGCGCAGATCTCCCTCTGCGGGGAGCTTGCGCGAAGAGGCCGACCTCGCCGCGGTCGTCACAGCGTATGAGCGTGGCGGTGCGAGTGCTCTATCGGTGCTGACCGAGGGACCCAACTTTGACGGATCGCTGGCCGATATCGATGCTGCCCGCGGTGCATGCGGGTTGCCGATCTTGCGCAAGGACTTTCTCGTCGATCCGTATCAGCTGTACGAGGCCGTGGTTGCAGGTGCGGACGCTGTGCTGTTGATCGTGGCTGCGCTCGAACAGGAGGAGCTTTCCTTGCTGCACGACCGTGCGCTCGGGCTCGATTTGGATGTGCTCGTAGAGGTGCACGATCGCGACGAGCTCATGCGCGCAGAGCAAGTTGGGGCGCGGCTGATCGGCGTGAACAACCGCGACCTGCGTGACTTCAGTGTCGATGTCGGACGTACAGAGCGGCTGCTGGCGGAGATGCCGGCAGGGACGACGGTCGTGTCCGAGTCTGGGATCTCCAAGCCCGAGCAGCTGGAGCTGTTGGAGCGTGCGGGCGTGGCGGCAGTGCTTGTGGGCGAGTCGTTGATGCGCGCGCCTGATCCTGAACAGGCGCTTGTCGCTCTACTGGAGGGGTCTTCCGCCCGGGCGTGAGTCCCTTGCGGTTGTTCGCCCCGTCAGGTGTGCCGCCCGGATCGTCCGCCGGCTTGCACGCCCAACTCGTCCGTGGCCGACCGACGTTCCGATCTTTTATAAAGTCGCATGGTCCTCTTTAGTTCTCGTTGATCGCCATCGTCCATCCTGACTGCCAATGAAGCGCACTTTCCTGATCCCTCTGCTCGCGGCCCTGATCGGGGGCGGGCTGGTCGTTGCGGTGGTCGCGGCCGCCGGCGATCTCGGTTCCTCCTCGAAGACGGTCACGATCGTGCAGCAGGCCTCCACGCCGATCGCGCCCTCGAACGCCTCACAGCAGAGCAGTGGCCTGACTCCGCATCAAATCTATGAGAAGGACGCGCCGGGCGTGGCGCTCGTGACCTCGACGATCGTGCGCCAGAGCGAATCGCCTTTCAGCCTTGGCGGTGAAAGCCAGCAAGGGACGGCCACCGGGTCGGGCTTCGTGATCAACAGCGACGGCACGATCCTGACCAACTACCACGTGGTCGAGAACGCTGTCAAGGTCGAGGTCAGCTTCGAACATGGCAAAACCGTAGAAGCGAAAGTGGTCGGCAAGGATCCCTCGAATGACCTTGCGGTTCTGCGCATTCCCACCGAAGGTCTCACGATGCACGTGTTGACGCTCGGGAGCTCCAGCAAGGCTCAGGTCGGCGATCCGGTGCTCGCGATCGGCAATCCCTTTGGTTATGACCGCACGCTCACGACCGGGGTCATCTCCGCGCTTCAGCGTCAGATCACCTCGCCCAACGGTTTCTCGATCGACAACGTCCTGCAGACCGACGCGCCGATCAATCCTGGCAACTCCGGCGGGCCGCTCCTCAACGAGCGCGGCGAAGTGATCGGTATCAACTCTCAGATCGAGACCGGCGGCAGCGGCGACGGCAGCGTGGGGATCGGCTTCTCGATCCCCATCGACACCGCCAAGTCCGAGCTTCCGCAACTCGAGAAAGGCGGGACCGTCAGCGGCGCCTACCTCGGTGTCAGCACGATCACCGTCGATGGTTCGCTTTCCGCCCTGAACCTTCCCGTGAAGAGCGGGGCGATGGTCGAGACCGTGGAAGCCGGCACCCCGGCCGCGAAGGCAGGGTTGCGTGGCGGCAACCTCGAAGCTCAGCTGGGCGGCGGGAAGGTGGCTGTCGGCGGCGACATCGTCGTCGGGGTCGACGGAAAAGCGATCAACAGCGCTGAAGATCTTTCGTCCTTGATCGGATCCAAGAAGCCTGGCGACACGATCTCGGTCGAAGTGATGCGCGCCACCGGCAAGGGCACCTATGAAAAGAAGACGGTCAACGTGACGCTGACGGCGCGGCCGGACTCGATCAAGAACCCGAGCACGCCCGAAGGGTAGGAACTACTTGTCCTCGGGTGTGCGTTCCCCCGGGGTGGATGCGGTCTCGCATCGGTGTTTACTTGCGCGCCCGGCATGCACTCGCCGGCCCGCTACGGTTGGGACGTCATGGCCGCGCGCGATACACAAGTGAAGATCTGCGGGATCACCCGTCTGCAAGACGCCGAGGTGGCTGTCGAACTCGGCGCCTGGGCGATAGGCATGGTGTTCTTCGATGGCTCTCCGCGCGCCTGTTCGCTTGCCGAGGGGTTGCGCATCACTGCGACTCTGCGCCGCAAGGTGGAGTTGTGTGGGGTGTTCGTCAACGCGCAGATGGAGGAGATCGTCGATGTCAGTGAACAACTCGGCTTGACGCTGCTGCAGCTGCACGGCGACGAGGGGCCGTCCTTCTGCGCTGAGGCTGCGCGCCGCACTGGCGCACGCATAGTCAAGGCGCTACAGGTATCCGGCCTGGCCGACATCCAGGACGCGGCTCGCTTCCACACCGACTTCCATTTGCTTGATGCCCGCTCGAAAGTTCCTGGGCACGAGCAGCTGCGTGGCGGCACTGGGGAGACCTTCGACTGGGCGCTGCTGGCCGGGCGGCGCTCGAAAGTGCCGTTGATCTTGAGTGGTGGGCTGAATCGTGGCAATGTGGGCGAGGCGATCGAACGTGTGCGTCCGTTCGCGGTCGACACCGCCAGCGGCACCGAGAGCGCTCCCGGGATCAAGGATCCGCTGAAGCTGCGCGACTTCTTCGCCGCCGTCGATCGTGCCGCCTTCGCGGGGCGGGCCGCTGCGCAGGCGCAGGCGCAGGCACCGGCACTGGAGGAAGCTGTGATATCCCGTGAGTCTGTGCCGGTTGCTTCAAATGAGTCCCAGCCAGACTCGTCTCACGAGCCGGAGCCCACCCAGGCGGTCTCACCAGGTGAGCCGTCGCAGGAGGCGACGCCGCCGGTAGGCTCGCCCTCGTGAGCGCAGTCGAGCACCGTTTCGGACCCTACGGGGGACAGTACGTTCCCGAGACGCTGATGCCGGCTCTGGCGGAGCTGGAGCTGGCCTGGCTTGCCGCGCGCGCGGATCCGGCGTACAAGGCCGAGCTCGATCGTCTGCTGCGCGACTTCGCCGGGCGTCCTACTTCCCTGTACTTGGCCGAGCGCATCTCCGAGCGGACCGGCCGGCCGGTCTATCTGAAGCGCGAGGACCTGAACCACACCGGCTCGCACAAGCTCAACAATGCGCTTGGGCAGGCGCTGCTTGCCAAGCGCATGGGCAAGCAGCGCATCATCGCCGAGACCGGGGCCGGCCAGCATGGTGTCGCCACCGCCACCGTCTGTGCGCTGCTGGGCCTCGAATGCGTGATCTACATGGGCACCGAGGACACGCGCCGCCAGGCGCCCAACGTGCAGCGCATGGAGCTGCTCGGGGCGCGTGTGCACGTGGTGGATGCCGGCGCGCGCACGCTCAAGGAGGCCACCTCCGCGGCGATCCGCGACTGGGTGACGAACGTCGGCGACACCCATTACATAATCGGCTCGGTAGTCGGTCCGGCACCCTACCCTGCCATGGTGCGCGACCTGCAGCGCGTGATCGGCGACGAGGCGCGTGCGCAGCTGCTGGAGCGCGAGGGACGTCTGCCCGCGCGTGTGATCGCATGTGTCGGCGGCGGGTCCAACGCGCTTGGCATCTTCACGGCCTTCCTCGAGGACGAGGGGGTCGAGCTGGTCGGCGTCGAGGCCGGGGGTGACGGGATCGATACCGAGCGCCACGGCGCGCCGCTGACGGTTCGTGGCCGCGCCGGCGTGTTGCACGGGGCGCTGTCGGCGGTGATGCAGGACGAGGAGGGTCAGATCATCGAGGCGCACTCGATCTCGGCGGGCCTCGATTACCCGGGAACGGGACCCCAGCACGCGCACCTGCGCGACAGCGGCAGGGCCCGCTACGAGGCGATCACTGATCGCCAGGCGCTTGCCGCATTCCGTGAGGTGGCGCGCCTGGAGGGGATCATTCCGGCGCTGGAGACGGCGCATGCGCTCGCATGGACGCTTGCGCAGACCGAGGGCGAGCTGGATCTCGTGTGTCTGTCAGGGCGGGGAGACAAGGACTTGGCCGAGGTGCTCGGTGCGGGCTGATTTTGTTGGGAGACAAGATTCGCTTGTCCCCTTGATGCTTCCGGTCTGGCCGGTCGCGCTTTGCCGCCCAGGCCAGCCGGCCCTTTTTTTCTTTGGACCAGGGCTATGAGCGCTACCGCGATCCCCCATGATGGGGGACAGGCCCCCCATGACGGGGGCCAGGCGGGCATCGACAGGATTGCCTCTGCCTTCGCGAGCAGCGGCAAGCGGGCAGCGCTGATGCCTTACCTGATGGGCGGCTTTCCGACGCTCGATGAGTCGGCGAAGATCGGCCAAGCCTGTGTTGCCGCCGGCGCCGATCTGCTCGAGCTGGGTGTGCCCTACTCCGATCCGCTTGCCGACGGTCCTGTGATCCACGAGGCCGGTACGCGTGCGCTTGCCGCTGGTGCGAGCCTCGCCGGCGTGCTCGAGGTCGCGCGGACGCTCGCGCCGAGCGTGCCGGTAGTTCTCATGTGCTACGCCAACATGGTCTTTGCGCCTGGTGCGGAGGCGTTTGTCGAGCGCCTTGCCCAAAGTGGCGCGAGTGGACTGATCGTGCCGGACCTGCCGCTCGAGGAGGCGCCGCCGGTGCTCGAGGCTTGCGATGCCCATGGTCTTGCGCTGGTCCCGTTGGTCGCGCCCACCACGCCACCGGAGCGCCTTGCCAGGATCGGCGAGCGAGCGCGCGGCTTTCTCTACACGGTGTCGGTCGTCGGCACGACCGGCGAGCGGGCCGCGTTGTCGGATCGCTTCGCCGAGGTCGTGAGCCGCGCGAAGGCGAGCACCGCCGCGCCGGTGGCGCTCGGCTTCGGGATCTCGACACCCGAGCATGCCCTGCAAGCGGCGCAGGCGGGGGCGGACGGCGTGATCGTCGGCACGCGCCTGGTGCGGGCTGCGGCGGAGTCCGCGGATCCCGCCGGGGCTGTCGGCGAAGTCGTCGGCGAACTCGCCGCGGCACTGGCGGCGTAGGTTCCAAACGCTCATGTCCCGCCCGTCGCCGGCCAGCGCGAGCGACCCGTGGTCGAGTCGCAGATCGGCTACACAGGTCTGTGCGGCGTCCTACTCGCGCAGGCTGTTATAGGATTCGCCCGCAATGGGACTGGCACTCACCGTAACCGCCGGGCTGGTCATCTGGATCGTGCTGTGGGCGCTTGGCGCGAAGGGCTTCGACTCCTTCATGCTCGCGACGCTGGTCACCATCGTCGGCGCTTCGCTGAAGATCCTCTCCGGCTACCTCCCTGGTCGTCACGACTCCGGGCACTAGCCATCGCGTGCGCGCGCGCTGGGCGGGCACCGGGGTTCTTGCGGCTCTCGCCCTGCTGCCGGCTTTGTCCGGCTGTGGCGGCGTAGGCAGCTCGACCGCCGCGGAGAACGTCGGCAGTCAGCTGACGATCTACTCGAGCTTGCCGTTGCAGGGACCCGAGGGATCGATCTCACAGCAGATCGTCGGTGGCGAGAAGCTCGCGCTCTCGGACGAGCAGGGGCATGTCGGTCGCTTCACGGTCAACTACGTATCGCTCGATGACTCGAGCCACACGACGGGAGAGTGGGATCCGGGGGTCACCGCTTCCAATGCGAAGGCGGCGGCGCAGGACCCCACGACGATCGCCTATCTCGGCGATTTCAACTCCGGCGCGAGCGCCGTGTCGCTGCCGCTGACCAATGCCGCGGGCATCTTGCAGGTCAGCCCGGCAAGTCCCTACATCGGGCTGACGTCCTCTCGCGACGCGAACCAGGGCGAGCCGGAACGCTTCTATCTGACAGGCAAGCGCACGTTTGGACGGATTGCGCCCGGCGACGCGGTTCAGGCGGCCGCGCAGGTGGCGCTGCTGCGTCGACTCGCGGTACACAAGTTGTATCTGGTCGCAGACCAGGACCCGTTCGATACGCCGTTGGCTGCGCTCGTTCAGGACGACGCCGAACACGCCGGGATCAAGGTGGTGGGCGACGACACGGTCACGATCGCTCCCGGCTCGAGTTTCACAGGCGAGGTGAAGAAGATCTCTGAGGGCGGCGCGCAGGCCGTGTTCGTCAGCGCTACCGCGACCGAGGAAGCGGCCGAACTCTGGCGTGAGCTACATACAGCGGCGCCGCACCTGTCGTTGCTTGCGTCGACGACGATGAACAACAGCGTGTTCACCTCGCACCTGCAGGGCGCTGAAAGCGCGACGTTCATCGGCTCGCCGGTGCTGCCCATCGATCTCTACCCGCTCTCGGCGCGGCGTGTGCTCAGCGAATACGGGCGCCATTTTGCGACGGCCGGCGAAGCGTATGCGCTGTACGGATACGAGGCGATGAGCGTTGTGCTTGCCTCGATCCGTGCAGCGGGCGCAGACGGCGACGATCGTCAGGCGGTGATCGACAAGTTCTTCGCGACCCGCGAACGTCATTCGGTGCTCGGCTTGTACTCGATACAGCCGAACGGCGAGACGACTTTGTCAACCTACGCGATTGATCGCCTCCTGAACGGCACGCCCGTGTTCTGGCGTGCATTCGACGCAGCCGGCTGAGCGTCTTCGCCGGTAGGCCGAGCCAGTCCTGCCGGTGGCTCGTGTTTGTGTGCCGGGCGGCGTTTACGCGTTCTGTTGCGCGGTGGCTGGTGGCACGCGTCGAGGCTCGGTCAGTCACCGCCGAGCGCGGCACGCAGCGCACCGTCGAGTTCGGGGTGGCGAAACTCATAGCCGAGCACCAGGGCCTTGGCCGGCAGCACGCGCGCGCCGGTTGTGACGATCTCGGACATCTCTCCGTACATCAGCTTCAGTCCCACGACCGGGACAGGCAGCAGCGACGGGCGGTGCAGCACCCTGCCAAGTGCTTTGGAGAAGTCGGTGTTGCGTTGCGGTTGCGGCGCCGTCGCGTTGATCGCTCCCTGCCAGCGAGCGTCGTCGATCGCTGCGAGCACGATCCCAACGAGGTCTTGGGGGTGGACCCAGGAGATGTATTGACGTCCGCCGGCGACTGGTCCGCCGACCCCCAGCTTGAAGGGCGGCAGCATCTTGGCGAGCGCTCCGCCGTCGCGGTCGAGCACCACGCCGGTACGGATCTTCGCCACGCGCAAACCGTAGCCCTTGGCCGCCTCGGCCTCGACCTCCCAGGCTTGACAGGTCTGTGCGAGGAAGTCGCTTCCGGCGGGAGCGTCCTCGTCGATCGGCTCGTCGCCGTGGGGGCCGTAGTAGCCGATCGCCGAGCCGCTCACCAGCACGGGCGGCCGCTCAGCCTCGGACAGCTCTCCGATTCCGTGTACCAGCTGCCTTGTGCCCGTCACGCGGCTTTCGCGAATGGCCTGCTTGGCCGCTGCGCTCCAGCGCTGGGCGATGTTCTCGCCCGCCAGGTGCACGATCGCGTCGCGGCCGGCGAGCGCGCGCGCGGGTGCCGGTTCGCTCATCGGGTCCCACTGTTCTCCGTGCTTGGGGTTACGCGAGAGGACTGTCACCTCGTCGCCGCGTTCTTTCAACGCGGCCACAACTCGACGGCCGATCAGGCCAGTCGCGCCTGTGACCGCGATCCGCATCGCGGCTCAGCCGTTGCTGTGAATACGCTGCTCGCCCATACCGGTCAGGGTATCGCCCTGTGCGTAGCCGACCTCTTGCCCGGCGAGCGCCTCGCCGCTTGCGCGCGCCTGCTCGGCGACAGCCGCCGCCACGGCGGGAGCCACGTCGCGGTTGAAGACGGAGGGAATGATGTAGTCGTCGCGAAGCTCGTCCTCGGCGACGATCGCTGCAATTGCGCTCGCTGCGACCATCTTCATCTGCTCGGTGATCGAGCGTGCGCGTACGTCGAGCGCGCCGCGGAAGATGCCGGGGAAGCAGAGCACGTTGTTGATCTGGTTGGGGTAGTCCGAGCGTCCCGTGGCCATGATGCGCACGAAGGGAGCGGCCTCCTCGGGAATCACCTCAGGGTTGGGGTTGGCCATCGCGAAGACCATCGCGTCCTTGTTCATCTTGGCGAGCGCCTCGACTGGCAGTGCCCTGGCCCCGGAGAGGCCGACGAGCAGGTCGGCGCCGTCGATCACATCGGCCGGGCTGCCCGTGCGCTGCTGGCTGTTGGTCGCCTCGGCATACCAGCGCTTGACTGAGTTCATGCTCCCGTCGAGGTAGTCCTCGCGCAAGGTAGAGAGCGCGCCGCGCGAGTCCGCGCCGACGATCTCGCGCACGCCCGCCTCCAGGAGGATCTTGGTGACGGCGACGCCGGCAGCCCCGAGCCCGATCACGAGCACTTTCAGCTCTGTCAGGCTGCGGCCGGTCAACTTGACGGCGTTCAGCAGTGCTGCCAGCACCACCACGGCGGTGCCGTGTTGGTCGTCGTGGAAGACGGGAATGTCCAGGTCGTGCTTGAGGCGTTCCTCGATCTCGAAGCAGCGTGGCGCCGAGATGTCCTCGAGGTTGATCCCGCCGAAGGATGGCGCGATCAGTGTGACGGCGCGCACGATCTCATCCGTGTCCTTCGTGTCGAGGCAGATCGGGAAGGCGTCCACACCGGCGAACTCCTTGAACAGACACGCCTTGCCCTCCATCACGGGCATCGCCGCGGCCGGTCCGATGTCGCCGAGGCCGAGCACGGCGGTGCCGTCGGAGACGACAGCCACGGTGTTGCGCTTGATCGTGTACTGGAAGGCCTTGTCGGGATCGTCCTTGATCGCGGTGCAGACTCTGGCCACGCCGGGCGTGTAGGCCATCGACAGGTCGTCGCGCGTCTTCAGGGGATGCTTGTTGTGCTGTTCGATCTTGCCGCCGACGTGCAGCAGGAAGGTGCGGTCGGTCGTGTCGATCACCTCGGCGCCGGCGAGCGAGGCGAGCGCCGAGAGGATGCGGTTCCAGTGGTCGCGACTGCCGGCATCGACGAGGATGTCGCGCACGCTGTACCCAGCGTCGGCCTCTACGAGGTCGACTGCGACCACCATTCCGCCCTGCTCGCCGATCATGTCGGTGACCTGGCCGAGCATGCCGTGGCGCTCGTCGATCTTGACGCGGATGGTCAGCCGGTACTGCGCGCTGGGGGTGACGCTCACTGGGACGGGACTCCTGCTCGAATGGCCGGCGCGCTGGCCGGGCGGCCCGGCATGTTATTTGCTTGGGACTCTCCACCCCGAGCTGGGTTGCCGATGTGTCCATTTTGACGATGTCCCCCGCGCGCGCAGGGGCATCTCCTTTTGGAGACGTGCCCATCCTGGTGCTGCGAACGGCTGCACTGTGTCAAACGGCGAGCCGCGGCGTTGGCCTTGTGCCCCATGAGGGGTTGCGCCGGCGTGAGGAGGGCGCCTAATAGAGTGCTCGGCGTGGAGCGCCGCGTATTCCTGATCGACGGTCCCAGTCTCGTCTACCGGGCCTTTTACGCGTTGCCGGAGTCGATCGCGACCTCGACAGGCGAGCCCACCAACGCGATCTTCGGGTTCGCCTCGATGCTCGTGAAGATCATCACCGACTATGGCGTGCAGCCTACCGTCGTCGCCTGGGACGCGGGCAGCTCGGGGCGCACCGAGCTGTTCGCCGACTACAAGGCGGGGCGACGCTCGCGCCCGGACCTGCTCAAGGCGCAGTGGCCGGCGATGGAACCGTTGGTCGAAGCGTTCGGCTATCGCAACGTCAAGCTCGAGGGCTATGAGGCAGACGATGTGATCGCGACGCTTGCCGAGCAGGCGCGGGTGGCCGGTGTGCCGGTGACGATCCTCACCGGCGACAGAGATGTCTTCCAGCTGATCGACGAGCAGGGACTCGTGCAGGTGATGGCAACCGCTCGTGGCATCACCGAGACCAAGCTGTACGACCGTCAGGCGGTGATCGACCGCTACGGCCTGTCGCCCGAGCTGATCCCCGACTTCTATGGCTTGAAGGGCGACACCTCCGACAACATCCCCGGCATCCCCGGCATCGGCGAGAAGACCGCCAGCGAGCTGATCCAGCGCTTCGGCGGCCTCGAGCAGGTCTTGGCGAATGTTGATGAGATCAGCGGCCCCAAGCGCAAACAGAACTTGCTCGAGCACGCCGAGGATGCGCGCATGTCGATGAGCCTTGCCACGGTGCAGCGCGACCTGGCGCTCGACTTCGACCCGAACGGCGAGGCTGTGCGCGAGCCCGACCGTTCGCGTCTGCGCGAGGTCTTCCGTCGCTATGAGCTGCGCGACCCGTTGCGCCGCCTGGAGGAGGCGCTTGGTGAGGTGGAGCTGGCGAAGACGACTTCCTCGGAGGAGGTGAGGCTCACGGCACATGTGCGCCATGGAGCGGTCGCCGACATTGCCAGGTTCCCGTCTGCAAGCGAACCGCAAGCGCAGGAGTTGTGCCTGGTGGCTCACCAAATCGAGGCTCCCGAGGGCGAGCTGTTCGCCGAAGGTCCGCCGTGGCGCTTTGCGGTGAGCGCGTGTGGGAGTGTGCTCGTCGGCGATTGTGCCGGTCCGGAAGAGGTGGTGGTTGCATGCGCCGATCGCCCCGTCGTCGCGCACGACGCGAAGGCGCTCGGTCTGGTCCCGCCGGGTCTCGCGCACGACACGCTGCTCGGCGCCTATCTGCTCGAGCCGGCTCGCCGCGGCTATCCGTTCGAGGAGCTGTGCGAAGAGCGCGGCCTGCTCGCCGATGTCGAGGATCCAGTGGCGGCTCAGGCGCTGTTGCTCGGTGCGCTGGCCACGTGGCAACGAGAGCAGATCGCCGAGCGCGATCTGCTGGCGGTGATGGGAGACATCGAGCTGCCGCTGGTGTCGGTCTTGCGCGAGATGGAGCTGCACGGCGTGCGCCTGAACGTGGAGCGCTTGCGCGAGATCACGGAGCGTGTCTACGAGGAGATCGCGTCCCTCGAATCCCGCATCTTCGCGCTGGCCGATGAGGAGTTCACGATCGGCTCGCCCCAACAGCTGGGCGAGATCCTGTTCGAGAAGCTCGGTCTTTCGCGAAAGCGTCGTGGCAAGACTGGCTTCTCCACAGACGCACGCGTGTTGCAGTCGATCCGCGAGGAGCACGAGATCGTCCCTTGTATCGAGCGCTGGCGCGAGCTTTCGACCCTGATCAAGACTTATCTCGATGTGCTGCCGCAGCAGGTGGACGAGCGTTCGCGCATCCACACCACCTTTTTGCAGGCCGGAGCGCAGACTGGGCGCCTCGCATCCACGAACCCGAACATGCAGAACGTCCCGATTCGGACTCCATTGGGACGTGAGATCCGCGGCTGTTTCGAGGCTGAGGAGGGCCGTTTGCTGATCTCAGCCGACTACTCCCAGATCGAGCTGCGCGTGCTTGCCCATGCGGCGGACGAGCAGGTGCTGGTCGAGATCTTCAAGCGCGGCGAAGACGTCCATACCGCTACCGCATCGGAGGTGTTCGGCGTCTCTGCCGAGCAGATCGACCCGGGCATGCGCTCGAAGGCCAAGATGATCAACTATGGGATCGTCTACGGGCTCTCGGACTTCGGCTTGGCCGATCGCCTGAACATCCCGCGCGAGGAGGCCAAAGCGTTCATCGACGCATATCTCGCGCGCTTCTCGCGCGTTGCCGAGTTCATCCAGGAGACGATCGAGCTGGCCAAGCAGCAGGGCCATGTCAAGACCTTGTGGGGCCGGCGCCGCCAAATCCCCGAGCTGCAGGCCCGCAATTATCAAGTGCGCTCGCTCGGCGAGCGGCTGGCCGTCAACACCGTCATCCAGGGTACGGCGGCCGACATCATCAAGCTGGCGATGGTGCGCTGCCACAACGAGCTGCGCGACGCAAGCTTCGCCACCAAGCAGATCCTCACGATCCACGACGAGCTCCTGTTCGAATGCCCGCCTGACGAGTGCGAGGCGGCGTGTCTTTTGATCGAGGAGGAGATGTGCGGCGTGTGGGAGCACTCGCCGCCGATGGCGGTGGACGTCGGCGTGGGCCAGAACTGGCTGGAGGCGAAGTGAGCCGACCGCGAGCTGCCGGTGCGGGACTTCGGCGCAATTGGCTGGAGACCAAATGAGCCGGCTGCTGGCCGTCGTGTTGGTCGCGATCGCCGGCGTCCTGGTAGGCGCTCAGCCGGCGGTCAATGCGCGCCTTGGCCGGACCGTCGGCGCGGTCCCCGCGGCCGCCGTCTCGTTCACCGTCGGTACCGTCGCGCTGCTTTTGATCGTCTCGTTCACCAGCGAAGGGTTCGCCGGCCTCGCAAACGTCGACAAGGCTCCTTGGTGGGCGTTCGTGGGCGGCCTGCTGGGCGCGGCCTACGTGACCGTCGCGATCCTCACCGTGAGCACCCTCGGCGTCAGCGCCCTGACGGCCGTGGTAATCGCCGGCCAGCTCACCGCGGCCGTGCTGATCGACCGCTTCGGCCTGCTGGGGATAGCCAAGCAGCCGATCGACACAACCCGCATCCTGGGTCTCGTGCTGCTCGTGGCGGGCGTCGTGCTGGTTGTGCGGCGATAGCGCCCGCTTGCGAAAGACTATGTACAAGCCGAGCCGACCGCGCAAGACAAACAACTAGCTAATTTAGCTAGATAAGTTATGGTCTTCATATGGCAATCAATGTGGGCATGCACGAGGCGAAGACAACGCTCTCGCGACTCGTCGACGCCGCCCAGTCAGGCGAGGATGTCGTCATAACGCGCAGGGGCAAGCCGGTCGCCAAACTAGAGCCCGTGAGCGTCCGACCGCACGAGAGCATGTACGGCTCGCTCAAAGGTCAGATCAAGTTGGCCGACGATTTCGATGAGCTGCCGGACGACATTGCGCGCGCATTCGGCATGATCGATTGAAGCTGCTGATCGATACACATGTCGCTCTGTGGTTTCTGGAGGGCGATTCGAGCTTGTCCGCGGTGGCGCTGAGCCTGATCGAAGATGGCGCGATCGAGCGCAGGCTGAGCGCGGCGTCGGTTTTGGAGGTCGCGATCAAGCGCAGTACGGGCAAGCTGAGAGCGCCTGCAGACTTCCATGAGCGTATGGAGAGAAAAGGCGTGCGAGGGCTGTCCATTACCGATGCGCACGCTGCTGCTGTCGCCGATCTGCCAGCGCATCACAAGGACCCTTTCGACCGGCTTCTGGTAGCGCAGGCAATGGCCGAGGGCATGTCGATTCTCAGCAAAGACGAGATCTTGCATCTATACGATGTACCTGTGGTCTGGTAGTCGGCATGCGCCTTGCGAATCATGCGATGGCTTCGCGGTACGCCTCGGCCAGCAGTCGCATTGCCTGTTGGAGCGCGGGCTCGGCGGCGTTGGCGTAGCCGATCACGAGCCCCGGCTCGCCACCGGGGGCGTAGCGGTGCAGCGACAGGCCCTCCACGCCCACCCCGCGCGCGGCTGCGGCGCGCACCAACGCCGGCTCATCGGTGCCCACGGGAAGGCTCACGAGCTCGAACAGGCCCGCGTTCGCGCGCGAGGGGGTCGCGTCGGGGAGTCGCGCCGTGAGCGCGCCAAGCAGCGCCTCGCGGCGGCGCTCATAGCACGGGCGCGTACGGCGGATGTGCCGGTCGAGTTCACCACGTTCGAGGAAATCGGCGAGCGCCAGCTGTCCAAGCATCTCGGAGCCCCCGTCCTCGATCGCCTTGGCTGCGCTCAGCTCCCACGTGAGCCACGATGGCGCAAGCAGCCAGCCGAGGCGCAGCCCGGGCGCGAGCCGCTTGCTCGCCGAGCCGACGTGCGCCACCTGCTCGGGGGCGAGCCCTTGCAGCGAGCCGACCGCCACACGGTCGTAGCGGAACTCGGAGTCATAGTCGTCCTCGATTATCAACCGCTCCTCCTCGGCCCATTCGATCAGAGCGGTGCGCCGCTGTGGGGCGAGTACTGCGCCGGTTGGGAACTGGTGCGCGGGGGTAACCACGACCGCGGTCGCGTCGCTGTCTGCGAGCTCCTCCACGCACAGTCCGTGCTCGTCGACGGGGATCGCGATCACCTCGAGGCCCGCCTGTTCGACGATCAGCCGGTGCGAGTGCCAGCCGGGATCCTCGAGCGCGATCCGCTCCACGCCATGTGCCCTTAGTGCGCGGCACAGTAGGGATAGTGCCTGCATGAAGCCGGTACACACGAGGATGTGCTCGGGCTCGGCGTCGGTGCCGCGCGCACGCCCGAGATAGCCGACGAGGGCTTCGCGCAGGGCCGGCGCGCCGCGGGGGTCGGGGTAGCCGAGCGAATCGAGCGGCGAGTCGCGCAGCGCGGTCCGCAGCGAGCGCAGCCACGCCTCGCGTGGAAACCCCGCGAGGTCGGGTAGCCCGGGGTGCAGGTTGTAGGCGAAGCTCTGCACCAGCGAGCTGGCGGGAGGGCGAGCGGGCGCGGCGCGCACCGCGCTCGCCACGCGCACGGGCGCGCCCTGGCGGGTCGTCAGGTAGCCCTCGGCAGCAAGCTGCCCGTATGCCTCGGTCACCACCCCGCGCGAGACGCCCAGCTCAACGGCGAGGCCGCGCGTTGAGGGTAGCGCCGCGCCCGCCGGTAGATGGCCCGCACGAATCTGCTCGCGCAAGGCGCGCTCGAGCTGCTCGTGCAAAGGCAGCTCTCCGCCGTGGCGGATCGCACCGAGCAACTCCGACCCTACAACTGGACCTCCGCGCTCGCTCATTACTGGAACTGTAATAGAGGCCAGTGTCGGCGTAATTTGAACCTCGCGGCGAAATCCGCTCCAAACCCGATGTCTTGCGAGCACAGCACCACGAGCCAAAACCCCATTCCCGGTCTCACATCCACCTGTCATCTGACGACGTGGAGCAAGTGCGATCATCTTCGAAGGAGGCAGCGACCATGAGTCCGATGAGCGAGAGCGCCGTCAAGCCACAGATCACGATCGTCGGGGCAGGTATAGCCGGTCTTGTCGCGGCGATCGCATGCGCGGAGGAGGGTGCCGAGGTGCATCTGCTCGAGGCTCACGAGCAGATCGGCGGGCGCGCGCGCTCGACCGATGGTCCCTATAAGGCAAATCTTGGCCCTCACGCCCTTTACACCGGCCCGTTTTGGTCCTGGATGCACGACCGTGGTCTTCTGCCCGACCACGTCTCGCCGCGCTTGACCGGCGCACGCCTGCGGCTTGGCGGCGCGCTGCGGCGTACCCCACCGCTTGGCGCGCTGCCATCGGTGCTGCGCCTGCGCGGGCGCGAAGCGCCGGTGGATATCGACTTCAGAACGTGGGCGACCACCCATACCGACGAGCGGACCGCGGACATGCTCTCCTCGGCGGCGGGTGTGTACACGTTCTTCCACGACCCCGGATCGCTGTCGGCGTCGTTTGTATGGCCACGCACCGTGCGGCTTTTCATGACAGCGCCGTCATGTGTGCGCTATCCGGTGGGCGGCTGGAGTGCGCTCGTGGCGATGCTCGAGGCGCGTGTAAGCGCGCTCGAGAATGTGCATGTGCAGACCTCCGCGCGTGTCGACGCATTGTCCACGCTCCCATCCACCCCGACGATCGTCGCCACCGAGCTAGACCAAGCGCGCGAGCTGCTCGGGGACGAGGGATTGCGCTGGCAAAGCGGCAACACGGTGTGTTTGGATCTCGGTCTGAACCATCGTCGCGGCGACCCCGCGATCGTCTCCGACATGGATGAGGCGGGCTGGATCGGGCGCTACTCGACGACCAACCCGTCAATCGCCCCAGACGGCGAGGAGTTGGTGCAAGCGCAGATGCCGATTCGCCCCGGCGAGAGCACAGAGCAGGCGGGTTTGCGCCTGGAGCGGCTGCTCGACCTTGGTATAGCCGACTGGCGCACGCGCGAGACCTGGCGTCGCCGGCAGGTGATGGACGCGCGCTCCGGCGCGCTCGATTACCCAGGTTCGAGCTGGCAGGACCGCCCTGCGGTGGACCGCGGCGACGGCGTCTTCGTCGCGGGCGACATGATGGCCGCGCCGGGATTGCTCGCGGAGGTGTCCTGGGCGAGCGCGCTGGAGGCGTCGAAGCTGGCCTTGGGTGCGCTGCGCAGCGCCGCCCGGCCGCGACTGCGCGAAGTGGCGTAGGACTTCTTCAGAATGCGCATGGCCCCCGCGCGCGCGGGGGCCATGCGCATTTCCTAAGGGTCGGACCTCAGGCTGTGGCAGTGGCTACGCGCGTTTGGAGCGAGCACAGGCCACGCCCTGGACCGCCATCCACGAACGAAGGCGGAGCGATCTCCAGGTAATGATTGAAAGACCAGGCGCAAACACGCTCTGAGGCCAGCGTGCGTGCCAGCAAGGTGATCGCGCGGGTGGGGGTGAGCTGCCCGACCGCGCGCTGGGTGTTGAGCAGCCAGCGGTACTTGCGCTCGTGTGCATCGGAGAAGGCGCCGTAGCGGGCGAGCGCCTGCTCGCACGTGGCGTGGCCGGCGATCACCGGCGCCAGCTCGCGAGCGCAGGCAAGGCCGAAGTACAGCGCCGTGCGAATCCCCTCGGCGGTGAGCGGCAGGCAGTGCCCGGCTGAGTCGCCCACGAAGAACACGCCGTCCTCGATCGCGGGCCTTAGCTGATGGGGAATCCAATTGCCCTGGTAGCCGTCGGGTGGCAGCCCAAGCTCGCCGGCTAGGCGCACGGTTGGCTCCTTGACGTGGTGGGCGGGCCAGAACGAGCCGACGCCCACGCGCAGCTCGTCCCCGGCAGGGAAGCTCCATGCGTAGCCGGCGCGGATGTAGGCAGGGTCGATCCACAGCTCCAGCTCGTCGCCGGCCCCGTGCGGATGTACCTCCAGGCCGCGCGAAAGGCGCGCGTTCGGGGGTTGTATCGGCGTGTCGTTGGAGAGCACACGCCGCCAGCCGAGCGCGTCGATGATCAACGGCGCCGTCAAATCGCCGCGGTCTGTGTGTACCGTGTTGCCGTCGCGGCCGCTGACCGTGGCCGTCTCGAACTCCGCGTCGCTCGGGTGGGCCTGCCCCCACAGCAGTGCGCACAGCTCGCGGTAGTCGAAAGTGGAGAACGTCCACGGCAGTTGCCAGCGGGCGGTCGTCCAGGGCGTATGCACTACAAGCTCGTCAAACGTCTGGCGCAGCGAGTCTCCCAACGACATTGCTTCCAACCACCCGGTGGGGATCCCGCAAGCCGAGGTCTGGCGCTCGCCGATCTCGTAGCGGTCGATCACGAGCACGCGTGCTCCTGTGCCCGCCAGCTCCCGTGCGATGGCCAGCCCGGCGAATGAAGCGCCGCAGACGAGCACGTCGCAATCGCGCTGCAACAGTGTGCGCTGGGCACCGCGCTTGGTTGCTCTCACAGGCATGGGGAGGCCAATGATATGTACCCGACCGATTCCCACGGACCCCATGCCGGAGTGCGCGGGGGTCTCAGCTGCGGCTCACACCTCCGATCCCAATAGCCCCGCGCCGTCAGGCGCGGGGGTCTCAGCCGTGGGCCGCGTCCCTGCGCTAGGCTTCGACCGGTGCAAACACTTATAGAGAATCCCCAGGCCCATGTGGTCGAGGGGTCCAACGGACTCCTGCTCGAAATCGACGGGCAGATAGTCCCCAACTACGACGCCACGATGCAGCCCTTCGAGGAGGGCGAGGTCGTCACTGGCAATGTCGTACGCATCGACAAGGACGAGGTCCTCGTCGACATCGGTTACAAGTCCGAGGGGGTCATCCCGGCCAACGAGCTTTCGATCCGCAAGTCGGTGGATCCGCGTGAGGAGGTGTCGCTCGGCGAGGAGGTCGACGCGATGGTCCTCACCAAGGAGGACCAGGACGGACGCCTGATCATGTCGAAGAAGCGGGCTCGCTTCGAGAAGGCATGGCGCCGTATCGAGGCCGCCGCAGAGTCCGGTGAGCCGGTCATGGGCTCCGTCATCGAGGTCGTCAAGGGCGGCCTGATCATCGACCTGGGCGTGCGCGGGTTTCTCCCGGCCTCGCTAGTCGATATTCGCCGCGTCCCCAACCTCGACGAGTACCTGGGCACGCAGATCGAGACGAAGGTGATCGAGCTCAACCGCTCGCGCAACAACGTCGTGCTCTCCCGCCGCGCAGTGCTCGAGGAGGAGCGCAAGGAGGTGCGCCAGCAGATTCTCGACCGCCTGCAGCCAGGCCTCGTCGTCGAGGGTCAGATCTCCAACATCGTCGACTTCGGGGCTTTCGTGGACCTCGACGGGATCGACGGCCTGATCCACATCTCCGAGCTTTCCTGGTCGCACGTCAATCATCCCAGCGAGATCCTGGGCATCGGCGACACCGTGCAGGTCAAGGTGCTCGACATCGACCGCGACCGCCAGCGAATCTCCCTAGGTCTCAAGCAGACCCAGGAAGACCCGTGGCAGCGGATCGTCGACACTTACAACGTCAATGACGAGCTGGCCGGCAAGGTCACCAAGGTCGTCACATTCGGCGCGTTTGTCGAGGTGCTCGACGGCGTCGAGGGCCTTGTGCACATCTCTGAGCTCGCCGGCCACCATGTCGAGAGCCCGCGCGAGATCGTCCATCCCGGCGATGAGATCCGCGTGAAGATCCTCGAGATCGACTCCGAGCGCCGGCGCCTGTCGCTGTCGGCCAAGCGCGTCGAGGACCAGATCCTGCCGCTGCCGCGTGCAGACGCGCCGGCCGCCTCGCCGGCCGAGCCCGAGGCTGTGGCCGACGAGCAGGTGGTGCTCGAGGATTCGCTCGATGTGGCCGTCGGAGAGGACGCGGGTGAGCTGGCAGCCGATCAGGCCGCGGCGGAGCAGGCGGCCGGTGAGGCTTCGGCTTCTCAGGGGACCGTCGCCGAGGCAGTCGTTGATGCGCCGGCTGAGGATGCGCCCGTGGCGGAGGAGCCAGTCGCTGAGGCTCTCGTGGAGGAGCTCGCTGCCCAGGAGCAGGCGCCAGGGCCTGCGCCGGAGCCGCTCGCTGAGGTCGCGACGGAGCAACCCAAGGAGACCGCGGTCGCAGCGGGTGCTGTAGAGGAGCCGGTTGTAGATGCGTCTGGCGCAGAGGCCGCCGCTGAGGAGCCTGCCGTAGTAGAGGCCGATGCCGAGCAGACGGTCGCTGAGGCCGATGCCGAGCAGCTCTCCAGCGAGCCCGCCCAAGACTGACGAGTTCGAGAAGCGTGCAACAGGCGGTGCCGTTCGTCGGACTCACCGGCGGCATGGGCGCCGGTAAGTCGACCGCACTGAAGGCACTGGAGGAGCTCGGCGCGCAGGTGCTCTCGACCGACGCCGTAGTGCATGAGCTGTACGGCGAGCGGCAGGTCAAGGATGCGGTCCTCGGGCGCTGGGGCGCCGAGGTGGTGCCCGGGGGCGTCGTCGACCGGGCAGCTGTCGCCGCCAAGGCGTTCTCCGGCTCAGAGCATGAGCGTACGTGGCTCGAGGGCCTCTTGTGGCCGCTCGTCGCTGCTCGCATGGGCGCTTGGCTCGAGCACGCTCGTGCGCTGCGACCGGCCCCCAAGGCAGCCGTGGTCGAGGTGCCGTTGCTGTTCGAGGCGGGCATGGAGAGCGGCTTCGACGCGACGATCGCGGTGATCGCGCAGGAGGAGACGCGGCGCGAGCGCGCGGCTGGGCGCGGGCATGCGCTCGCTGAGGAGCGCGCCGGCAGGCAGCTCTCCCAAGAGGAAAAGGCCGCACGCGCCGGCTTCGTGATCCACAACGACGGTAGCGTTGCCGAGCTGCGGCGCGAACTGGCCGACGTACTTGCCAAGCTGTCGGGATGAGCTACACCCAAACGCGGCATGCCCCCCGCGCGGGCGGGGGGCATCGGACTTCGCGGTCGTTGCGCCCGGCGCGTGTGTTCATGCGGATGCTGCTCGCGTTCGCGGTCCTCGTGGCGCTGGGGGTCGTGATCGTCTCGCGCATCGAGCACGTCTCGGGCAATCAGGGGCTGCCGCTGAGCGACGCCGGCGTGATTCGCGAACAGGCGGCTGAGAAGCACCTCGACCCGGCGCTGATCGCCGGCGTGATCTACGCGGAGACGAAGTTCGATCCGCGCACCTCCTCTGCCGGTGCGCTCGGCTTGATGCAGATCCTGCCCTCCACCGCCGAATACATCGCACACCTCTCCGGCGGGAGCACCTTCACCACCGGCGATCTGGCGACGCCGAAGATCAATGTGGCCTACGGCAGTTACTACCTGCGCTACCTACTCGATCACTATGAAGGCAACGAGATGCTCGCGGTCGCGGCGTACAACGGTGGGCTTGCCAATGTGGATGCGTGGGTGGCCAAGGCGCGCGAAGCGGGCAAGGCGCTCAGGGTCTCCGAAATACCCTTTCCCGAGACGCAGGCATACGTACAGAAGGTGATGCGAGCCCAAGCGGAATATCGAGTCGTCTATCCCCGCCAGCTCGGGCTTTGAGCTTGCTTACAGACATCCGGCATTTCGCGCAGCATGCCTTGATACAGGTTCTAACGTAGGGGGCTGTGCCCGAGTTCAAGCTCGACCCCGTGTTCACGCCGACGGCCGACCAGCCGAAGGCGATCGAAGCGCTGTCCGAGGGCGTTCGCGAGGGTGAGCGCTTCCAGACGCTGCTCGGCGCGACCGGCACCGGCAAGACGATGACGATGGCGGGTGTGATCGCCGAGGTCCAGAAGCCCTCGCTCGTGATCGCTCACAACAAGACGCTTGCCGCTCAGCTGTGCAACGAGTTCCGCACTTTCTTTCCCGACAACGCAGTCGAGTACTTCGTCTCCTACTACGACTACTACCAGCCCGAGGCCTACGTGCCCAGTCGCGACCTGTACATCGAGAAGGACTCGGCGATCAACCAGGAGGTGGACCGCCTCAGGCACGCCGCGACGGCAGCGGTGTTCGCCCGGCGCGACGTGATCGTTGTCGCGTCGGTGTCCTGTATCTACGGGCTCGGCTCGCCCGAGACCTACGAGATGAACATGCAGATATTGCGTCGCGGCGAGGAGATCGACCGCGACAAGTTGCTGCGCAAGCTTGTCTCGATCCAGTACACGCGCAACGACGCGGTGCTCTCGCGCGGCACCTTCAGGGTCAAGGGCGAGACGCTCGAGGTTTTCCCGGCCTACGCCGAGACGGCCTTCAGGGCGACGATGTTTGGCGACGAAGTGGAGCGGCTGCAACACTTCGACCCGTTGACCGGCGAGATGTTGGCCGACGATCTCGAGCATGTGGCGATCTGGCCTGCAACTCATTACAACGTCAAGGACGGCACGATCGAGGACGGGGTGGCGGCGATCGGCCGGGAATTGAACGAGCGCTGCGAGCAGCTGGAGGCCGACGGCAAGCAGCTGGAGTCCCACCGTCTGCGCCAGCGCACCCAGTACGACATGGAGATGCTGCGCGAGATGGGCTTCTGCTCTGGGATCGAGAACTATTCGCGCATCCTCGACGGGCGCAAGCCCGGCGAGCGCCCTTACTGTCTGATCGACTATTTCCCCGAGGATTTCGTCTGCTTCATCGACGAGTCACACCAGACCGTGCCGCAGATCGGAGGGATGTTCGAGGGCGACCGTTCGCGCAAGCGCACGCTCGTGGACTATGGCTTCAGGCTGCCGAGCGCGATGGACAACCGCCCACAGACGTTTGACGAGTTCCTCTCGATCACGCCGCAGCTCGTGTTCTTGTCCGCCACGCCTGGCGAATACGAGCGGACACGCTCGCAGCGGATCGTGGAGCAGATCGTGAGGCCCACGGGGGTCGTGGATCCGGAGATCGACGTGCGCGAGACCAAGAACCAGATCGACGATCTGATGAACGAAATTCGCAAGCGCGTGGATGTGAACGAGCGGGTGCTGGTGACCACGCTCACGAAGAAGATGAGCGAGGACCTCTCGCAGTATCTGATCGAGATGGGCTTCAAGGTGCGCTACCTGCACTCGGAGATCGACACGCTCGAGCGTATCCAGATCATCCGCGACCTTCGTCTAGGCGAGTACGACGTGCTCGTGGGGGTGAATCTGTTGCGCGAGGGTCTCGACTTGCCGGAGGTCTCGCTGGTGGCGATCCTCGACGCCGACAAGGAGGGCTTCCTGCGCGGGGAGACCTCGCTGATCCAGACGATCGGCAGAGCGGCTCGTAACGTGAAGGGCAAGGTCTTGATGTACGCCGACAAGGAGACCAAGGCGATGAAGGCGGCGATCGAGGAGACCGATCGTAGGCGTGAAATCCAGGTTGCCTACAACGAGGAGCATGGGATCACCGCGTCGAGCATCGTCAAGGGGATCTCCGACATCGCTGAGTTCCTGCAGGCAGAGTCGAAGGTGCCGAAGGGGCGACGGCGCTCGAAGGCGACCCGGGCCAAGGCGAAAGAGATGCCTCAACACGAGCTGGAGCGCATGGTTGTCGAGCTCGAGGAGGAGATGATCGCCGCCGCGGACGATCTGCGTTTTGAGTACGCGGCACAGGTGCGCGACGAGATCCGGGAACTGCGACGCGAGCTGAAAGACGTGCAGGTGAACGAGGGACCGGCCGATCACGATCCCGATGGCGAACAGGACTCTGAAGAGGAACAGGACCCCGATGGTGAGCAGGAGCCTGAGGGCGAGCAGGACCTCGAGGGTGAGCAGGGCACTGGAAGCGGGCTGGCCAAAGAGCGAGGGCAGGCAAGCGAAGCTCCCGCCGGCGAGGTGGCATAGGATGAGCGCTGTGGAACTGGACCGTCAGGAGATCGAGCGACGCGACTTTCCGATCGTGCGCCGCGGCTATGACCCGGCGAGCGTCGATACCCACCTGCGCGCGCTTGCCGCCGGGATGGAGGAGCTTCAGCGCGAAGCGTCGAGTCGCGGTGGAGAGTCGCTTGCCGCAAGCGCCGCGACGCAGGTCCAGGGAATCCTCGAGGCCGCCCAGGCAACAGCCGAGGCGATCGAGCACCAGGCGGCCGAGCAGGCGCGCCAAGTGCGCGAGGCGGCTGACGCGGACGCACGGCGTACACGCGACGAGGCGGTTGCTCGTGCTCGGGAGCACGTCGCGGCTGTGTCGCAGGCAACCGAGGCCTTGCTCGGGCACGTAGGCTCGCTCGACGGCGAGACACGGACCCTGGTCGACAGTTTGCGTAGCGGCGCCGGGCGCTTGGCGGGTGATCTGTCGGCCGTCGAGGGTGAGATGGAGGCGCTCTACGATGCGGCCTCTGCTCGCGCGGTCATGCCGGCAAGCGCCTCGGCGTCCAGCGGGAGCTACGGCGACCCGGATCGTCTGGTTCCCGCTCCGGCTCCCGAAGTCCATCACGAGCCTTTCGTGGAGGCGCTCGCGGAGTCCCACCCGGGCATGCAGGGCGATCCCTTCGCCGAGGCGCCGGACGCAAGGGCCTATGCCGACGAGGGCTTGGAGACGCCGCCTGCCACCGACCACGCGCCGCCGAGCGAGACCGTTCTCGGCGAACAAGCGCTCTTTTCAGAGCCGGCCGTTGGCGATAGCGCGTCGGTCAACAGCGACCTCGACGGTGCCCGTCTGGTCGCGCTCAACATGGCGCTCAACGGCGACTCGCGCGAGGACACGGGCCGCTACCTGCAAGAGAACTTCGTGGTCCCCGACAGTGAGCGACTGCTCGACGAGGTTTACGCGGCCATCGAAGGGTGAAGCCTGGCGCGCTGTTTGGCGCGCCGGTTCAGTACTTGCCGGAAATGAGGTTCCAGGCTCTGTGCAGCTTGTCTGAGAAGCCTGGGGCGCCCTCGGCTGGATCGTCCTTCATCACGCCCGGATTCTCGGTCGGCGCCGGTAGCGCGCGGCATGCGTCGGCATCGAGCTTGAGTGTCACCGCATGCTCGTGGATCGACTCGACGTCGTCGGCGTCGGCGAAGCGGTGCTCGCCATGGCCCTCTTGCTCGTCGAGCACAATCCCGTCGAAGACGTCCTCCTCGGGCACGGCCAGCACATGCGTGACCTCGCCGATCTTCTCGCCGTCGCTGCTATAGACCGGGGTGCCGGGGTCCAGCACCTCATATGAGATCGGTAGGCCGGGGTCGTCCATAGCAAGGAGCATATCGGCCCAACTGTCAGGTCTGCGCGGACCACGTGCAGCAATGGACTTTGCAACTACCCTGCTTTTATGCTTTCCGGTGCGCGTCCGTCGGCATCGACCATCCGCTGCGCGGCGGCAGCGAAGTCGCGTAGATCGTCGAGCTTGGCGAGTGCGCTCCACACGGTGTCGTCGTCGACGTCGAGGTAGCCGTGGACGAGGATGTTGCGCATGCCTGTGGCGGCGGCGAGGCGCTCGGCCAAACCGGGGTCGAGACCGGCTGGACACAGGCTCTCGAACACACCGCGATAGTCCGTCGGGGCCTTGAGGCCCAGCTCTGAGACGAGGTGGGCGCCGACATCGATGCACGCCTGGATCGCCAACTGGAGGGCGTGCTCGGTAGCGAGACGAGTGCGCCACTCGGCGGCGTAGGCCTCGCGCCCCGCCGCCCTGATCGCGTCGAGTTCGGCCAGCAACTCGTCCAGGTGGGCGAGCCGGCTGCTAATGCTCTCGGCGTCGACCAAAGCGTCCCTCCTCGATGCGGTGGCGTAGGCCTCGCGCCAGCTCGGCTCGTAGTGGAGCGGTATCGAAGTAGTCGAGCAGGCCCCTGGTCTCCAGTGCCACACGTGTTTTGCGGTCGCGCTCGACGAGGGGTTGGCCGTCGCGCATCGCGCGGTGGCGCATCAGCGGGCTGGCGCTGTTGAGCAGGACTATGTCGATCTCGTCGGTGCCCAGCGTCTGAGTCGCCGCCTGTGCCAGTGCGAGCCGCAGCTGTAGGCGGGAAGGTGAGTCGAGCGTTGGATCGTGCCAGATGCCGATGTCCACGTCGGAGAGCCGGCCGGCGGTGTTGCGCGCCTGCGAGCCGATCAGCGACGCGGCCACCACTCCCTCGCGGTCCAGCTCATGGGTGAGTCGCTGCAGATCTCCCTCGCTGAGCTGGGGCACGCGAGCACGCTCGTCGAGGATGGTCATGTCCGTATTGTCGCGGATCTGGCGGACTCCATCCCACCGGCGTCCCAGGGCTGACCGCACGAACGTCTGTTCGCGTCAATACAATGACAGTCGAATGGCCCAAAGCAACAAGATCGTCGTCTCCGGGGCGCGCGAGCACAACCTGAAGGACATCTCCCTGGAGTTGCCGCGCGACGCCCTGGTCGTGATCACCGGCCTGTCCGGCTCGGGCAAGTCCTCGCTCGCCTTCGACACGATCTATGCCGAGGGCCAGCGTCGCTATGTCGAGTCGCTGTCGGCTTACGCGCGGCAGTTCCTGGGCCAGATGGACAAGCCGGACGTCGACTCGATCGAGGGGCTCTCGCCGGCGATCTCGATCGACCAGAAGACGACCTCGCGCAACCCGCGCTCGACGGTCGGGACCGTGACAGAGATCTACGACTATCTGCGCCTGCTGTGGGCACGTGTTGGCAAGCCGCACTGCCCGATCTGCGGGCGGCCGATCGTCGGCCAGTCCGCCGAGCAGATCATCGACCAGGCGATGGGCCTGGCCGAGGGCACGCGTTTCATGGTGCTGGCTCCGGTCGTCAGGGGCCGCAAGGGCGAGTACGGCAAGCTCTTGGAGGAGCTGCGCGCCGACGGCTTCGCGCGCGTGAAGATCGACGGGCGCATCCGCATGCTCGAAGAGTCGATCGTCTTGGACAAGCGCTACAAGCACGATGTCTCTGTCGTAGTGGATCGCCTCGCGATGCGCCACGACATCCGCAAGCGCCTGGCGGATTCGATCGAGACGGCGGTCGGGCTCGCGGACGGCCTCGTCGAGATCGAGATCGTCGGGTCTGCACGCGCGGCCAATGATGGGGATGGGGATGGCGTGCCCGCAGCGGGAGACGGCCAGTCCCATTCATCCGGCGCCCTTGGCGTAAAGGCCGCGAATGCCCAGATCGTGCCGGGCGCAAAGCCCGAGCCAGGAACGCTGTTCACCTTCTCCGAGAAGTTCGCCTGCCCCGAGCACGGACCGTCGCTGGTCGAGCTGGAGCCGCGCATCTTCTCTTTCAACTCCCCTCATGGAGCCTGTGAGCGCTGCACTGGGCTCGGCTCACAAATGGTGATCGATCCCGACCTGGTCGTGCCCGATCCAACTCTGTCGGTCGGCGAGGGCGCGATCGCGCCATGGGCCAACAGCGCCTCCAACTACTACGAGCAGGTGACCGAGGCGATTGCAAAGCGCTACAAGGTCGACCTTGGTACGCAGTGGGAGGATCTGCCGCAGGAGCATCGCGACCTGTTCCTGTCGGGTACGAACGGCGAGCCGCTGCAGATCACCTACCGCAACCGTTTCGGGCGCACTCGCTCATACGGGACACGCTTCGAGGGGGTGCTCGCAAATCTGCAGCGTCGCTATCGCGAGACCGACTCGGAGTGGACGCGCGAGAAGATCGAGGAGTTCATGTCGCTGCGGGCGTGCCCGGAGTGCGGTGGGGCGCGGTTGCGGCCCGAGTCGCGCGCGGTGCTCGTGGCGGGTACACGCATCGAGGATTTCTGCGCGCTTTCGGCGCGACGGGCACTGGCCTGGCTCGAAGAGGTCGAGCTCTCGGAGACCGACAAGCATGTAGCTCGCCTGATCCTGCGCGAGATCACAGAGCGCCTCCAGTTCCTCGAGAACGTGGGCATCGGATACCTGTCGATGGACCGTGCCGCCTCGACGCTGTCCGGTGGCGAGGCGCAGCGCATCCGCCTGGCCACGCAGATCGGCTCGTCGCTGGTGGGGGTGCTCTACATCCTGGACGAGCCCTCGATTGGCTTGCATCAGCGCGACAACGAGAAGCTGATCGCGACGCTCGAGCGTCTGCGCGATCTTGGCAACACGGTGATCGTGGTCGAGCACGACGAGCAGACGATGCGCAGCGCCGACCACCTGGTCGATTTGGGGCCCGGCGCCGGCGAGCACGGCGGCTGGATCGTGGCGCAAGGGACCGCAGCTCAGGTGCAGAAGGTCAAGCCGTCGCTGACCGGCCAGTTCCTGGCAGGGACGCGCACAATCGAGCTACCGGAGAAACGGCGCACTCCGATCGGCTATGTCGAGATTCTCGGCGCAAGCCAGCACAATTTGCGCGACGTCGACGTGCACGTCCCGCTCGGCACGCTCACGTGCGTGACCGGCGTCTCGGGGTCGGGCAAGTCGACGCTCGTCAACGAAGTGCTCTACAAGGCGGTTGCCAACCGTTTGCACAAGGCCAGACAGCGTCCGGGCGCGCATCGTGCGATCCACGGCCTCGACCAGCTCGACAAGATCATCGCCGTCGACCAGTCGCCGATCGGGCGCACGCCGCGTTCGAATCCCGCCACCTACACGGGCCTGTTCGACGTGATCCGCGACCTCTTCTCAAAGACGCAAGAGGCGCGAGCGCGCGGGTACAAGCCTGGACGTTTCTCCTTCAACGTCAAGGGCGGGCGCTGCGAGGTCTGCCGTGGCGACGGTCAGATCAAGATCGAGATGCACTTCCTGCCAGACGTGTACGTGCCTTGCGAGCAGTGCGACGGACGCCGCTACAACCGTGAGACGTTGGAGGTCAAGTTCAAGGGCAAGTCGATCGCCGAGGTCTTGGCGATGCCCGTCGAGGAGGCGCTCGAGTTCTTCGAGCACATCCCCAAGATCCGCCGGCGCCTCGAGACGCTCGATGCGGTAGGTCTCGGCTACATCCGCCTTGGCCAGCCCGCGACGACGCTCTCCGGTGGCGAGGCGCAGCGCGTGAAGCTCGCCACCGAGCTCTCCAAGGTCGCCACAGGGCGCACGCTGTACATCCTCGACGAGCCCACGACGGGCCTGCACTTTGCCGATGTGCAGCGTCTGCTGGAGGTATTGCAGCGACTCGTGGACGCCGGCAACAGCATTGTCGTGATCGAGCACAACCTCGACGTGATCAAGTGCGCCGACCGTCTGATCGACATGGGTCCCGAGGGGGGGGAGGAGGGCGGCATGGTGATCGCCGCCGGCACTCCGGAGAAGGTAGCGGCCGAGCGGGGGTCGCATACGGGCGAGTTCCTGCGTGAGTTGCTCGTGGCAAAACCGAAGGCCAAACCGCGCGCACGTGCTGTAAAGGTCAAGAAGGCGAGCACAAACGGCGCGTCGTCCAATGGCGCATCCGCCGCCAAGCGCAAGGCGAAGTCGGCGGCGCGCGCGTGAGCGAGCTGCCCGCCAAGGTCGCGGCGTGACGGCAGGTCAAGCTCGGCTCTGGTTGACGAAGTGGCGCTGGTACGAGCGCAACTCGTTGCCTTGGAATCGCCTGGCAATTCACCGTGAATTCATGCGCCGCGAAGCGTTCGCGCGCTGGCCGCTGCATGGCGATGTTCTGGCGGCGCTGCGCGAGGGACGTTTGGAGATCGGCGCACAGGCGCTGCTCGAGCCCGGCGTATGGATCACGATGCCCGGCAGCGCGCGTGTGCGCATCGGCAGCGGCACGTTCCTGAACATGGGCGTGATGGTCGCCGCACAGCAGTCAGTGGAGATCGGCGACCACTGCATGCTTGCCAACGGCTGCTTCGTCACGGATGCCGGCCACCGCTACGACGATCTCGACAAGCCGATCACGTGGCAGGGCTTCGAGAGCAAGGGACCTACCAGGATCGGCGATAACTGTTGGTTCGGCGCCAACGTCGTCGTGACCAGTGGCGTGAGCATCGGCGAGCGCTGCGTGGTTGGCGCAAACAGCGTGGTCACCAAAGACGTCGAGCCGTTCACGATCGTGGCGGGCGCGCCCGCGCGCGTGATTCGGCGGCTGATACCGCGGTGATACCGGCACCGGCATAGACAGGGACGCCGGTGCCGGCACCCACGCCGCCAGATCGAAATGTCAGCCAAACCAAGGTCCGCCAAACCTAAAGGCGAGCAGACGTATATATACTTTTTCTCTTAATTACTATGGTGACTATGATCGTAGTCACCATAGTAATCGCACAAAAGAGCAACTATGTCAGCAGCTCGTGCAACTCCGCCAGCTCTCCTGCGTCGATCGAGTAGCCGTGCTCGGGACCGGGGTAGCTGCCGGTGCGCACGTCCTCGGCGTAGGCGGCCACACCGGCGTTCATCTCCTGCTGGATGTTGGCGTAGCGCTTGACGAAGCGTGGGCCGAGCCCGTCGCGGATGCCGAGCAGGTCGTGGAAGACGAGCACCTGCCCGTCGGTGTCCGGCCCTGCGCCGATGCCGATCACGGGCACATCCAGGTGCGGCATCAGCTCCTTTGTGACGGCGCTCGGGATCGCCTCGAAGACGATCGCAAAGCAACCGCTGCCCTGTAGCGCAAGCGCCTCCGAGGCGATGCGCGCCGCCGCCTCGGCGGTACGGCCCTGGGCCTTCCAGCCGCCGAGTGCGGTCGAGCTCTGCGGGGTCAGCCCGACATGCCCCATCACGGGGATGCCGGCGCCGATGATCGCCCGTGCGCGACTCGCCGATGCCGGACCTCCACCCTCCAGCTTGACCGCGTCGCAACCGGCCTCCTTGACCATGCGCACGGCGCTGGCAACGGCCTGCTCGTCGCTGATCTCGTACGAGCCGAACGGCAGATCGCCGATCATCAGCGGTGTGTTCAAGCCTCGACGCACGGCCCGCGCAAGCACGAGCATGTCGTCGAGGTCGACCGGCGTGGTCGAGTTGTAGCCGAGGATCGTGGTGGCGGCCGAGTCGCCGACAAGCACAAGGTCCACGCCGCCGGCCTCGGCGGCGCGCGCGCTCGGGTAGTCATACGCCGTGACCATCACGAGCGGCTCGCCAAGGCGCTTCTTCTCGGCTAGCAACGGCAGGGTCATGGGGAGCCGCGGGGTGGGTGGGAGTCGATCCAAGGGAACGCTGAGGCCGGGTCGGCCGGAGATGCCCTGAGGGTCTGAGCCGGGACTGCTGGGATGGCTTGACATGGTGAGTCCTCTCTGGCGCTGGTTGACGCCTTGCCTAGCCCCGGGCGCCGGCCTCGACAGAGGCCGAAGGGGAGCTCAACAGGGTCGCCACCGCGTCGTCGACGGTGATGATGCGATTGGTTTGAGTCTCGACGTGCACGACGCGCGGCTCGTAGTGCTCCATCTCGGCACGGTCGTACTGCCCGTAGGAGATGACGATGATCGTGTCGCCGCGATGTACCAAGCGCGCGGCGGCGCCATTGACCTTGATATCGCCCGAGCCGCGCTGCCCGGCGATCGTGTACGTCTCGAAGCGGGCCCCGTTGTCGACGTCGACAACGTGAACCTGCTCGTGCTCGAGGATGTCAGCGGCCTCCAGCAGGTCGGGGTCGACCGTGATCGAGCCCACGTAATGGAGGTCGCAATCGGTCACGGTGGCCCGATGGATCTTTGACTTGAGCATCACACGCTGCATGCGGTGGTGGCCTCTCTTGGTTGTGGCTGGACGGGTATCGAGGGATCCAAGATCACGTTGTCGATCAAGCGACTCGAGCCGACACGAGCGGCGATGGCCAGTAGTGCCGGCCACTCCAAACGCTCGATGGGCTCTAGCGTCTGTGGGTGTACGAGCGCGACGTACTCGGGCTCGACGTGCGAGGCGCTCATCGCCTCGCGCGCAGTCGCGATCAGCGCTTCTGCCGAGCGCTCGCCGCCGGCAACGGCCTCCGCGGCGGCCGCCAGCGCGCGTGGTATGGCAAGCGCACGGGCGCGCTCCTGCTCGCTCAGGCGCGCGTTGCGGCTGGACATCGCCAGCCCGTCGCCGTCGCGCACGGTGGGGCAGGTCTCGATGCGCACGTCCATGTTCAGATCCGCGACCATGCGACGGATGACGATTGCCTGTTGGGCGTCCTTCTGCCCGAAGTAGGCGACGTCGGGTGCGACGATGTTCAAAAGCTTTGCGACGACGGTAGTGACACCGCGAAAATGGGCTGCTCCGCGCACAGCCCCCTCCAGACGGTCGGTCAGACCGAGCACTTCGATCGAGGTCGAGAATCCGGGCGGGTAGACGTCCTCGGCGGAGGGCGCAAACAGGAAGTCGACTTCCGCGGCGGCTGCCAGCTCGAGGTCGCGCTGCTCATCGCGCGGGTAGCGCTCGAGGTCGGCGTTCTCGTTGAACTGCGCGGGGTTGACGAACAGCGACACGACAACGACATCGCAGTCGGCGCGTGCCGCGGCGACCAACGAGAGGTGTCCTTCGTGCAGCGCCCCCATCGTCGGTACGAGACCGATCGTGCGGCCCCGCATGCTGGACGCGCCAAGCGCCGCCCGTACCTCGTCAACCCTGCGCAAAACCCTCACGGTTTCGCGTCCCGCGGAAGAGATCTGATCGATGTGGAGATCGAAAAGTTCATTTGGCTCGGTCCAGTTCCCAGGGGGATACCGGTCGCGACTGGCTCAATCATAACGCGCAACGGCGTCGGTGACTACCATCCGCGCTGTGTCTTCGGTGGATATCGACCAGCGGCGCGAGGCCCTCAAGCAGGTCTTTGCCCAGGCAAGCGTGTGCACCCGCTGCCAGGAGCTGGCGGCCACGCGCAAGAGCGTCGTCTTCGGTGCAGGCAACGCAAACGCCGACCTGATGTTCGTCGGTGAGGCGCCAGGCGCCAGCGAGGACGAGCAAGGGTTGCCGTTCGTCGGTCGTGCCGGCAAGCTGTTGGAGACGCTGCTCAAAGAGATAGGCCTCGAGCGCAAGGATGTCTTTATCGCCAACGTGCTCAAGTGCCGCCCTCCCGGCAACCGCGATCCGCTGCCGCTCGAGATCGAGAACTGCCGCGAGTATCTCTACCGGCAGGTCGAGCTGATCCAGCCGCGTGTGATCTGCTCGCTTGGCAACTTCTCCACGAAGCTGCTCAGGGACGACCCGACCGGGATCACGCGCTTGCATGGCCAACCGCAAGAGCTCACGCTCGGTCGGCGCACGGTGCGGCTCTATCCGATCTTCCACCCTGCCGCGGCCTTGTACACGCCACGGATGCTCGAGACGCTGCGCCAGGACTTCGCGCGCCTGCCGGAGCTGCTGGCCCAGCCCGAGCCGGCCCAGCCGGTCGCGGGAGAGGCCGAGGCGCTTGAACAGGCGGCAGCTTCGCGCGAGCAATCGGAGGGCGGCCCAGCCAAGTCAGCGGCTGCGGCTCCGGCGGATGCGAAATCGCGCGGTGGAGCGTTGTCAGATGTGGGGGCGCCCGGTGGCGGATCGGCGGGAGGGTCTCCGGCCGGCGGCGATGAGCAGGCGGGAGCTGTCGACCAACTCGGTCTTTTCTGAGTATCCCGCTGAGCGGGACAAAAGTTCCCAAATTGGGCGACTTTGGGCGGCGCGGGGCATCCAGATCGGCGCGGCGCTCGTATACGGAAGCGAAAGCGCTCGTGCGGCCGCTCATGCAGGCTGGGCGGTTTGCCGATACCGAGTACATCTCCATCCTCCCAAGCACCACGGCCGGCTCGCGATTCCTCTCCCGCGAGCCGGCCGCTTTGTTGTTGAGGTTTGCGATAGGGACGGTTGCGGGGTCACGGATGCATTGCCGGGATGGCCCGCAGCTGGGTGCGATGGCCAGTCGGTCCCCGATCGCGGGTGCAGGCGCCGGTTGGACTAGGCTCTACTCGTGGCGACACGCATCGTCGAGACCTCGGATTCAACTCAAACCGAGGCGCTGGGCGCCGAGCTTGCCGCTGCTCTGAAACCGGGCGACATTGTGCTGGTGCGCGGAGAGCTGGGCGCCGGCAAGACAACGCTGGTACGCGGCGCTGCGAAAGCCCTGGGAGTCGGCGAGATGGTCACGAGCCCTACCTTCTCGATCGGCCACCGCTACCAGGGCGCTGGTGTGACCATCTCGCATCTCGATCTCTACCGTCTGGCGACTCTCGGGCGCGAGGAGCCAGAGCTACTCGACGACTATCTCGCCCCCGACTCGATTGCGTTCGTGGAGTGGCCTGAGGAGACGGCCCCAGAGCTTCAGGACGCAAGTCTGCTGGTGACGCTGACCCACGAAGGCGCCGATCGCCGGCGCATCGAAGTGCGAGAGCTGGAGGCCGCGCCGTGATTGTGCTCGGACTCGACACGGCCACGTCGGCAACGGTGGTCGGCTTGCGGCTGGCGGATGGGCGCACGCTTCAAGCGCGCGACGATCCAGACGCAATGCAGCGGCCGGGGCATGCCACGCGGCTGCTGGCGCTGACGAACGACCTGCTCGACGAGGCGCAGGTCGATTGGCCTGAGCTGGAGCGGATTGCCGTGGGTGTGGGTCCCGGAACGTTCACGGGCCTGCGCATCGGGATCGCCACGGCGCGAGGTTTGGCCCAGTCGCTCGGCGTGGAGCTCGTCGGCGTATCGAGCCTGCGTGCGCTCGCCTATGGTGCGGCCCAGGGGACGCAGCGAGACTTGGCTGCGATCGACGCGCGCCGAGGTGAGGTCTTCATTGCCGCGTATGAGGGCAGTCAAGAGCTGATCGCGCCGCGTGCAGTCGCTCCAGATGGGATGGCTGAGCTGCTGGAGAGCGCAGCAATCGACCCGCAAGCTGAGCGATGGCTGGCGCTGGGCGACGGGGCGATCCTCTACCGCGAAGCATTCGAGCGGGCGGGCGTGCAGGTTGCCGAGGATGCCAGTGAGGACCACCGGATCCAGGCACGAGCAATCTGCGAGTTGGGCGAGCAGGCATCTGCCGCCCAGGATCCGGTTCTGCCTGACTATCGCCGCCGCCCGGACGCGGAGATCGCGCTCGAGGAGGTAGAGGCCTGATGTGCGCTTCCTTGGCCGGCCACAGGACCGAAGGCTCTTTCTCGGTTGAAACGCGAGGCCTGACATACGCCGATCTACCGCGCGTCATCGCGATCGAGCGTCGGGCGTTCCCGACGCCGTGGTCGCTGGCGATGTTCGTGCTCGAGCTGTCAAAGTCCTCGGGTGTTTGCCTGGCCGCGCTGCACGAGGAGCGGCTGGTGGGCTATCTGATCTGCTCGCGCTACGACACGGTATGGCACGTCATGAACATCGCGGTCGATGTCGAGCATCAACACAAGGGCGTCGCCTCGGCCCTGCTGGGCGAGCTCTACGATCGAGTACAAGACGAGGGTGCCCGCTTCACGCTCGAGGTTCGCCGCTCCAACGACGTGGCGATCCACCTCTACGAACGCGAAGGTTTTCGGGCCGCGGGCTTGCGCCGGCGCTACTACAAGGACAACGGTGAGGACGCCTTGGTGATGTGGCGGACGCCGGCGACGTTGGCGGGTTCCTTCGAGGACGTTCCCAATCCGGGGCCGGTGTAATGCGGGTGGGGGAGACGGTCGTCGACGCCTGCACAGCTGTCGCCGATGCGAATATCGCCAGTGCGAATGCTGAACGCCGTGCCATCGTGGGCGGGTGTGGGCTATGACGATCCTCGCGATCGAGACCAGCTGTGACGACACCTGCGCAGCTGTCGTAGACGACGACGGCACGATCCGCTCGAACGTGATCTCCTCACAGCTTGCGCACGAGCGCTTCGGTGGGGTGGTGCCCGAGATCGCCTCGCGTCACCACTTGGAGCTGATGGACCTCGTTGTCGAGCGCGCTTTGAAGGAGGCGAGCACGACGCTCGACGAGATCGAGCTGGTGGCCGCGACGCAGGGTCCGGGCCTGATCGGAGCGTTGCTCGTCGGCTTCTCGAGCGCCAAGGCCCTCGCCGCGCCGCGCCGCCTGCCGTTTGCCGCGGTGGATCATCTGCAAGGCCACGTTTCGGCAAACTTTCTCGTCTCGCAAGCCGGCGAGAGGCCGTTCGAGCCGCCTTTCCTCTGCCTGATCGCAAGCGGCGGCCACACGCTGCTGGCTCACGTGCAAGAGCACCAGGGCTTCCAGACGCTGGGTCGCACGCTCGACGACGCGGCGGGGGAGGCATTTGACAAGGGCGCAAGGATGCTGGGTCTGGGCTTTCCCGGCGGACCGGCGCTGCAGCGGTTGGCGGCGGGGGGCGATCCGCAGGCGTTCGAGTTCCCGACCTCCGGCTCGCGCTCTCGGGGAGGACGAGGCGCCACACGCCCTTTTGGTCGCAGCCTCGACTTCTCCTTCGCGGGCTTGAAGACATCGCTGCTCTACAAGCTGCGAGAACTGAGCGAGCCAGAGCGAGACCGGCACGCCTCCGACCTGGCGGCCTCCTACCAGGCCGCGATCGTCGAGCACCTGATCGTACGCAGCGAGGAAGCACTGGAGCAGACCGGCCTGGATCGCCTAGCCGTCGGCGGTGGCGTCGCGGCCAACAGCGAGCTGCGTCGACGCCTGCAAGAGCTGGGAGTGAGCGTGCACGTGCCGCCGCCTGTCCTGTGCACCGACAACGCCGCGATGATCGCCAGTGCCGCACGCTTCGCGCCGGCGCTCGCATACCCCGAGTATCTCGGCCTGGACGCCTACGCAACGGGGGAACGCCCGTGCTGAGCGAGGGCCGATCGAAGAAGTGCGAGAGGGTAAGGACATGGGGTAGTTCGGGCGAGAATCGACCGAGAACGCACACGCGGACGAGGCCCCTGGGCAGCTCATATATGTCCAAAAAAGCGTCATGCCCCCCGCGCGCGCGGGGGGCATGACGCGTTTTGATGAAGGTGGTCACCCTCTACGGCAAGCCGGATTGCCACCTCTGCACGGAGGCGCAGATTGTTCTGCAAGGATTGCGCCAAGAATTGGGATTCGAGCTGTCGGAGGTTGACATAACCACCGACGAGGCTCTGCATCGAGCCTATTTCGAGCGTATCCCGGTAGCCACACTGGACGGCGAGGAGCTGTTCGAATATTTCGTCGACGAGCAAACTCTGCGGCAGCGTCTGCGGACCATCCTCTAGAGTCAGAAGCGATGGCTTACAACGAGTTGAGTACTCCAGTGAGCACGATCCACGACGAGGACGCACTCGCCGGCGAGCGGCTCTCGCTCGGCGTCGCCGCGCGGCTCTCGCGCTACCTGCAGGTGCTCACGCAGGCCAAGAAGATGGGCAAGGAGACGATCTCCTCGCAAGAGCTCTCCGACTACACGCACGTCAACTCCACCCAGATCCGGCGCGATCTATCGGGATTCGGAAAGTTCGGCAAGCGCGGAGTCGGCTACAACGTCGAGTCGCTCGTCTCGCAGATTCGCAAGATCCTGCGCACGGCGGGCCAGCACAACATTGCGCTGCTCGGCGCCGGCCACCTCGGCAAGGCAATCGCCTCCTCGGACATTTTCGCCGACCACGGCTTCAGGGTCGTGGCGATCTTCGACGTGGACGAGGCCAAGGTCGGCAGCAAGCTCGGCAGCCAGACGGTTCGCCACACCAGCGAGCTACACCAGCTGGTGGAAGACGAGGAAATCGTCGTGGGTGTGCTTGCGGTCCCCACGCGCGCCGCCCAAGGCCTGGCGGACGAGCTGGTACAGGCCGGCGTGAAGATCATCTTCAATTATTCCGAGTCGCTCTTGGCGGTCCCGCCCGAGGTGACCGTCCACACCTCGAGCCCGGCGGTCGACCTGCTCTACGCGCTCTACTTCTACTTGACCTGATTTCCGGGCTCGGTGGTGAGCCCCCCTGACCTTGGTGCGGCGCGTCTGCACCGAACACTAATTTTTCCCCCTCCCATACCGGCAAGCTCGATAGGCCAACCCGAATGACCAGTAAAGACCTAGATAAAGCAGTTGAAACGTTCGCGCGATCGACCGATCTAACTGTCGGCATCGAGGAGGAGTTCGCGATCCTCGACCCGAGCACGCTGGACTTGGCCCAGCGCTTCGAGCACTTGCGTGCCCGCGCGGGCGAACGCGACCCGCTGCTGGCGGCCGCGATCACGGGGGAGCTGATCTCCTCGGAGATCGAGATCGTCTCCGGTCGCGGCGAGAGCCTCGCGGACGCGCTGGCTCTTCAGCGCGAGCGGCGTCGACGGCTGTTCGCCCTGGCCCGCGAAGAGAGCACCGAGTTGGGAGCGACGGGAACTCATCCATGGGCCGACTACCGCGAGCAGCCGATCATCGACACCGAGCACTACAGGCGCGTAGAGCAAGGTCTGAAGTACGTCGCCTGGCGAAACAACACCTTCAGCCTGCACGTCCATGTCGGTATCAACGACATCGACCGGGCCGTGCGCGTCTGCGACCGTTTGCGCCCGGTGCTGCCGCTGCTGCTGGCCGTGTCGGCCAACTCGCCCTATCTCGACGGCCGCGATTCGGGCTTGCACTCGGCGCGCACGCAAAGCTTCACGCGCAACTTCCCGCGCTGCGGTATCCCCGATGCTTTCGGTGGCTGGCAGCAATATCGACAGTACATCGAGTTCCTGCTGCGGACAAGCTCGATCGTGGAGTTCACGCAAGTGTGGTGGTCGGTGCGCCCGCACTTCGAGTTCGGGACAGTCGAGGTGCGCATCTGTGATGCGCAGAGCACGGCGGGCGAGTCCGAGGCCTTGGCCGGCTTGATCGTGGCGTGTGTGGCCCAGGCCGCTCGAGACGTCGATGAGGGCGCGCCATTCGCGGATCCGCCGCCACGTCTGATCGAGGAGAACATGTGGCGTGCGATCCGCTTTGGGCTCGACGGCAAGATGGTCGACCTCGAGCGCGCCGAGGAGTATCCGGCAACAGAGATCGTCGAGCGCTTGGCCGCCTGGACCGAGCCGGTGCGCGTCGAGCTGGCGTTCCCCGAGCGCAACGGAGCACAGCGACAGAGAGCGATGATCGACGCGGGAGCAAGCCGCGAGGAGGTATTCGCGGCTTCGGTAGCCGAGACAAGACAGACCTATTCCCAGGAGGTGACGGTGTGAGCAGCGAGCAACAGCCCCAGCCGAGCGAGGCGGGTGCGCAAGGACCGGGCGGGCCAACGAGCCAGGCGCAGCCGAGCGAGGACGAGCTGCGCGCAGCTTACGAAGCCGAGCTGAACCGCATCTCGAGCGCCGAGATGATCATTCAGACGACCGTCTCGCTGATCAACATCGCTGGTCGACGCTTGGGACTCGCGCCGGCAGCCGGCGCCGGGGAGGGGGCCGCGACGCCGGATGGCGAACGCGACTTGGAGCAGGTGCGAGACGCGATCGATGGCGCCAGTGCGCTGATGCCGATCCTCGAGCGGCGCATGCCGGGAGAGCTGCGACCGCTGCGAGACGCGATCGCCCAGCTACAGGTCGCTTATGCGCGCGAGGCCCAGGGTTCCGCGAGTACAAGCCAACCCCCGGCGTCCACGAGCACGAACAGCAGCACGAGCACCACGCCGGCGTCGCCGACCAAGGATGCCCAGCAGCCCGCGAAGCCCGACGAGAACGATCGGCAGCCGGCCCAGGGGCCGGCCCAGTCGAGCGGCAGGTTGTGGGTTCCGGGACGCTGACGTCGCCTCGCACGGCTTCCGGCCGCCGCAAACGATAGACTGCGCCCGCCTTTACGCCGGGTCGTGCGCTCCTAGGGAGTGGCCCGTGCTTTTCAACGTGCGCGCGAACTTCCTCGCGCGGCACCTAACCAGACCGCGGAGGATTTCTGTTGAGTAGCTTTCTGACGAACCATGGGGTCGTCGTTGCCCTCGTTTGCGCCGCCTGCGCCGTGATCTACGGCTTGGTCACCACGCGCACCCTGCTGGCGCTATCGCCCGGAAACGAGCGGATGCAGAGCATCTCGCTCGCTGTCCAAGAAGGCGCCCGCGCCTACCTCAATCGTCAGTACATGACGATTGCGGCCGTCGGCGTCGTGATCTTCGTGGCGCTGATCTTCGTCCAGAACATCGCCGTGGCCTGTGGCTTTGCGATCGGCGGGATATTGTCGGGCGCGGCCGGCTACATCGGCATGAACGTCTCAGTGCGCGCCAACTCGCGCGTCGCCGAGGCCGCCCGTGGCGGCGTTTCGCCAGCCCTCCGGGTGGCATTCCAGGGCGGTGCCATCACCGGCATGCTCGTAGCGGGGCTCGCCCTGATGGGCCTGGCCGGCTATTACGGCCTGCTCACAGCAGTGTTCAACGATTCCCAGAAGACGGCAGTGGACGCGCTCATCGGGCTCGGCTTCGGCGGCTCACTGATCTCTGTGTTCGCGCGACTGGGCGGCGGCATCTTCACCAAGGCGGCCGACGTCGGCGCCGACATCGTGGGGAAGATCGAGGCGGGTATCCCCGAGGACGACCCGCGCAACCCGGCGGTCATCGCCGACAACGTCGGCGACAACGTCGGCGATTGTGCGGGCATGGCGGCCGACCTGTTCGAGACCTACGCGGTCACCGCCGTAGCGGTGATGCTGCTCGGAGTGCTCACCTTCCACGAGGCCACCAAAGTCGTCATGTACCCGCTGGTTCTCGGCGGCGTGGCGATCATCGCCTCGATCATCGGCACTTTCGCCGTTCGCTCGAAGTCCGGCAATGTCGAGCGCGCCCTCTATCAGGGCCTCGTCGTCTCGGGCATCATCGCCGCCGCGGCATTCGCTCCGATCACCTACTGGCTGATGAAAGACCTGACCTTCAGCCAGGTCGGCAACGTCGTCAACCCGCCCTCCTGGGGCAAGTTCTACCTGTGTGCGCTGATCGGCATCGGCGTGACCGCGCTGCTGTTCGTGATCACCGACTACTACACCTCCACGCGCTTCTCGCCGGTCAAGAAGACCGCGAAGGCGTCGGTCACCGGCCACGCGACCAACATCATCCAGGGCTTCGGCTCGGGCCTGCAGGCGACCGCGCTGCCGGCGATCGTTCTGGTGCTCGGTATTTTCGGCGCCTGGAAGCTCGCGGGCGGCGGAACCACCGGAATCTACGGCATCGGCGTGGCCGTCATGGGCCAGCTGTCCTTGACGGGCCTGATCGTCGCGCTCGACGCGTTCGGACCGATCACAGACAACGCCGGCGGTATCGCCGAGATGGCCGAGCTGCCCGAGGAGGTCCGCAACGTCACCGACCCACTGGACGCGGTCGGCAACACGACCAAGGCTGTCACCAAGGGTTACGCGATCGGCTCCGCGGTGATGGCGGCCGTCGTGCTGTTCGCCGGGTTCCGCCAAGAACTGGCCGACCACACCCACAAATCGATCGAAACCCTGCTGTTCAGCATCAACGAACCGCCGGTCTTGATCGGGCTGTTGCTCGGTGGCCTGATGGTGTGCCTGTTCGCCTCGCTCTCGATGGAGGCCGTCGGGCGCGCCGGTGGCGCGGTCGTCGAGGAGGTGAGGCGCCAGTTCCGCGAGCACCCGGGGATCATGGAGGGCACCGAAGAGCCTGACTACGCGACGTGCGTGGACATCGTCACGCGCACCGCACAGCGTGAGATGATCCTGCCGGCGCTGCTGCCGATCGCTCTGCCGATAATCGTCGGACTGATCGACACGAAGGCGCTCGGCGGCCTTTTGATCGGCGTGATCGTCGTGGGCTTCTTCTTCGCTGTCCTTATGACCGCCGGAGGCGGCGCCTGGGACAACGCCAAGAAGCTGATCGAGGACGGCGCCTACGGCGGTAAGGGCTCTGAGGCGCACGCCGCTTCGGTCACGGGCGACACGGTCGGCGATCCGTTCAAGGATACGGCCGGCCCGGCGATCAACCCGATGATCAAGGTGGCCAACATAGTGGCCATCCTCATCATCCCGCTCATTACCTGAGAGTCGGGAGTACTGTCGCGGGGGCAAGCGCGGGCGTGAGCTGTTCAGGCGCCCGCAATGCCCCGCGACACGCCCCGCATGCCGCGAATAGTCCTAAGCTCACACGAGAGAGATGAGATGACGGGCAGGCAGCTACATCGCGCCGGCACGACCGTGCTGTCCCTGGCGATGGTCGCGATTGGCATTGCGCTCATACTGGAGGCGCTCGTAAGCGAAGGCCCGCTCAGTATTCGCGTGCTGCTCGGGGTCCTGTTCATCGTTGCCGGGTCGGGCCGGATTTACGTCGACGTGAGGCGAGGTCGCCGAGCATGAGCACGCCAGAGGACCAGGGCGCCCCCGGGCGCAGTGCACCGGAGACATCGAACGGGACGCTGAGTGGTGGGTCCTCGCCTGACGGCGCGCGGGCCTCGCAGCGCCGCGCGGCACGACAGCGCTCCGCCGAACTGGGTGCCGGCGCACGCACGACGCTGCGCCACGGTCTCGGCTCGCCGATCCTGTTCGCGATCGTCTACACGTCGCTTGCGAGCGCGATCTTCTTCTCGCTCGGCGTCGTGACCGACCACGCGGCCGGCTTGACCCCGGTCGTGTTTCTGATCGCGGCGATCATGTTTGGGCTGACGGCGATGACCTACGTGGAGGGCGCGTCGCTACACCAGGAGCCCGGCGGCTCGACCGTCTTTGCCCGCTACGCCTTCAACGAGCTGGTCAGCTTCGTCGCCGGCTGGGCGATGCTGCTCGACTACGTCATCCTGATTGCCGTCACCGCCTTCGCCGCGACCCAGTATCTGCGCGTGTTCTGGGCGCCGCTCGGGCACTACACCGAGGCGCTGCTGCTGGCGCTGGCGATCATCGCGTTTGTCGTCTTCAGCAACGTACGCGGCTTTCACTGGCGCCGCGAATATCGCATCGGCGTGATCGTGCTCGTGGCGCTCCTGCTCGAGCTGATCATGATTGGGATCGGACTCTTCGAGTTTCTCAACCCGCAGCGGTTGATCGACCAGGTCGATCTCGGCAGCGCGCCGACATGGGCGGGCCTCGTGTTCGCGCTCACGATCACCACGATCGCGTTCACTTGTGTGGAGTCGGCCTCCGGTCTGGCGGGTGAGGTCAAGGTCGGACGGGGCGCGCTGCGGCGGCTGATAGGCAGCGGGACGGTGACTGTGATCCTCACCTACGTAGGCGTGGCGATCGTGGCCGTGCTGGCGTTCCCGCTCGCGGTGGGCGGGGTGCCGGGGCATCATTTCTCCGACGCCCCGGTGCTCGACATCATGGAACAACTACATCCGCACTGGCTCTCGCAGGCGATGAGCTATGCGATCGGCGCGACCGCCGCGTTCACGTTGGTGGCGGCGGCCGACTCGGCGATGCTCGGACTCTCGCGTCTGGCCTATTCGCTGTCGGTGAACCGCCAGATCCCAAGCGGGCTGGGGCGCCTGCACTCACAGCGCTCGACTCCCTACGTGCTGATCCTGCTCGCCGGCGTGATCGCTGCGGGGCTGGTCGTCCCCGAGAGCCTCACTTTCCTGGTCGGAACCTACGCCTTCGGGGCGATGCTGGCGTTCACGATCGCGCACGCCTCGGTTGTCAAGATGCGCTACACAGAGCCTGACCGGGAGCGCCTGTATCGCACGCCCTTCTCGGTGCGGGTGCGTGGCGGCGAACTACCGCTGCTGGCCGTGATCGGCACGGTCGCGTGCTCGCTGGGCTGGGTCGCCACGATCGTGGTCCACCACAGCGCCCGCTATGTCGGGCTCGGGTGGATGGCTGCCGGGATCCTGCTCTACGTCGTCTACCGGCGCGCCGATGAAACCTCGCTGTTGCGGCGCGTGACCGTCTCCGCGGAGGCACTGCGAGCCGAACACCTGCCACAACGCGAGTACGGTTCGATCCTGGTTCCCCTGTGTGGCACGCGCTTGGACGAGGACATCGTCCAGACGGCGGCGTTGCTGGTCGCCGGCAAGCCGACCGATGAAGCCGAGATCGACGCGTCGACGATCGAGGCCGTCTGGATCTTCGAGATGCCGATGTCGTTGCCGCTGGACGCGCGCTTGCCGGACGCTCAGGTCAAGCATGCGCGCCAAGCGCTGGCGCGAGCCAAGGCGGTGGGGGAGGAGTACGCGGGAGTGCAGGTGGCGACGGCCACGATCAGGGCTCGGCGTGTTGGCCACGCGATCCTCGAGGAGGCGCGCAGGCGTGGCGTTGAGGCGATCGTGCTCGGCGCCGAGGAGCCCTCGCGGATCCGCGGGGGCTCGCGTCTGGGCGGTCGCGGAGGGCCGCTGGAGAATTTCGTCGGCGATGTCACGAAGTACGTGGTGAAAAAGGCGACATGTCGGGTGATCGTGACGGCGCCGTCCGAGCGCGACTTCGCCGAGGTGCTGGCCGCCAAAAAGGCAGCCCATGATTCGCCTACTCAGAATGAGTCCTCGAAAACAGCCGTCGCGGCGCCGCTCGCCGGACCGAGCAGCGGACCCATCGTCTAATCTCACACGCCGTGCTCGCGATCGATACATCAGGCCTCACAGCACCTCCGACACCGCTGCTCACGACCCCGCGGTCCATTTCCACGTTGCCGTGGGCGACCCCGCCGTCCATTTCGAAGCCATCCTCTCGATGTTTGTCCTGATCGTCGGAGCCGGCCGCGTCGGCTCGGCCGTGGCAAAGTCGGCGCTTGCGGCAGGCCACGAAGTCTCGGTGCTTGACGAGGACCCGCTCTCCCACGAGCGCCTTGACGCCGGCCAGAGCGGCAGCTGGGAGGAATCCGACGGCCAGTTCACCGTTGGCACGGCGCTCGAGGTCGAAGCGCTTGTGCAGGCGGGTATCGAGCGCGCGGACGTGTTCATCGCCTCGACCGACGGCGACAACACCAACTTGATCATCGCCCAAATCGCCCAACGCCGTTTCGGTGTGCAGAAGGTGCTCGTGCGCGTGATGGACCCAGCGCGGGCAGGCTGGTACGGCGAACAGGGCCTGCACACGATCTCTCCGACCAAGCACGCGATCGAAATGTTCGAGAACGCGCTCGCGGCCGAGTCGGCGTAGGCACGACATGCGCTCAGCATCGTCGATCGCCAGCGGTCTCTCCGTGCACGTGTTTGCGAACCCCGTTCCCTCGGCGACCAAGGCCAAGCCATGTATGTGATCATCGTCGGAGCCGGCAAGGTGGGCCGCAACCTCGCGCGCGAGTTGATCCTCAAGGGCAACGAGGTCACGATCATCGAGTCTTCGCGGCCCCGCTACCTGCTGATCGAGGAAGAGTACGAGCACGCCGTCCAGTACGGCGACGCAACAGAGCTGTGGGTCCTGGAGCGAGCGGGCATCCAGCGCGCCGACCTGGTGATCGCGGTCACCGGCGACGACGAGGACAACATGCTCGTCTGTCAGGTGGCCAAGGAGAAGTACCTGTGCGAGCGGATCATCGCGCGCGTCAACAACCCCCGCAACTACGACCACTTCAAGCTGCTGGGCATCCAGCCGGCGGTCTCGGCGACCGACCTGATCCTGCGTCTGATCGAGCACGAGGTCCCGCGCTACGGCCTGGTGCACCTGCTCGCGTTGGAAGAGGAGCGCCTGGAGATCATTGAGCTGGAGGTCGGCGCCGGCGCTCCGGTCGTCGGTCAGAGCGTCTCGGACATCGACTTGCCCGAAGGCAGTCTGATCATCTCCGTGCTGCGCGCGGGGGGCGGTTTCGTGCCGAAGGCGGATACGGTGATCGAAGCGGGGGACGAGGTCTTGCTGGTGTTGGACCCGGGGTTGGAGGAGGCGATTACGGCGTTCTTTGCCGCGAGCGGGAGTCGCGCGGGGGCGTAACCCGATCGTTGACTATCCTTGCGGTGCCGTTCCGGGATGGTGTAATTGGCAACACGCATGCCTCTGGAGCATGAGTTTGGGGTTCGAGTCCCTGTCCCGGAGCCTGTAGGGGGGGCTGCCCGGTTTTCAGGCCGGGTGGGTCGTAGCGAGGGGCGGCGCTCGCACCGACTCTAGGCTGCCTACGCCGCCGCGTGGATCGCCCAGTCGCGGTACAGGTCGTAGTACCGACCCTCCGCCGCGATCAGCTCCTCGTGCGTGCCCTGCTCGGCGATCCTGCCGTGCTCCAGCACCACGATCCTGCCTGCTCCCCGGATCGTCGACAGCCGGTGCGCGATCACGATCGAGGTGCGTCCCGCAAGTAGACGGCGCAGGCCCTGCTCGATGCGCGCCTCGGTGTGCAGGTCAACGTTTGACGTGGCCTCGTCCAGGATCAGGATGCGCGGGTCGGCGATCAGTGCCCTGGCAAAGGCGATCAGCTGGCGCTGGCCTGCCGAGAGCTGCGCGCCGCGCTCGCCGACCTCGGTGTCATAGCCCTGCGGCAATTCCGCGATGAACTCCTCGGCGCCGACCGCCGCGGCGGCCTGGCGAACCTGCTCCTGCTCGGCGTCGGGCCGCCCAAAAGCTATGTTCTCCGCGATCGTTCCCGAGAACAGGAACGCCTCCTGGGGCACGATCCCCATCTGTGAGCGCAGCGAGGTGCTCGAGACCTCGCGCAGGTCGTGCCCATCCACGAGCACGCGCCCTTCGGTGGGGTCGTAGAAGCGGGCGACGAGCTTGGCCATCGTGGACTTGCCGGCGCCGGTGGCGCCCACCAGCGCGACGGTCTGGCCTGGGGCGATGCGCAGGTCGATGTGCTCCAGCGCCAGCACCTCCTCGGCCTCTTGTGGTGCGGGCAGTCCCGCCTCCAAGGGTGCGCTGACAGACTTGTCAACGTTTCTGCGCCTACGCCGTGGTTTGTAGGCGAACGTCACGTCCTCGAAGCTGAGCTCGCCACGGATGCGCTCCAAGTCCGGCGCGTCCGGCTTGTCCGTCAATTCCGGCTCGACGTCCAGTAGCTGGAAGATCTTCTCGAGCGCCGCCATGCCCGACTGGTAGGTCGTATACAGTTGGGAGAGCTGCTGGATCGGTTCGATGAGGTAGGAGAGCGTCGCGACGAACGCGACGACCGTGCCGGCGGTGACGTTGCCGGAGATGGCCTGGTAGCCGCCGTAGAGCACGATCAAGGCGACGGCCACCCCTGAGAGCATTTCCACCGCCGGGAAGTAGGCGGCGTTGAGGCGCACGGTGACCATGTTCGCCTCGCGGTTGTCCTCGTTGAGCTCGGCAAAGCGCGCCAAATGGCGGGGCTCCTGGCCGAAGCTGCGCACCACGCGGATGCCCGAGAGCGTCTCCTGCAGGTAGGCGGTGATCGAGCCGATCGTCTCACGTGTGCGCCGGAAGGCGCCGGCGGAGGTCAGCCGGAACCAAAAGCTGCCGGCCGCGATCAGCGGCAAGATGCAGAACGTCAGGAGCGCCAGTTTGACGTCGAGGTAGAGCAGCACGGCGACCGCCCCGACCAGAGTCAGGCCGGACTGGAACAGCGTCACGACCGAGTCGGTCACGAGGCTTTCCAGCGCCTCGACGTCGTTTGTGATGCGCGAGATCAATACGCCTGCGGGACGACTCTCGTAGAAGCCGATCGGCTGGTTCTGCAGGTGCGTGAACAGGCGGATGCGCAGGTCGGCGAGCGTGCGCTGGCCGACCCAGCCGACGAGGTAGGTCTGTATATAGGTCATCAGCCACACCAGCAGCGCGGCGGCGAGGAAGGCGATCACGACGAGCACGAGCGTTTTGAAGTCGTTGCGGTCGATCCCTTCGTCGATTGCGGCCCTGGCCAGCAGCGGCGGCGCTAGCGAAGCCGCCGTACCCACGACCAGTGCGCTCAGCATCCCAACCACGCGCAGGCGGTAGGGCCTCAGCAGCGCCAGCAGTCCCCGCAGGTTGCGTCCGCGGCTCTCACGGCTTGCGCGCGAGCCGTCCCACTGCGCGCCACCGCGGTGCATGCCGGGCCCGAGCGCGCGCCCGCCGCCGCCCGCACCGCGACCGCCACCGGCGCCCATACCTCCGCGACCGCCTTGCGCGCTCATATGCCGCTCACCTCGCGCTCGCGGGTCTCAGTCGTCAAAAACACTTGCTCGGGCAGGCCGCGTTCGACGATCTCGCGGTACAGCTCCGATTCCTCGAGCAGCGCCTCGTGGTCGCCGTGGGCGACGATGCGCCCGTGGTCCAGCACGACGATCTCATCCGCCAGGGCGATCGTCGAGAGGCGGTGGGCGATCACGAATGTGGTGCGTCCCGCCATCGCTTCGGCGAGCGCGAGCTTGATCGACTGCTCGGTCGAGGCGTCCACCGAAGACGTGGCGTCGTCGAGGATCAAGACACGCGGGTTCGCGAGCAGGGCGCGCGCGATCGCCAGGCGCTGGCGCTGGCCGCCGGAGAGTGAGAGGCCGCGCTCGCCTATCTGGGTGTCGTAGCCGTCGGGGAGACGCAGGACGAAATCGTGGGCCTGGGCGCGCCGCGCGGCGTCTTCGATCTCAGCCGTTGAGGCGTCTGGTCGGGCGTAGGCGATGTTCTCGGCGACGCTTGCGGAGAAGAGGAAGGGATCGTCGCTGACGACCGCGACAGCTGAGCGCAGCGATTGCAGGCCGACGGAGCGCACGTCGGCGCCGTCGAGCAGCACCTCGCCCTCGACGGGGTCGTAAAGCCTCGAGATCAGAGCGACAAGGCTTGTCTTGCCCGAGCCGGTGGCACCCACCAAAGCGATCGTGCGACCCGCAGGCACGTCGAGGTCGAGGTCGTGTAGCACGGTGCGCCTGGCCGGCGCCCGCGTGTCTGGGGATATAGCTGCGTCGTCGGTGCCCCCCGCGCGCGCGGGGGGCATCCCGTTTTTCGACGCATCGCTCCCCTGCGCCTCACCGGCGTCCTTGGCGCGCTCCCGCTCGCGCTCGGCAAGCGCATATGTGCCGACATTCAACTCGTCGTGCGGGTCGCTGTAGCGAAGCGTGACGCCGCGCAATTGCACATGCCCACTGCCCGCCGGCAGCGGCGGTGCGCCCGGGGGGTCGGCGAGCGTCGGCTCGCGGTCGAGCACCTGGAAGATGCGCGCGCCCGAAGCCGTCGCTCGCTGGGCGAGGTTCAGGGTGACGCCGAGCGAGCGCAGCGGGCCGACGAGCATGTTCAGGAGCAGGTAGAAGGTGGTGAACTGGCCGAGCGTCAGGTGCGCGTGGATCACAGCGTTGCCGCCGAGCAGCAGCACTGCCGCGATGCCGAGCTGCGGCAGGAAGCCGATCGCCGGGTTGTATGTGGCTTCAAGGCGCGTGGCCACCATTGCCTGCTCGAACGTCCGTCCCACACTGCGACGGAAGCGCTCCAGCTGGCGCGGCTCGCGCGCGAAGGACTTGACGATGCGCACGCCTGAGATGTTCTCCTCGGCGTCTGCCGTCAGTTCGGCGATACGCTGCTGCACCTCCTGGATCGCGGGGCGCGCACGGCGCCCGTAGCGGTAGGAGATCAGAACGACGAATGGGGAGGGCACGAGTGCGATCAGTCCTAGCCAGGGGTTGATCGCGATCATCACGATGCCGGCTAGCACGATCGTGAGCACGAACTGCAGGATGAACACGAGCCCGTAACCAAGGAAGAAGCGCACGGCCGGCAGGTCCACGGTCGCGCGGCTCATCAGCTGACCTGTCTGCTGGTGGTCGAAGAAGCCCAGCTCCAGCCGTTGCAGCTGGCTGTAGAGGCGCGCGCGCAGGTCGTACTCGACGCCGAGCGAGACGCGGCCCGCGATCATGCGACGCCAGTAGGTAAAGCCCCAGCGCGCGAGCACCACCGCGATGATCGCCAACGCGTACATCAATAGCGTGTGGCGGTCGTGCGAGACAGGTTCGTGCCTGTGCGAATGCCGCGCGCCGGAGTTGATCGTTTCGACCGCTTCGCCTGTGAGGAGCGGTAGCAGCACGCTCATCGCCATCGCGAAGCTGGCGAGGATCCAGGAGACGACTACGCCGCGCTTGTAGGGACGCAGAAAGCCGAGTAGTCGGTAGAAGATAGCCATAGTTGCTTAGTCAACTATTATTGCAGGGGATTGTTGGGCGTGCTTGCTGGTGGTCGCAGGCCGTGTTCCACATCCCATGGCCCACAGGGTTCGGTCGTGCGTGCTGGGTTGGTGTCACTACGCTCTGCTTCATGTCCAATCAGGACCTTCCGATCTCCCATGCGTTCAACCCAAACGCGGGCTTGTGCGACACCTGCAAGCACCGTCGCCTCGTGCCCAACACGCGCGGTTCGGTGTTCTCGCTGTGCGAGCGCTCGCGTACCGACCCAGCCTATCCACGCTACCCGCGCTTGCCTGTGCTCCGCTGTGGGGGCTATGAGTCAAGCGGAGATCGATAGGTCCGAGAGCGAGGCTTTGGATCGGCTCAGCGCGCGCCGACGCCCTGCGGCTCGGCCTGGGCAGCCACGTTCTCCACTGGAGCTTCCGGTGCCGATCCCTGCTGTGAGGCCACGAAATCCTTCTGGCGCACAAGAACCAGCGCGCACACGGCTCCCACGAACGCGATCCCGGCGGCGATCAACAGGATGTTGTCGAAGGCTTCGGTGAAGCCGACCCGGTAGGAGTGCTTCAGCGCCAGCTGGGCGGCGGGGGAGAGGAGGTGGAAGACCTGCTTGACTTCGCCTGACTGAAGCAGCGTGTTCAGGTGGCCGTGGGCGGCGGCCTGAACCGCGGGGAGTTGTGCGCCGAGCTTGGTTGTCGTCGTGTTGAGCACGTCGTGCTGGAAGACCGCGCCGAGCCCTGCGATACCCGTGGCGATGCCGACTTGGCGGAAGGTGCTGTTGATGCCGGAGGCCATGCCGCTGCGCGAGTAGTGCACGACGCCGATCGCGGTCGAGGCAAGCGGGGGATTGATCAGACCGATGCCCACGCCTGTCACCGCGAAGCCGGGGATCAGGGTGGTCCAGCCGGAGGTGGAGTCGATCGCGGTCATCGCGAGCAGGCCGGCGCCGACCAGCAAGAGGCCGCCGCCGAGCAGGTAGCGCACGGGCATGCGCACGCTGAGGCGCCCAGCGATCGGAGCCGCGACGAACGAGAGCAGCGTGATCGGCAGGAAGCGCAGACCGGCTTGGAGCGCTGTGAAGCCGAGCACGTCCTGGATGTACAGCGTCAGGTACAGGAACATCGCGAAGATCGAGGCGGAGACAGAGAAGGCGACGATGCTGGCGCCTGTGAAAGCCGGCTTGCGAAACAGCGACAGGTCGAGCATCGGGCGCTCCTGCTCGAGCTCGGCCACGAGGAACGCGATGAACAGCACCAGCGCCCCGAGCAGCAGCGAGACGATCTTGGTCGAGCCCCAGCCGTCTCCGTTGCCCTCGATCAGCGCGAACACGAGCGCGAACAGGGCGCCTGAGAATGTGACGAGCCCGATCCAATCGACGCGGCGCGCGTTTGGATCGCTCGACTCCAGGACACGCGACAGCGTGATCGCTACCGCCGCGATTCCGATCGGGACGTTGATGAAGAAGATCCATTCCCAGCCGATGCCGGAGGTGATGATCCCGCCGACGACCGGACCGATCGCCACAGCGGCGCCCGTCACGGCGCCGAACACGCCGAACGCGGTGCCGCGCTCGCGCCCGTGGAAGGCCTGGGCCAGCAGCGCGAGCGAGGTGGCGTACATCATCGCGCCGCCGACGCCCTGCACGGCGCGGGCGAGGTTCAGCATCAGCGGCGTGGTCGACAATCCGCAGACGGCTGAGGAAAGCGTGAAGACGATCAGCCCGAGCGTGAATACGCGCCGGCGGCCGATCAGGTCGGAGACCGACCCTGCCGTCAGCAGGAAAGCCGCGAGCGTGAGCGCGTAGGCGTTGACGACCCACTGCAAGTCGGAGAACGACGATTTCAGCGACGATTGGATCGAGGGCAGCGCGACATTCACGACCGTGATGTCCAGCAACAGCATGAAGATCGCCACAGAGACGGCGATCAATGTCCACCACTTGCGCTCCACGGCGGGCTCCTCTCAGGTGGTGCGTCCCGAGTTACGAATTCGATGTGTTACTCGGGGCGCTGGGACGCGGGACTCATCTCACTGTAGGACGCAAGCTCGTCGAGGCGTCCGAGCACCGTCTCGCGGGTGTTTGTCAGCTCGCGGCGCAGCTTTGAAAGCTCGGAAGCACGGTGCTCGACGAGCTCGAGCTGGCGGTCGAGATGGCCGAGCGCCTCGTTCAGCAGTTCGCGGCGTCGCTCGGGGTGCACGTCCTCGCGGCGCAGCTGCACGCGCACGGCCGCACGCGCCTCCTCGGCGGTGAGCAGATCCTTCAGCTCGTCGAGCGTCACGCCCAGCAACTCCTTGAGGCGGATCACCTCGCGCAAGCGCTCGACCTCGGCCTGGGTGTAGAGACGGTGCCCACCGGAGGGCCGCTCGGGGGCGCCCGCGAGCAGGCCCAGTTCCTCGTAGTAGCGGATCGTGCGCGGCGTCGTGCCGGCAAGCTTGGCCACGTCACCGATGCGCAGCGGCGCCTCAGGGGCGCTCACGACCCCGCTCCCGCCTTCGCCGGGCGCGCTCACGGCCCCGCCGCTCCCGCCTTCGCCTCGCGCACACGCCCAGCGGGGGCGGGCGTTGGCGGCGGTGTGTTTGTGCTCTGAGGCCCGATGCCCCCCGCGCGCGCGGGGGGCATGCCGTTTTTTGAGACTTCGACATCGGCCGTCAAAAGCTCGTCGGCGACGTGCCGGGGCCGCAGCAGACATACCACGGCGCCCACCAGCGAAGTCGCCACCAGCACCCACAGGGCGACGTGCATGTTGGCGATGAACGGGTCGAGCGCGCGCGTGGAGAGTCCGCGGGTCACACCGGAGAAGACGGCGAACAGGGTCGCCTTCGGGACCGCGGATGTGACGATCGCAAGCACGAAGGCGATCGACAGCACGGCGCCCGTGTTTTGCAGCAGCGTGCGCGCGCCGGCGGCGATCCCACGGCGCTTGGCCGGCACCGTTCCCATCATCGCGGCGGTGTTGGGGCTGTTGAACATGCCCGAGCCGATGCCGACGAGCCCAAGCCAGATCATCGACTGCCAGTAGGGGCTGTGCACCTCGAGCGTCGTCATACCGGCAAGGCCGACGGCGCTGACGAGCATCCCCAGCGATGCCAGCATGCGCGAGCCGTGACGGTCAGCGTAGATGCCGGCCAGGGGGGAGGCGACGAGCATCCCGAGCGCCAGCGGCATCAGCTTGATGCCGGCTTCGATCGGGCTGTTGGACTGGGCGCCCTGGTAGTAGAAGACGAACAGGAACATCAGCGCGAAGCGGGCCAGCCCGTTGATGAACGATGCGGCGCTTGCCGCGGCGAACAGGCGGTTGTCGAAGATCGACAGGTCGAGCATCGGCGCGCGCGTGTGGCGCTCGATCATGACCCACAGCGGCAGGAGCACGACAGCGCATGCCAATGCGCCGATCACTATGGGATCGGACCATCCGGTCAGGCCGCCCTTGGACACACCAAGCACGAGGCCTGTGAGCCCCACTACGAACGTGGTCGTGCCGAGGGTGTCGAAGCCGCGCACCTCATCCGGTTTGGAGAGCTCACGCAGGATCAGCGCCCCCCAAGCCGCGCCTGCCAGCGCGAGCGGCACGTTGAACCAGAAGACCCAGTGCCAGGAGATCTCGACGAGCGCGCCGCCGAGAACCGGACCGAGCACCAGGCCGACGGCGGCGACCATCGTGTTCGCACCCATGGCCAGACCGAGCTGCTCCTTGGGAAAGGCGTCTGTTACAAGAGCGGCGGCGTTTGCGAACAGGAACGCCGAGCCGATCCCCTGCAAAACCCGCCAGCAGATCAACTCCGTGGCCCCAGCCGAGAAACCGGCGCCGAGCGAGGCGAAGGCGAACAACAGGAAGCCGCCGATGTAGGCGCGCTTGCGCCCGAACAGGTCGCTGAGGCGACCAGCCGTCAGCACGAGCACGGTCGCGGCGATCAGGTAGGCGAGGATCACCCACACGAGCGCCAAGAGGCTCGCGTGCAGCGAGCGCTCGAGGCTTGGCAACGCGATTATCAGCGTGCCGGAGTTGGTCGCTGCCAGCAGCATCCCCAGACTCGTGCAGGACAGTGCCCACCACTTGTAGTGCTCGTGGTCGGCGCTGACGCCGAAGCGGGATGTCGAAGCTGACGTGAACGTAAAGATCAGGATAACAGCCGCCGCGTGCGTGCTAAAACGTTCCCATGACCGAGCAGCCAGTGCAGAAGTCAGAGCAAGAGTGGCGCGAGGAGCTGACGCCCGAGCAGTACGAGGTGCTGCGGCGCGCCGGCACGGAGGCGCCGTTCACCGGCGAGTACGTCTACAACAAGGACTCTGGCATGTACCGCTGTGCCGGCTGCGGCGCCGACCTGTTCAGCTCCGATACCAAGTTCGAGTCGGGCACCGGCTGGCCCAGCTTCACCGAGCCCGCGGTCGCCGAGACGGTCGAGCTGCGGCCCGACAACAGTCTGTTCATGAAGCGTACGGAGGTTGTGTGCCGTCGTTGTGGCGGGCACCTCGGCCACGTCTTCGACGACGGGCCCGGACCCACCGGCCAGCGCTACTGCATCAACTCGGCCGCGCTGTCCTTTGCGCCCGAGTCCGACAAACAGAGCTAGCGTCCGCGCGCTGGCGCTGCCTGGCCAGTGCGGCAACCCGGCTCGCGCTTGCCTTCCCCGCTGACACTAGACTGGGCGCGCGATGATCATGGAGAACCGCTCAAAGCGGCTGTCTGAGCCCCTGCGTTGGGGGCGGCGCGAGAAGACCGTGGTTGCTGTGTTGCTCGGCTGCGTTGCGGTTGTGTTGATTGGGCTCGGCGCCTATTCGCTGACGAGCGGCTCGAAGGAGCCGAAGGACTGCGTGGACATAACGTTTGCCAGCACCCTCGGGGCCGCCAAGATGCATGCCTGTGGCGCGCGCGCCAGGACCCTTTGCGCCGCTCCAAATGCATCGAAGGAGATCGCCCAGCCGTTGAAGCAGGCCTGCCGTCGCGCCGGCTTTCCATTCGAATAACCGCGATGCCCCCCGCGTGCGCGCGGGACATCCTTGGGTTTTCTCAGGTCTTGCGCCGGGGGGAATGGCGGTACGGGCGACCCACAAAGCCCGCCGTTGCGGCCCATCTATACAAATGTCGAAACGCGCCGGTCAACTGTTGGCCACCGTGTCCCTAGCGGTGTAGAGCCCGCCCCGGTTTCATAAGCGGAGCTAAAGAGGCGAGTCGCCACCGCGGGTGCACCCCATTCGGGGCACTCCCCATTGCGGGGGGCAAGCAAGCGGCGGCGGCTCGCCGTATCTACAAAAGGTAGGAAACGGAGGCATATGTCCATCTTGGCGACAGCCGAATGGCTGTCATACCCATCCTGGCTCAACCCCGGCGACAACGCATGGCAGATGACCGCGGCGACGTTCGTAGGGCTGATGAGCCTCCCCGGTCTCGCCGTCCTGTACGGCGGGGTCATGCAGAAGCGCTGGTCGGTCAACAGCATGATGCTCACGTTCGTGGCGTTCTGCCTGGTACTGGTGGCGTGGTGCCTGTGGGCCTTCAAGATGGGCTTCGGCAGTCCGATCGCGCACAGCGGCGGCGGCATCTTCGGCACGAAAGGCTTCCTGGGCACAGGCTGGGGTGAACCCGGGGCCGTGCTCGGCCATGCCGCCGAGGAGGGCCAGGCGCTGATCCCGTCGATAACGACGGGACCGGAATTCCATTTCCCCCAGTCCTCGCTCGTGTACTTCCAGTTCGTGTTCGCGGCAATCACGCCGATATTGATGCTCGGCTCAGTGCTTGGTCGCATCAGCTTCAAGGCGTGGATCCCGTTCGTGCTGCTGTGGATCACGTTCGTCTACACGGTCAACGCGTTCCTGATCTGGGGCGGCGGCTACTTCGCGGCTCACGGCGCACTTGACTACTCGGGCGGTTACGTCATCCACCTCGCGGCCGGCATCTCGGGCTTCGTGGCGGCGGCCGTGATCGGACCGAGGTTGCAAAGAGACAGAGAGGTCGACGCTCCGAACAACCTGCTGATGGTTGCCTGCGGAGCGGGTCTGCTGTGGCTCGGTTGGAACGGATTCAACGGTGGAGACTCCTACTACGCGGGCGCCAACGCCTCGGCAGCGGTTCTGAACACGAACCTCTGCACCGCGGTGGCGATGCTCGTGTGGATCGCGTGGGACTACATCTTCCGCGACAAGCCTTCGCTGCTCGGCTCGGTCAACGGCATGATCACGGGGCTGGTGGGCATCACGCCCGCCGCGGGCTTCGTCAACGGCTACGGAGCGATCATCATCGGCGTGGTTGCATCCACGATCGTGTGGATGTCGATTCGCTTCCTCTCGCGTGCTCCAGTGTTCAGGCACGTGGACGACACGCTGGGGGTGATCTATACACACGGAATAGCCGGTCTCTGCGGAGGTCTGCTGGTCGGGTTGCTGGCCGATTCGAACGTCGTCGAGTACATCGGCAAGGGCGGCGATACGAATCTCCCGGGGGTCTCCGGTGTACTCGTCAACGGCAGCTGGACGCTGCTGCGCTGGCAGGCAGAGACCGCCCTGTGGGTGATCCTGTTCAGCGGAATCATGACGTTCATCCTGTTGAAGATCGTCGGCATATTCATGCCACTGCGACTCTCCGACGAGGAGCTGGAGATCGGCGACCACGCGATCCACGGCAACGAGGTCTACCCCTCGGACGTGCCGACGCTCGGTGGACCGCACGCGCCGTCATTCCAGCCGACACCGGCGGGCAGCGCGGCATAAACAAACGGCGGATCGGGTTGGGCGTGTCTCCTCTGTGCGCGCCCACCCGGTCTTCTGGTCGGTCACGATGACGATCCGCGACCCCGCTTCGGCGGGGTCGCGGTCGTTAAGCCCGTATATCCTTCAGAGGACGGTTGTCAATCGCGTGTGCGCCCACGGCCCGCCTCTGGCGGGCCGGGCTGTTTAAAGCCCCGTCAGGATGTGGTCAGGCCGATGGGGCACGCCACGCCAGTGCCGCCCAAGCCACAGTAACCGCCTGGATTCTTCTCCAGGTACTGCTGATGGTGATCCTCGGCGTAATAGAAGGGGTGAGCAGCGCCACCGGGCTCTATTTCGGTCGTGATCTGACCGTGGCCGTCGTCGGTGAGTACGCGCTGGTAGGCCTCCAGTGAGGCGAGCGCCGCCTCACGCTGGGCATCGTCCTCGTACAGGATCAGCGAGCGGTACTGGCTACCGACGTCGTTGCCCTGGCGCATTCCCTGTGTCGGATCGTGGCCCTCCCAGAACAGTCGCAGCATCTCCTGGTAGCTGGTGGCGGCCGCGTCGAACGCGACCAGTACCACCTCGGCGTGGCCGGTGCGTCCGCTGCACACCTCCTCATAGGTGGGGTTGGGAGTGAACCCGCCGGCGTAGCCGACGGCGGTTGTGTAAACCCCTGGCGCCTGCCAGAAGAGTCGCTCCGCGCCCCAGAAGCAGCCCATGCCGAACACGGCCCGCTCGATGCCCGCCGGAAACGGCCCTTGCATCGGTGTGCCCAGCACGACGTGACGCTCGGAGACGTGCAGCTGCTGCCCGCGGCCGGGAAGCGCGTCGTCCGCGCTGACCATGCCCGTGTGCCCTGATTTGAACAAGCCCATAGCTGCTCAGCCTAGCGCGCATGCGTTCCCTCCCGGCCGTCATGCTGGGATCGGCCGCAGCTCAGCCGACTACGCCCAGCCGGCAAGGTTTGTTGTCGGCGCCGGCGGCTGCTCAAGGGCACGCCCATCCAAACCGAAAAGATGGGCAAGCGATGTCGACAAGCTCATCTCAGACGCTCTCGCAGGCCGCAGAGCCCCGGTTGGGGCTCGCGCGGAGCGGGTCGGCGCCGCTGCTCACGCTGCTGGGTCGCGTCGTTGCTCGGCGGCCGGCGATGGCCTGGTCGCTGGCGCTGCTGTTCGCCTTCAAGGCCTTCGTCTGCCTCGCCGCGATCCTGTTTCCGGTCAGCTCGAGCGAGCCGGTGGGCCTGATCGCCGCTGCCGCTGCGCTCGGTGCTCTTGGAGCCTGCCTGGTCTGGCTGGGAGCGCGGCATATCCCCGTGCTGGGCTTCGAGCTACTGGCGGCTTGCGGGACGCTCGTCTCGAGCGCGCTGGTCGCGCAAGCCACAACCCACGGCGGCATGATGATCGCCGCGTTTTCCTATCCGTGGATCGCGATCTACTCAGCTCACTTCTTCGAGCGTCGCGTGGTGATCGCGCAGGGCTCGCTGATCACCGTTGCCTTTGGTGTGGCCTTGCTGCTCGGCGGCTTGCCGCAAGTCGGCATCTACTGGATGATCGTGACCGTCACGATCTGGTCGATCTGCATCGTACTCGGGCGCTTGAGCGAGAGCTTGCGCCGGCAGGCCGATACCGACACGCTGACGGGCCTGCTCAACCGCAAAGGCTTCATGGCGGCGGCGGTTCGCGAGCACGCGATCGCCCAACGCAGCGGCAACAGGCTGACGCTCGCGATGCTCGACCTGGACGGCTTCAAGCAGATCAACGACCTGCGCGGGCACACCGTCGGCGACCGCGTGCTGGCCGACCTTGGCAAGTCCTGGCGTGAGCGACTGCGCACCGGCGACATACTTGCTCGTCACGGCGGCGACGAGTTCGTGCTGCTTCTGCCGGCGACCACCCCTGAGGGCGCAAGCGCTGTTCTGGATCGCCTGCGTGACAAAGACCTGCCGGTCACATGGTCGGTCGGGATCGGCGAGTGGCTGCCGCGAGAAAGCCTGAGCGAGTGCATCGCTCGCGCCGACGCCGACCTGTACAGCGTGAAGAACGCCATGCGCATCCGCGGCGCGCATACAGCTGGCGTTTGACAACGATCCGTTCAGGCAACACTAAACGTCGAGGGCATCGTTGCTCTCTCATTCCTCCCCGGATCGGCCCGCTCATGTGCGGGTCGATCTGTCCTGATGTGGGGGTTGATAGATCTCTCGTGGGCTCGTCATAAATCTCTGCTGCTGTGTGGGGCGATCTGTGCTTGACGGGTGATAACTTCGCCGAAGAATGCCTCGCCCGCGCACACTGCTGATCGGCGCCGCCATCGTTTGTGCTCTGGCGGTCTTCGTCGTGCTTGGGCTCGCGGGCCGTAAAGGCAGCGACGGTCCGGCGCCGCCCCTGCCGGCGGAACACCTCTCGGGTCCCGCGGTCACATTGGCCGCTCTGCGCGGGCATCCCGTACTCGTCAGCTTCTGGGCCAGCTGGTGCGAACCGTGCGAACATGAGGCGCCGGTGCTCGAGCGTTTCGCGCGCGGGCTGCACGGCAAGGCAGCGCTCGTCGGAGTCAACTGGGAGGACTTGTCGCTTGCCAATGCACGCAAGTTCATCCGCACCTACGGCTGGACGTTTACCAATCTGCGCGACCCCGACGGCAACGTCGGGCGCGGCTACGGAATGACCGGAGGGCCGCCCGTGACATTTGTGATCGACAGCGCTGGGCGTCTGCGCGCTCAGTTGCGCGGCCCGCAGACCCAGCAGACGCTCGCCAGGGCGCTCGCGGGCGTGGGGGCCTGAGGATGGGTCGGGTAAGTGGCTGGCGGGTGATCGTCGCCTACGGCCTCGTGTGCGCGGCGACGCAGGTGCTGTGGCTCACCTACGCGGCAATCACGACGGAGACCGCCCGTCACTATGGCGTCTCGGTCGGCGCGGTCGGCTGGCTGGCGGAGATCTTCCCGCTGCTCTATGTCGTGCTGGCGATCCCCTCGGGCATCTTGCTCGACCGCTGGTTTCGCCCTGTGCTGGCTGGGGGAGGGTTGCTCGTCGCGCTCGGCGGACTGCTGCGCCTTGGCGGCGACACGTTCGCCTGGGCGATGGCGGGTCAGGTCACGGTCGCGGTCGCCCAGCCTGTGGTCCTGAGCGCCGTGAGCAAGCTCGCCGGCGAGTACCTGCCGGTCGAGCAGCGTGCGGCCGGGATCTCGCTGGGTTCCGCCGGCGGCTTCGTCGGGATGCTGATCGCGCTTCTGCTTGGTCCGACTCTTGGTGGCCAAGGGCACATCGAGCGGCTGCTGGTCGTCGAGGCTGTGCTGGCTGGACTGCCGGCGCTGGCGCTGGCAGTGACGCTGCGCCGTCCAGGCCATGAGAGCACAGAGCACGCCGCGATCGCCGGCAATGCTGCGCGTGCGTTGTGGGCGTTGCCGAGCATGCGCACGCTCTGCGGCCTCGTGTTCGTCGGCTTCGGCATTTTCGTCGCGTTGGCCACGTGGTTGCAAACCCTGCTCCAGCCCTCGGGCGTCTCGGAAACCGCGGCGGGAGCGCTGCTTGTCGGGATGGTGGTCGCCGGTGTCGTCGGTTGTGCGGTGTTGCCGCCGCTCGTGGCGCGGCGCGGCAGCGAACGCGCTTTCATGCGTGCCGCGGTGATCGTCGGTTGCGTCGGCTCTGTTGCGCTCGGGGCGATTCCCTCGCTCGCCGGTCGTGCTGTTGTGATCGTGGCGATGGGGGCGATGCTGCTGCCGGCGTTGCCTGTGATCCTCACCTCCACCGAGCGCTTGGCCGGACCCGCCGCCGGGACGGCGGGCGCGATCGTGTGGATGGCCGGCAATCTGGGTGGGCTCGTCGTGGCCCTGCTGGTACAGGTCCTTGTCCACCACCCGATGGCGGCGTTCGTCGCGATGGCCGCGGTGTCGCTGCTCGGCCTGCCGCTCGCGGCCAGGCTCGAGCCGATCACTGGCTCGGAGGTGAGCGTCGAGCCGGTTGAGCGGCCGGCGGTTACGGCCGGCTGAGTGCCGGCGCCTCTGGTCGTGGGAGCTGAGGCAGGTGTCTCTGCTCAGGAGAGGGGCCGGGGGTCGTGACGGTCGATCGGTGGGGAGCTCTTCTCGGTTGGGACTTGCCGGTCACCCGGGCTGGCCGGCCGGCTCTTGGGCGAGGAAGGCGCTGAGCAGGTCCCTTCCCGTCCCCTGGACGGGCTCGCTGTGGGCGAACAGGAGCGTGTCGAACTCCTCGTCGAGCATCCGGCGCAAGCTCTTGAGCAGGCCCGCACGAACTCGCTCCGGGTGCTCGCCGAGCAGCGAGTCGGGCATGAAGGCAAGCGCGCCGTCTCGGTCTCGCGTCAGCCCGTCGCCGAAGGACAGAGCGCCGCCGTGTGCTTCCAGCAGCAGTGTGGTCTCCTCGGCGCAGATCGAATCCAGCTCCAGAGCGCGCAAGCCGTCGGCGAGTTGTTCGTCGAAGGCGAAGCCCTCGACCGGACGGTCCCCAGAGAAATGCGCGAGTCCCGCCTGGTGGCAAAGCACGCGACAGCCGAAGCGCTCTACATAGAACGCGCTGTCGCGGTAGTGGTGGCGGTTGCTGAGCACGATCCGCTCGGGTGTGCCGAGCTCGGCGATCGCCTCCAATCCCTCGGGCGGCTCCATCGGGTCGATCAGCGTGCTCGAGTCCAGCGCAAAGCTGCTGTGCACGGGATGGCCGACGCCCTCGTGAAAAGCGCTCCAGTGAAACAACCCGGGTGAGATTTCTTCGATCATGGTGGGAGAGGTTTCCCGGCTGAGGGGCTGCCTAACCGCGACCCACGGTCCTCGGGGTCGCCTCTGCTTTCCCAACGACTTGACATGTGACTATATAGTCACCTATACTGGCCCGATATGGATGAGGTGTTCAAGGCGCTGGCAGATCCCACACGGCGTGCGTTGCTCGACGAGCTGTTCAAGCAGGACGCTCAAACGCTTGGTGCGCTCGAGCGGCGCTTGCCAATGACGCGCTTCGGCGTGATGAAGCACCTGAAGGTGCTCGAACAAGCCGGTCTCATCGTCGCGCGCAGGCGCGGCCGCGAAAAGCTGCACTTCTTGAACCCCGTCCCGATCCGGCTCGTCCACGACCGCTGGGTGAGCAAGTACTCAGAGCCGTGGGCCGCAACGTTGAGCGAGCTCAAGCACGACATCGAGGAGAAAACCATGGAGAAGGTATTCGAGATCTACATCAAGACGACACCCGAGCGTCTTTGGCAGGCCCTCACCGACGGTGAGATGAGAGGGAAGTACACGTTTGGAGCCAAGGTCACATCCGATTGGCTCGCCGGCTCCACCTACTCCGCCGGCAGTCCGAACGCGCCCGGGCCGCTCATGCATGGCGAGAACCTGGAGGTCGACCCGCCGAGCAAGCTCGTACAGAGCTTCAATGCGCTTTGGGGTGAAGATGTCGAGCGCGAAGGGACCTCGAGGGTGACCTATGAGATCGAGCCGGTCGGCAGCTCGTGTCGACTGACGGTTACCCATGATCAGCTACGCGAGGGCGCCAACGAACAGCTATATGGTGGCTGGCCGATGATCCTCTCGACGTTGAAGACGCTGCTGGAGACCGGCGAGTCGCTCGACACCCCGGGTTCGCTGATGTATGCCGGCGCGCAGGGAAGCGCTTGAGCGCCGGCCGGGGACGTGGGAAGGAGCGTGAGTAGGAGCTCGACGGCTGTGGCTCGAGGAGCGCCATTGCCGTCGAGCAGGTGACTATGCTCGCCACCATGCTCTTGTTTCCCGACGTCGCAGGCGGTTCGCGATGAGACTGCAGCTCAGGGACAGGTTCCTCGAGCTTGACAGCGGGGAGCCGCTGATCATGGGCATAGTGAACATCGGCAGCGACTCGGTCGCCGACCCGCTGTCGCTCGACACGCTGGATGCGCAAGTGGAGTTTGCGATGCGCCAAAGCGCTGCCGGGGCGCATATCCTCGACATCGGCGTCCAGTCGGGTCGTACCGACACAGCCGTGTTGGCGGAAGATCGGGAGATCGAGCGGCTCGTGCCGCTGGTGTGCGCACTCGCCGGGCGTGAGCTCGTCGTGTCTGTCGACACCTGGCGAGCCGCCGTCGCGGAGGCCGCGCTCGAGGCCGGAGCGGCGCTGATCAACGACGTCGGTGGGCTCGCGGAGGAGCGGCTTGCCGATGTCGTTGGTGCATGTGGCGCCGGGCTTGTCGTGATGCACACCCGCGCAGATCCAAAGCAGGCGCGCTTTCCGGGATATGAGGATGCGACAGCTGACATCGTTGCCTTTCTCGAGCAGCGTATGCAGCTGGCTCTCAGCCGAGGCGTCGCTCACGAGCAGATGATCGTCGACCCGGGCCTCGACTACGCAAAGACGCCGCATGAGTCGATCGAGGTCCTGCGCCGCCTCGGCGAGCTGCGACAGCTCGATCGTCCGATCCTGCTCGCCGTCTCGCGCAAGTACTTCATCGGGATGCTTACCGGCGCTGCGCCAGATGAACGCCTCGCCGGGACGCTGGCGGCAGTCGAGTACGGAGTTGGTGGCGGAGCCCACATCGTGCGCGTGCACGATGTGGCGCAAGTCGCGGAATTCCTCCGCGTGCGTGGGGCGCTACGCGGCGAGGGTCCGGCGCAGCTGGAGGGCGATCCTGGCGACGAGACGCTCAAGTGGCTCGCGCCGAAGCGGACTCTCAACCGATGAAGTCGAGCCCGCTCGGCGCCACTCAGGCCCCCGAGCTTGTTGTTGAGGAACTCGAACCGATCGATCTCGATCGGCTGCTCTCGCGGTTCGAGCTGGAAGACGTTCGGGTCTGTTCTGCCTCGTTGCCTGATCTGGATGCCGGTTCCGGGCGCTTGGCACGGGGGCAGGTCGTCGACGTTGATCTTGGCGAGTCCAAGCTGCGCGGGGTCGAGCTCGTCGATGTCATTGCCGAGCGGCTCGATGCCGCCAACGGCGACTGGGGTGGGGGGCGACTGCGGCGCACGCTGTTCAGCGACTCACGCCTGACCGGTCTCAGCTTTGCCGAGGCGCGAATCGAGCATGTGCGCTTCAAGCTCTGTAAGCTCGACTATGCCAATTTTCGCCACTGCGAGATCGAGCATGTGTCATTCGAGGACTGTGTGCTCACCGGAGCCGACTTTCAGGGAGCCAAGATCAAGGAGACCGTCTTCTCCGGCTGTCAGCTCTTGGAAGCTGACTTCTCCAAGGCAAAGCTCTCGCGTGTGGACATGCGCGGCTCAGGGCTTGCGCTCGCAGGCTCTGTGCTTGGCCTGCGTGGGGCGATCATCGATCCACTACAGCTCATGGAGCTCGCACGAACGCTTGCGCACGAGCTGGGGATCACCGTCGAGGAGGCTTAGCTTGGGAAGACCGCGCCGCATGCGGCGCGGTCCCGAACCGTACATGTACGGTTCGGCCGGGTCGTGCATGCACGACCCGGAACATGGCCGCACATGTGCGGCCATGCCAGTCGGCGCATGCGCCGACTGGAACAGCATCACATCTGTTGATCGCCTGCTAGGCTGCGCGCCGTGTTGGCCTACGTCAGGCGTAACCACATAGGGCTGATCGCGCTGTTCGTGGCGCTCGGCGGCACGTCCTACGCAGCAACGCGGCTGCCGAACAACAGCGTCGGCAGTGGACAGATCCGGGCGGGCGCCGTAAGCGCCGCGAAGATCCGCGACGGAGCCATCACCGCAGAAAAGCTATCGCCGCAACTCAGGGCGCGGCTCGGGATGACGAGGCGGAGCAGACCGACTCCCGTGACGGTGCCGAACAAGCCGATTCCGGTGACAGGGCCGCCCAAATGGAGAGATCCAGGCATTGTGGCTGCGATCGCCTCCGCCGGTCAGACGATCGTCGACCAGAAGATCATGACGGTGCAGGTGACCGCATCCTGGGCGCCGACAGGTTTGTCGATAGCCGCCGGTCAGCACCTGTGGACCGACACGCGCAACGACGGCAGCTGGAGCGGCAACCCTCAGTTCTTTCCCTTCTCCGATGCAAACGGCCTCGGCCCGTCCGTCTACAAGAACTGCTGGAAGATCGATGAAAACGCTCCGGTCGAGTCGCTGATCGGTTTCATCGGCAGCTCCCCGGTCAACGTCCCGGAAGGATGCGAGGGCGGAACGACCTCTACGGGGTTCTTCGAGGCGGGTGACACGTTGAGCAACTACACGCCACAGACGGCAGGCCCTATCTGGTTCCGGACCAACGACAACACCAACCACTTCTCCGACGTAGGTCGTCAGATCGTCAAGGTCATAGTCACGAGCCCCTGATCTAACGCGATTAGGCGCGTGGGCTTCGCCCTCGCATCGGCCTCTCGGCGACTCTTGATCCGGTTCTGACCAGTGTTCTGCAAACGTAGATTCGAGAATGGCAGGCGGTAAGATCTAGACATGGCCAAGCCACGACCCAGCGAGACACAGGTTGGAACGCCTTCGACGCGCGGAACACGCGCACGTCCAGGGGGGCAGGTGGAACGTCTACGCCCAGCCACGCGAGCGCTTAGTGACGTGCTTGCCGAACGAGGCCCCCTGACCGGCCCGATTACGGACGCTGGGACTAAGGCGCTCCTCGCCATGCGCGGTGAGGAGACCGACGGCGGGCATGGCAGACGCTGAGCGTCCCACGCGACGCTCAGGCATTCTCTATGTAGACACCTCAGCTTTGCTGAAGCTTCTCGTTCGTGAGGCCGAGTCGAAAGCGATCGAGATTTAGCTATTGCGCTGGGACAAACTTGCGACGAGCGCCGTCACCGAAGTCGAGCTTCCGAGGGCGATAGCCCGTGCGCGGGAGGACCGTCCCAACGCCGTGATCGACGGGAGCGTGGTTCTGCAAAGCATCCTCGCTTCTGCCGCGATAGTTCCGCTGGGCCCACACGTCATCTCAGAAGCGCGCGGCGTGGCTCCGGTCCATGTAGGCACGCTTGATGCCATCCATGTTGCGAGCGCTCGCAGCTTTGGATCTGAACTGGTCGCGGTCGCTACGTACGACAAGCGGATGCAGAACGCGCTCGCGCTGATCGAGATTGAGGTTCTCGCGCCAGCATGAAGGTCGTTATGCGGCAGCGACGACGATGGCTCGACTTGCGAGTCGTCAAGCGCGCCGGGATCGCCGCACATGCGCCCTCACGATCTCCGCCACGCATAAGCGGAGCACGTCGCGCGCAAGACCGATACGCGGATCGCCCAGCACCTGCTCGGGCACGCTCACCTTGGGACGACAGACACTTACCTTGGCCGTCAGCGCCTCGATGACATGGTGGTGGCGGTGCGAGGTGTAACTACGGAGTACAAACAGACGTTCTAGGTGTAGCGGAAGACCTCCAGATCGGGGGCCTGAAGGCGACGACCGGAATCGAACCGGTGTAGACGGCTTTGCAGGGCGTCGGAAAGCGGTGCTTTTCGCATACCTAAGCGGTTTTCGGCGACCTCAGGTGCTCTCAGATGCCCCCAAAAAACGCTCAGGTGGGGAGAGTTTCGGGAGAGTTCCCGGCTCGGGCCGGTCGGTATCGGGTCCAAGCCTGTGTCCCGTAGTGACGATTGTCCGCGAAAGCAGGTGAACACGTGTGAGGATGCCCCTAAACCATGGAACAGCAGGCTCGTGTTCGGCGGTGTTTGGTGGTTCGTGAGACCTCCGAAGGACCGGGAGGCTCAAACGGTGTCGTCAGGCTGGTCGCGGAGAAGCGTTGTCGGCGCGCATATGGTCGCCCGTAAAGTCCTCCTCGTAATACCGCTTCTCAAGGACGTCGAGGAAGACACGAACATCGTCAAGAGTGGCGAGGGCAATGTCGTCGCCTGACCCCAGGCGGTCTGGAGCGAATTCGTGTCTCTGAAGGGCCGCACGAATCGATTCGGGTGTCGCCTGTTGACGCCGCCTGAATACTCCCCACCCTTGGCCGGTTGAAAATGGGACCCCTGGTGGGGTGAGAACCTGGTTCGGTTAGTCATTCCGAGGCCAGGAGGAGGAGGAGTTGATCGCTGTGGAGCAGTGGGCGGAGATCCGC
>DATCEK010000011.1:0-12818 GCA_036510155.1 Solirubrobacteraceae bacterium | reverse complement strand
CGGAGAGGGCCAAGGGGACCCGGCAGGGAAGGGGCTTGTCGAGTCGCTCGGGAACGAGCTGCCAGAGTTCGACTACATCGTCGCCCACGGCGTCTACTCGTGGGTGCCGCCGCAAGCGCGAGGAGCGCTGCTGGACTGCGTGAAGCGCTGCCTGGCGCCGCAAGGGATCGCCTTCGTCAGCTACAACGCCTACCCAGGCAGCTACCTGAGGGACATGGCGCGCGACATGCTGCGCTACCACGTGCAGGGATTGTCCGACCCAGGTGAGCGCTTGGCAAGCGCCCAGGAGCTGATGCGGACGATCGTCGAGATCGAGCAGCCAAGCCCATTCGCGCGCGTCCTGCGCGAGCAGATGGAGCGGATGCTCGGCTACAGCGATGCCCTGCTGTTCCACGACGACCTGGCCGAGGTCTCGACTCCCTTCTACTTCCACGAGTTCATCGAACACACAAGCGCACGCGGCCTGCAATTCCTCTCCGAGGCCGACCTGTTCGAGAGCCAGATGCGCGACATGCCCGACAGCGCCGGGCGCTTGATGGCGAGCCTGCCACAGGACGCGATCGTCAGAGAGCAGTACATGGATTTTTTCAAGAACCGCATGTTCCGCCAGACCCTGATCTGCCACGAGGCGACCCCGCTCGACCGCACGCTCGACGACGCCGCGATCGAGCGCCTGTGGATCTCCTCCAGGGCGCGTCCCCAAGAAGGCGTGGATGAGGAGGGAGAGGAGGGGCGTGCCCCCGGCGAGCCCTCGCCCGTCGCGAACGGTTCCGCGGCCGGTGAGGACCCCGACGCGCGTACCTTCCTGACCCCTGAGGGCTTTTCGATGACAACGAGCGAGCCGCTCGTGCAGGCCGCAATGGGCGCGCTCGGGGAGGCCTGGCCGCAGTCGCTGGCATTCCCCGCGCTACTGGCACGCGCACGCGAGGCCGCAGGACCGGAGGCTCCGGAGGAGCTGGCCGCCGCGCGATTGCGCGCAGTTCTGTTGCAGGCATACCTGGCAAGGATCGTGATGCTCGCCGGCTGCCCGCCGCCGGTGGGCGGCGAGGTGGGGGAGCGGCCTACCGTCAGCCCCTTGGCGCGCGCCCAGAAGGCGGCAGGCCTGCGGGCGCTCAGCTCGCTGCTGCACGCCAACGTTCGCCTCGACGGCGAGCTCGAAGCGAGCGCGCTTGCGCTGCTCGACGGCTCGCGAACCGTCGCCGAAGTCGCGGTCGCGCTCGACGCTCCACCCGAGCAGACCGTGGAGTGCGTCGAGCGGCTTGCCTCGGTGGGCCTGCTCTTAGCCACATAGACTGGCCAAATGATCGAAGAGCTGATCAAGCAGATAGAGGCCCGCTTCGCCGAGCTCGGCGAGCAGATGACCGACCCCGCGGTTATCGGCGACCGCGAACGGTATGCCGAAGTCGGTCGCGCTTACCGTCAGCTAGAGCCCGCGGCAGAGCTTGCCGCGCAGTGGCGGCATGCAAGCGACGACGCGGCGGGCGCGGAGGAGCTGATCGCCGAAGACGGCGACGACCCTGAGCTGCGCGAGATGTTGAGCTCCTCGCGCGAGCGCATCGAGGCACTGGAAGAGGAGATCCGCTTCGCGATGGTCGAGCGCGACCCAAACGACGAGAAGAACGTGATCGTCGAAATCCAGGGCGGCGCCGGGGGCGACGAGGCCGGGATTTGGGCGGGGGACGTCTACCGGATGCTCACCCGCTACGCCGAACGCGTCGGGCTGAAGCCCGAGCCGCTGGAGATCGGCGAGGGCAAGTACACGTTTGCGGTCAAGGGCGAGAACGCCTATTCGATCTTCAAGTTCGAGGGTGGAACACATCGCGTCCAGCGCGTGCCGCAGACAGAGTCCCAGGGCCGCATCCACACCTCCACGTCCACCGTCGCGGTGCTCCCAGAAGCCGAGGACGTCGATGTCGAGGTCAACCCTTCAGACCTGCAGATCGACGTCTACCGCTCCTCAGGCCCGGGCGGACAGTCGGTCAACACAACCGACTCGGCAGTACGAATAACGCACAAGCCGTCGGGCATCGTCGTCTCCATGCAAGACGAGAAGTCACAGCTGCAAAACCGTGAGAAGGCACTGCGCGTATTGCGCGCCCGCCTGTATGAGCGCGCCCTTGCCGAGCAGCAATCGGAGCTGGCTGCCGACCGCCGCTCGCAGGTCGGCACAGGCGATCGCGCCGAGAAGATTCGCACATACAACTACGGAGAGCGTCGCGTCACCGACCACCGCATCAAGCTGACCGTGCACAATCTCGATCAGGTACTGGAAGGCGAGCTTGCGGAGATCACCGCCGCCCTGCAGGCCGATGAGAAGCGCCGTCGCCTGCTGGCGCAGGCAACTGCCTGATCAACGTTGCGAGCAGTTTGCTTGCCGGAAAGCGACCTCTTGAAAATGCCCTCCTCTTCAGGCCGACCGCTGGCCTCGGGGACTCCGGTTCGCGATGCGCTGGACGGCGCCATAACCGCAATCGCCGCCGGCGGCTGCGAAACCCCCCGGCTTGACGCCGAACTGTTGCTGGCCCACGCACTCGGAGTGTCGCGCGAGCAGCTATACACAGGCTCGGCGGGCAGAGGGGAGCCCGAGCTAACGGTCGCCGGCCCGGCCGTGCGCACCTTCCAGGACTACGTCAGGCGCCGCGCAATCCTGCGTGAGCCGGTCGCCTACATTCTCGGCCGTCGTCATTTCCGTCGCCTGGAGCTCGCTGTCGACCAGCGGGCGCTTATCCCGCGACCCGAGACAGAGCTGCTTGTCGAGGTCGCGCTCGGGCTGCCCGAGGGCGCACGCGTGCTTGACGTCGGCACCGGCAGCGGCGCTGTGGCGCTTGCCTTGAAGGACGAGCGTCCCGATCTCCGTGTGGCGGGTAGCGATCTCAGCGAGGACGCGTTGGCTTTGGCCCACGCCAACGGGGAGCGGCTCGAGCTCGATGTCCGCTGGCTACAGGCCGATCTGCTCGACGGCGTGCCGGACGAGCTCGACGCAGTTGTCTCGAACCCGCCGTACGTGTGCGAGCAGGAACGCTCATCGCTCCCGCCCGAGATCCTTCGCCACGAGCCGCCGTCCGCTTTGTTTGCGGCAGACGACGGCCTTAGTGTCATCCGCCGACTGGTTGTCCAGACCGGGGAGCGGGAACGCATCCGCGTGGTGGCCCTCGAGATCGGGCACGAGCAAGCGGACGCAGTCGGCGAGCTGATGCGCGCAGCAGGTTTTGGGGCGGTGCGCCTTGAACGCGACTTGGCTGGGATCGAGCGTGTCGTGATCGGGGAGCGGCTGAAGCGGTGACCGACGCCGAGCGATTGGAAGCATGTCTGGCCCGCGATGGGGTTGCTCTGATCCCAACCGACACCGTCTACGGCCTGGCCTGCGACCCCGACAGCGAGGTTGCGCTACGCCAGATCTACGAGCTCAAGCGCCGGCCGCCCCACAAGCCGGCTGCCGTGATGTTCTTCTCGCTGCAGGCCGCATTGGCCGTGCTCACCGAGCTAGGCCCGCGCACCCACGCGGCTGTCGAAGCGCTATTGCCCGGTCCTATCACCCTGTTGTTGGCAAACCCATGCGAGCGCTTCCTGCGAGCGTGCTCACCCGGCGGCGATGGACCGCATCTGCTCGGCCTGCGTGTACCGAGCCTCGATCGCTTGCCCGCATCGCTTGCCAGCGTCAACCGGCCGGTTGCCCAATCCAGCGCCAACTTCGCCGGCGACCCTGATCCCAGGACCCTCGAGGCGGTCCCCGCGCCGCTGCGGGACGGGGTCGAGCTGGCGATCGACGCTGGAGAGCTGCCCGGGGTCGCATCGACAGTCGTGGATCTCTCTGGATACGAGCAGGATCGCTCGTGGCGCGTAGTTCGAGACGGGCCCATCCCTCGAGATCTGCTGACTAAGATTCTCGATTGATGCCCCACGGAGAGGTGACTGGGCCGAGCGCCGATGTGCCCATCGACCGTTCATCGTGGTTTCGCCACAGAGCGATCGAAGTCGTCGGCGCCAAAGTTCTCCAGACCTACCGTCTCGATCCTGAGACGGGACCGTCCGAGCAGTTGGCTCTCATCGCAGTCGTGGTGGCGGGAGTGGCGCATTGGCACACCGGCGGTGCGCCGCTGGGTAGCTTGATCGAATGGGTTCAGCAGCGCCTTGAAGTGGGCGCCGAGCGAGCGCGCGATCTGACGGTGGGCGCTTACAGTCGCTTCCGGGCCGGAGACGGAGTGCCGGGACTGGTGTGGAGTCCCGGCGCGGTATATCGAGGAATGTTGGCTTGGCTCGAGTCACAGCAATGCCCGAATCGCGATCCCTCACACGGTCCGTTGCCATTGGCCGAGGCATGGTCGCTCGGACAGGATGGGGCGTCGGAAGTGCAGCGTCATGCCCGGAGCTGGGAGAGCATCGTGGACGAGCCGTTTGCCCTACGCCACCCCGGGCTCGCCGAAAGCGCGGCGCGGCTCGACCTCGGGACGAAGCTTGGGAGGCTGTCCCCGATCGGCCGCGCGAGCCGGCCGGTGCGGGCAGTGGCCTATGACTTGGCGATCCGGGGATCGCTCAGCGGCCAGGGCGAGTGGGCCGACCAACTCGATCGGCTGATGGTCGACGTCGAGCAACGATTCGAAATGCTCACCGAGATGGAGCAGATCCTGCTCACTCTGGGATCGCTACCGCCCGGGGTACTGGGCTGGGCCGAACATCGCAACTCTGTCTATCACGCGACCGAGCTTCGAGCGAGAGGCAAGACAGTGTTGGCATGCATGAACGGAGTGTGCGATCGCTTGGGGGAGGACAGTCTGATACCGGATTGGATCGAAACGGAGGTCTTCAACGGTCGCTATATCGCCGGCATCTCCAGGGGCGGCCCCGCGGCGACCGCGTGGATCCTTCTAAGCGACATTGGCGATCTGGCCACGCTGGAACTTGACGTCGACCTGGAACCAAACTCGCAAGGGAATGCTGGTCCTCCGGCGATCGCCGTCTATTGGAAGGACGCGAGGCGTGCACCCAACGACTGGTCCTGGGTGCCATTGCTCATCGGCGACTATCCGGAAGCCTGGAGTTGGCTCGCCGTCTTGGTCATCACGCGTCGCTTGAAGATCGATGTGCTGGCACTCGACGCGGACGGCGAGCTCCAGCTGGTAGTCGGTAGCGTGGTGGCCCTGGACGAGGAGTTCTTCGGCCCATGGTTGGAGCGCTTTCCCGAGCCGCCGGCGTACGTCGCTCAAGCCCTAGAGGGGATCCACCAACGACACGTCATCGGAGGGCTGCAGGCAGCCGAGCGCTCGAAGTCCTACGACATCCTCGATTTGGCGATCGACCATGAATCTGATCCGCAGCTGCTGCAAGCGCGTCGCGACGTGCTCATCGCTGAGTCGAAACGCGCCGATCGCATATGGGGATCGACCGACGTCGATCACGCGGAGGCTGCTCGCAGCTGGTCGCGATTTCGCGAGCTTCAGGCCTGGGCCTTCAGCGAGAAACGAAACGCGCGCATCGACTATGACGTTTGGCTCCGCGACCTCACCGACGGGATCACGAGCAAGACACGAGCGATCGTTCACATGATGGTCGAAGACAAAGGCCTTACGCTCTTTTGGGTCGCTGGTGACGGCTCCCAACGCGGCTCGGTTCCGACATCGGCTGGGATCAAGGGCCTGCTTGCCGCGCTGGGTCCTTGGTCGCAAGGCGTCTCGCTGCGTCCGCGAGGAGGAGCCGACCCGGTCGCGGAGGTGATCGCTGCGGCAACGCCGATAGCCGACGCCCTTTGCGAACTCGCAGACGATGAGGGCTTCGATCACCTCGTGCTCGTTCCTTGGCGTGGTCTGCATTGCGTGCCCTGGACCGCGCTCTCCCTCAGCGACGGTCAGTTTCTGAGGCAGCGCATTCGCGTCACCCACGCTCCAGCCATTCGCATGTTGCGCCGATCGCCAGGCAGTGGGCCAGGTGCTCGGAGCACAGTCGCGATCGCGGCGCACGGCGGCACGCTCGCCCGCGCCGACGTCGAGGCACAGATCGTCGCTGACATCACAGCCGCCGCGATCGTGGCGGACGGTGCGCCGGCCGAGGAGATCGTACGAGCGATGAGCGCGGCGAACATGGTTCACATCGCCGGCCATGGAGTCCCCGGGCCTGTCCCCTTCGCGGCCGCGCTGCTCGCCGGAAAGCCACCATTGGAGCCATCGCGAGTGTTGTCATCGGCGCGCATACACGCTGACGCCGACCTCTCGAAATGCGACCTGGTCATGATCAACACCTGCGATTCGGGTCGGTACGCACCGATGCCGAGGGCGTTCGAGAACCACACAGGCTTGGACACCGCGTGTCTGTGCGCTGGGGCGACGGTCGTGATCTCCACGCTTTGGCCGGTGAACGACATGGTGGCCACCTTCGTCGCCGCAATGACTCATTGGAATCTGGCGAGCGGATCCTCGCCACACAGCTCTTTGGACAGCGCGATCGCGGTGCTCCGAGATGGCCACGGCTCATCCGGGATACCTGAAGGGCTGCAGTCCTCACTGGATGCCAGGTTGGGCGCTGATTGGCGCTATCAACTCGACGGGGGGATGGCCGCGCTGCGTCACCCGTACTGGTGGGCAGCGTGGCGAATCAGCGGCTCCGATTGGCTGCTCGAGTAGGTATAGGACTATCGCGCAAGCAGCCCCCGTGCTAGCCTCGACCCTCAGCCGCAACTGGCGCGAGAGGTGGATATAACCACCGGGAAGCGGCTTGAGCAACTCGCCGCGCGCCTGGGCACCCATAGCTATTCACAAGCTCTAGGAGCGCGCCCATGTCCGACCTCAGCCCCGACTATTTCAACCGCCCGCTCGCCGAGGTGGACCCGGAGGTCGCCGCCGTGCTGCGCGGTGAGCTCGAGCGCCAGCAGCAGACGCTCGAGATGATCGCCTCGGAGAATTTCGTCCCGCAGGCGGTGCTCGAATGCCAGGGCTCGGTGCTCACCAACAAGTACGCCGAGGGCTACCCGGGCAGGCGCTACTACGGCGGCTGCGAGTGGGTGGACGTCTCCGAGCAGCTGGCGATCGACCGGGCAAAGGACCTGTTCGGCGCCGAGCACGCCAACGTGCAGCCACACTCGGGTGCGCAGGCCAACACGGCCGTCTACCACGCGCTGCTCCAACCAGGCGAGACGATCATGGGCCTATCGCTCGCCCATGGGGGCCACCTGACGCACGGCATGAAAATCAACGTGTCCGGCCGGTTGTATGACATCGCGGCGTACGAGGTGGAGCGTGAGACGAGCAGGATCGACATGGACGAGGTCGCGCGCATCGCGCGCGAGCACCGGCCAAGATTGTTGCTGGCCGGCTGGTCGGCCTACCCGCGCCAGCTCGACTTCGCGCGCTTCCGCCAGATCGCCGACGAGGTCGGCGCGTTGCTGATGGTGGACATGGCCCACTTCGCCGGCCTGGTCGCGGCGGGCTTGCATCCCAATCCGGTCGACTACGGCGCCGACGTGGTCACGACCACCACCCACAAGACCTTGGGCGGCCCGCGCGCGGGAATCATCTTGTGCAAGCAGGAGTACGCAAAGAAGATCGACTCGGCTGTGTTCCCAGGCCAGCAGGGCGGTCCGCTCGAGCACGTGATCGCCGCCAAGGCAGTCGCTCTGCGGATCGCATCGAGCGAGCTGTTCGCCGAGCGCCAGCGTCGCACAGTGGAGGGCGCCAAAATATTCGCCGAGCAGCTCTTGGATGCCGGTCACGGCGTGAACGTGCTCACCGGTGGGACCGACGTGCACCTGGCGCTCGTGGACCTGCGCGCATGCGAGCCCGAGTTGAGCGGACGTCAGGCCGAGGACCGCCTACACGCGATCGGCGTGACCGTCAACCGCAACGCCGTCCCGTTCGACCCGCGCCCGCCGATGGAGGCCTCGGGCTTGCGCATCGGCACGCCGGCATTGGCCACGCGAGGCTTGCAGGTCGAGGACTTCGCCGAGATCGGCCAGGTGGTCGCGGCGGCGCTCACCCCAGAGTTCGAGTCCCGTAAGGATGAGCTCTCAGAGCGCGTGCAGGCGATCGTGGAGCGCTTCCCGCTCTACGAGCATTTGAACGCTCGAGCTGCGGCCTAGCGTCATCGAGAGATTGGGCGCACCGTTGTAGTGGACAGCGGCGCATGCGCCGCTGTCCGGGGCGGCACATGTGCCGCCCCGCCTGGGCGCGCATGCGCGCCCAGGCCCCCATATGGTGGGGCTCCGGCACTACCGACGCCCGCGCCTGCGATGCTGTGCGCGAGCCGATGGCCAAACTCAACGAGCTCGACGCGCTTTACGCATTCTTGACCGCAGCGGCCGTGACCGCGCTGCTGACGCCGTTCACGATGCGCCTGGCGAGGACCGTGGGCGCCGTGGACGAACCGCGCGAGCGCGGCCTCTCCAGTCGCGCGACGCCGTTGCTCGGCGGTCTGGCGATCTTCGCGGGGGTGCTCCTAGCCGTGCTGGCCTTCCTGCCCGCCGGCTACGGGTCGAGCACCGAGATGTGGCACGGCGTACTGATCGCCGCCGCCGTCATAACCGTCGTGGGGGGACTCGACGACCGCTTCGACCTGCCGCCGCTCGTCAAGCTGGCCGGCCAGATCGCCGCAGCCGTGATCGTCGTGCACTTCGGCGTCGCCGTGAAGGTGATCACGCTGCCGTTCATCGGCACGCTTCACTTCCCCAACGCGGGCGCCACGAACGCCGGACCCGCGCTCACGGTGATCGGGCTTGTGGTGATGATGAACATCGTCAACCTCTCCGACGGCGTCGACGGGCTAGCGGCAGGCGTATGCGTGATCATCGCCGGCACGCTCGCGATCATCGCGTTCGACCTAGACCGTGCCGAACCGGGTGTGCTCGCCGCGATCACGGCCGGCGCTGCGCTCGGCTTCTTGATCCACAACTTCCCGCCCGCCTCCAGCTTCATGGGCGACTGCGGCGCGAACCTGCTCGGCCTGCTGATGGGGGTGGTGGCTGTCGAGGCAGCGGTCAAGACCCCAGTCGTGGTGTCCTTCGTGCTCCCTTTGATCCTGCTGACCGTCCCGTTCCTCGACACAACGTTCGTAGTGCTCAAGCGCCTGAAGTACCGCCGCCCGATCTACGCCGCAGACAACGAGCACTTCCACCATCGCATGGCCCGTATCGGCTTCTCGAGCAGACGCACGATCGCCTACCTGTACACGTGGACGCTGATGCTCGCGGGCTTCGCGCTGGCCCTGCGTTTTGTGCCCTACTCAGACCACAAAGGCCACCTGCACACGGGTTGGCTGCTCGTGATGGTTGGGCTGGCTGTCCTGGTGGTCGCCGCCAGCATCTACCTCGTGTACGTGCTCGAGATCCTCAAGTTCCGTCGCCTCGACGCACTGCGCTTGCGCCGGCTGCGCCCCGAAGCCACAGCTGAGGAGATAGAAAGCGGCGTCGCGTTCGACCTGGAGACCGGCGAATACGAGGTTCTCGCGGGAGGACGCCTGCCCGCCGCGGTAAACGAGGCTCGCGCGCCCATCGAGGCCCCCGGCGAGCCTCCCACCTTTGGCCCGGACGGAGTGGTGAGTGAGATGCCGGGCGGGGCTGAGCAGGGGATCGGCGAGCGGCAGGTGAATCAAGATCGCGTAGGCGCAGAAGAGAAGCGTCGCGGCGCGCAGGCGGCGGCTATCGGCGAGAGCGGCGAGCGGCAGCGCCCATATCGCATACCAGGGAAGTAGCCAGGCGGTCGAGAGCAGCAAAGCCAGGGTGGCCCAGCCCGCCATCGCCCGCCATTCCGCGCCGCGGGCGGTAAGCCACAGAGTCAGGGCCAACACGAGAAGGAAGCCTGCCAGGAACAGGTCGCGCCACCAGCCTGGCAAACCGCTGAGGCCCACCCAGCGGGCGCTCTCCGCCGGCAGGCTGTGAGTGGCGATCAGCTGCTGTTGCTCGCCCAAGGCGCCCAGGAAACCGAAGGCATGGGTCCCGAAGCCGACGACCGCCACGACCGAAAGCAACAAGAGAGCGGCAATCGCGCTCTTGGCCACGCGCGCACGGTCCTTCCACCGTGCGGGTGCGAGTACGACGAACGGGAGCACCAGCCCAGCAGAGGCCTTTACGCCGATCCCAAGGACGAGCAGAGCGGCGCTTGCGCGGAGGTCTGTCGAGTTCAGGCGGAGGTCTGTGGAGTTCGCGTCGAGGTCCGTGGAGTTCATGGAAATTGGCATGCCCCCCGCGCGCGCGGGGGGCACCTCGGTTTTGCGAGCCGCGAGCGCCAGCGCCCCGGCCAGGATCAGCAGCACGAGCGTGTCGTTGTGCGCACCGCCCACGGCAAGCTCCAGCAGCACGGGATTCAAGCCGACGAAGACGGCAGCAACCTTGGCCGAGCGTCCCATATTGCGCGCCGCGCTCGCCGTCAGCGTGACCGCCCCGAGGCTGCTTGCAACAGCCAGCAGCTTCAGGCCCCACAGCCCGCCGCCGAGCCCAAGCGAGGCGAGCGGATAGGTGCCGAGCGTGAACAGGGGTCCGTAGGGAGAATGCTGGAACGGCCAGCCGATGAAGGGAAAGACGGCGTCGGTTGGAGCTTCGGCCGCGACGTGTGTGTAGGGGTCGAGCCCGTGCAACAAGCCCATCCGAGCGAACTCGAGGTAGCCGAAGACGTCCTGGGAGATGAGCGGCGGCCCAAGCAGCAGCAAAAGGTTGGCCGCCAGAATGGCAAGCGCGATCGCCTTGCCGGGCAACGCGCGGGCGGCGAGCAGCGCCGCAACATAGCCGGCGCACATCACAAGCGTCAGCAGCTGGAAGCTGGAGGAGCCGATGCCAACTCCGAGCCCGTGCAGCGGTCCGCTCAGCCACCCAGGCCAGCCCCCGATGCGAGCAGGTACATAGGGCGTCGGGCGACCGGCGGCGCCTGAAACCACGCCGAAGATGCCCACGACGACGCCGAGCAGGCCGGCAATGCCGACTGCACGCAATGAGGCCGACGAGCGCAGGGGCCGGTTCGCCGAGCCGCGACCGCCCACCGCGGCCGCTACGCTTTGCATGTCGCCTGCGCTACGAAGGTCTTTCAAAATGAGCTGTGCATTTGGGACGTTCATGGACCAAGCTGGTCGCCGCGGGGCGTCGCAGCGCGTACTGGTGGTACGCGCAAGACGTCATGTGGCGATCCAGCGCCGCGTACAGGAACGTATCCAGACGTGCAGATCATTTTGAAAGACCTTCTGAGAGCATCTTCACCAAGCTTGCGAGCAAGCCGTTCCGTCCGCCGGGCGGGCAAGGCTTGAACTGTATGCCACGCCGCCACCGCACATCGACATCGCGCCGGCGCCCCGGGCCCAAGCGCGTGCTGATCCTCTCAGCCGACGTCGGCGAGGGCCACGCCGCCGCGGCACGCGCGCTCGCACGTCAGGTCGAGAGCGCCCCCGAGCCGGCGGAGGTGACCGTGATCGACGGGCTTGCGGCGATGGGACCGCTGCTGCAACCGGTCGTGGAGGACGGCTATCGCGTGCAACTGCGCTTCTTCCCGTGGACCTACACGGTGATCTACTGGTTGCTCGAGTCGGTCGCCCCGGTGCGAGTGCTGGCCCGCAGCTTGCTGTGCCTGTTCGGCTCGCGCCCACTTGCAAGACGCATAGCCGAGCACGAGCCCGATGTCGTCGTCTCCACCTACCCGGCGGTGACGGTGGTGCTCGCGCGCCTGCGACGCACCCAGCAGGTTCATTGCCCGACGGTCGCGACCATCACCGATCTCACGGGCCTGTTCTTCTGGGCCCAGCCGGGCATTGACAGCCATCTGGTGATGTACGGCGAGTCGATGAGCTCAGTCGAGCGCATCGCGGGCCGTGGCAGCGCACAGCTGGTACGCCCGCTGATCTCCTCCGAGTTCCTCGACAAGCGCCCCCAGACGGAGTCCCGCCAGGCCCTCGACTTGCCACAACACGGACGCATGGTCGTCGTCTCCGGAGGAGGTTGGGGAGTGGGCGACATCGAGGGCGCGGTGCGAGCGATCGCAGGTATCCCCGACGTGAGCGCCATCGTCTGCCTGGCAGGGCGCAACGAGCAGCTGCGCGAGCGCCTGAGACAGGACTTCGCAGACGAGCAGCGGGTGCGGGTGTACGGCTTCACCGAACGGATGCCCGAGATCCTGGCGGCGGCCGACACGCTCGTGCACTCGACCGGCGGCGTGACGTGCTTGGAGGCGAAGGCCACCGGCACCCCAGTCGTCTCCTACGGCCTGCCGGTGGGACACGCGCGCCTGAACACACGCGCGATGGCCGATCTCGGCCTGCTGCGGCTCGCCAACAACACGGAGGAGCTCGTTGGGCATGTGCAGGCGAGCTTCGCCGAACACCACGCGTTGCGCGGCCGCGGCGAGCATCCGCGCGAGGGCTTGCTGGCGGTCGCCGGCCAGAACACGGTCGCCGCCCCAGAGCTTGCAGACGGGGTTGAGAGTGTCGAGGAGCTCCGCTCCAGCGAACCGCGATCACCCGCCCCCCAACTCGACCCGGCGGCGGTGGACCTCGTGCTCGACGCACCCCACCGCGTGCGTCCGATCCCGCTGTGGCGCTTGCGCATGATCGCATTCGTCACGCAGATGGCGCTGATCGTGATTCTGAGCACCTGGTTGATGTCCACCGACGAGGTGACCGCGTTCGCCTCGCTCCTCCTCGGAGGGCATGCGCTCAAGCGCGTGGAAACCTCAAAGCCTGAGGTCGGCCTGGTGGTGCGCGCACCCGCCGGCAAGGTGACGCTGGTCGCAAGCGAGCTGGCGGGCGCCGGGATCCGCGTGTCGTTCGCCGACAACGGCGCAGATGCACCCAGCACGATCGCCCAGTTGCGCGCACATCACGACGAACTCCTGCCCGAACTACCCCATTCAGGTTCGCCT
>DATCEK010000010.1:0-16162 GCA_036510155.1 Solirubrobacteraceae bacterium | reverse complement strand
ACGGCGGCTATTGTCTCCCACCGATACCAACGGCGATCCGACCTGCTCACTCAGGGGGCGCCGTGTTCCCCGACGGAGTCCCCTGGAGGTCATAGGCGTGGCTGAGGTAGAGGCTCACATCACCGGCACGGTTTGGAAGATCGAGTGCGCCGTGGGCGATCAGATCGAGGAGGGCGACACCGTCGCGATCCTCGAGTCGATGAAGATGGAGATGCCGGTCGAGGCCGAAGACGCCGGCAAGGTCGTGGAGATCCTCTGCGAGGAGGGCCAAGCGGTCAACGAGGGAGACACGCTCGTCGTGCTGGAGTAGCCTTTCGCGCCGGTGTCCTCTCGTGCATAGCGCCTCCCAACGCGAGCTCGCTGACGGCAAGCTGCTCATCGACGAGCCTGCTGACGGCGTGGTGAGCCTCACGATCTCCAATCCGCTCAAGCGCAACGCGCTCGACCATCCGATCCTGGACGCGATCACCACCACGCTCACCGAGCTGGCGTCCAGCGACTCCGGGGCCCGCTGTGTGATGCTCACCGGGGCGCACGGCATGTTCTCGGCAGGCTATGACATCGCCGAGATCCCAGAGGAAGACTTCGAGGAGCGCGCCGAGGCGCTTGTCGCCCATCCGTTCACCGAGGCGATCGACGCGCTGCAGGCGTTCCCTCATCCAACGCTGGCCGCGCTCCCGGGGCACACGATCGGTGGCGGCCTGGAGCTTGCTTTGGCGTGCGACCTGCGCGTGGCCAGGGACGACATAAAGCTCGGCATGCCGCCCGCAAAGCTCGGCCTCGTCTACTCACATACTGGGCTGCGCCGCTTCATCGACGCGATCGGCGCCGCCCGCACACGCGAGCTGTTCCTGCTCGGCAGCTACATCAGCGCCACGACGGCTCACTCGTGGGGGCTCGTCAACCGTTTGACAGGAGCCGATACGCTCGCTGCCGTCGCACTGGAGCTGGCGAGCGAGATGGCCGGCAACGCGCCGCTCTCCCAGGTGGGCAACAAGCGCGTGATAGCGGCTCTGCTCGATGCGCGCGACGGGCTCACGTACGACGTCGAAGCGACTTTGATCGAGCTGCGCCGCGCCTCGTTCGCCTCCTCGGACCTGCGCGAGGGCATGAGCGCGTTCGCCGAGAAGCGCGAGCCGCGCTGGCGCGGCGAATAGAGACGACCCAACACCCGCCGCCCGCATGGGGGTCCGGAGACGACGCTGACCGCGATAACGCGGGGCGAACCCGCCGCCCGCATCGAGCGCACCTCGCTCACGCCGACGCGAACTCGCGAAAGAGCCGCAGGCGATCCTCGCCGATCGCTGCCCGCAGCTCGGGATCCTCCACACCGAGTCCCTCGCGCTCGGCCAGGCACAGCACGCCCACCTTGCCCAGATGGTGGTTGAGCTGTACCTCGCGCGCGGCCTCCCCTGCCTGCTCCAGCGGGAATACCTTCGAGAGCGTCGGGATTATTCGTCCTTGGGCTATGAGACGATTGGCCTCCCACGCCTCTTGCCAGTTGGCAATATGACTGCCAACGATCCTCTTCAGGCTCATCCATAGGCGACGGTTGTCGTACTCGTGACGATATCCCGTGCTCGAGCCGCACGTGACCACCGTGCCACCGCGTCTCACCAGATAGACAGACGCACCGAAGGTTTCGCGACCCACGTAGTCAAAGACGATATGTGGATCTTCGCCCAAGCAACGCCGGATCTCCGTACCGACACGCTTACCGACCTCCACCTCGGAGAGGCCATCGAGTTCAAGTAGATCGCGCCGCAAGACCAGGTCGCATCCGAGCCTTTCCAGCAGCTGCGCCTTGTGCTCGGACCCGACGACACCGATGGCGGTTCCCCCGCCGTTGCGGACGAACTGGATCGCATAGCTGCCCAGCCCCCCTGCTGCTCCCCAGATCAAGGCGATATCTCCCTGCTTGAGGCCGGCGCCCTTCCTGCTCACCAGCATCCGGTAGGCAGTCACGGCGCATAGCGTGTTGCAAGCGGCCTCCTCCCAGGTCAGGTGCTCGGGCTTTGCCAGCAGCTGGTTTGCCTTTACAACCGCGAACTCGGCGAGGCCACCAAAGTTCGTCTCAAAGCCCCACGCCTTCTGCCCTTGACCCAACATGCCGTCCACCTGCGAGATCGGGTCCTGGTCGTCGATCCAGGCTGGGTGGGCCACGACGCGGTCTCCGACCGACCATCTACGCACCCCGACTCCGACCCGCATAACGATGCCGGCCGCGTCAGAGCCAACCACGTGATATGGCAGATCGTGGTGGGCATACCATCCCCCTTCGCGTCCCAACCGCTCCAGGAAGCGGAAGGTGGGGACCGGCTCAAACATCGCCGACCATACGGTGTTGTAGTTGATGGCGCTCGCCATCACCGCCAACACGACCTCGTCGGGAGCGATCTCGGGCATCGGGACCTCGCCGACTCGCAGCGAGCGACGCACATCCTTCTCGCCTCCGTCGGCAAACATGTCCTGGTCCTCGCGAACGAGATGAGCGGCCAGGTAGCTAGAGGGAAGTCCGCGATCCAGCACTCGCTCAGCGGCTGAGCTTCTCGAGCTCAACATGCTTCCTCCGCCCTCTCGGCATCGACCGCATTCACGAGCCATCCGTCGATCCCTCGCGCCGTCGATTGCGCATGGCCTTCGACGATCGTGAGATGATCGCCCGGCGTATCGATGACCTCGTGTGGCAGGTCCCAGTGCGCTCTCCATCCGTCGCGATCGGCGCTGCCCCGTAGCGGCTTGTTGGCCCGAACAAGCAGCGTGGGCGTCTCGATCTCGGCCGGCTGCCAATCGGCGAACAGACGCAGATAGGCGCCCATTGCGCTCAGGCGGTCATCGTTGATAAAACCAAAGGCGTCACCCAGGGCACCCCCCACGGTGTCGACCCCGGCGTCGCCGAGAGCATCGCCCATGGTCTCGCCGAGGGCGTCGTCGAGCACATCGCCCAACGCGTCTGCCAAGACCTTCGACAACCTGCGCTGGGGCGGGCTGATGTCGATCAGGACGAGCGCGGATGGGAATCGTCCTTCGTCCTCGAGGCGACTGACGAGCGCATGCGCAAGCCATCCGCCTGAGGAATAGCCGACCAGCGCGAACGACTCGAGCGCAGCGTGTGTCTGAACAGCCGAGGCGAGCGTCTCGACAACCGCCTCGAGCGTCTCGGGCAACTGTTCCCCGGCGATGAACCCCGGCAGCGACAGCGCTGAAACAGTGCGACTGCCGCTCAGCGCCTTGGCAAATCTCGCGTATTGATGAGGACCAGATGACGCGAGAACCGTCGGCAGACAGATCAGGTCGTTGGGCGCCGGGCCCTCGGAGAGAGTCACCCATTCTGCTGCGACAGCCCGCGAAGAGCTCGTATCGAATGCGGGACGGAACTTCGAGGCCATCATGAGCATGTCCATGAACTGGTCGAGAACCCCACGGTTGCGCGCGTCGCGCAGCATCGAAACGAGAGTCCCCGACGGGGACTCCTGCGACAGCGCAGACAAGTCTCGCTCCCTAGTCGCATTCGGCCCCACGTGACCGCCATCAGACACGTTGCCGAGCCGCGAGTCGATATGTGCCGCCAACGCGCTCGGCGAGGGACGTTCGAGTATGACTCTCGTGGGTATGCGCAGGCCACTCAGGGCGTTCAAACGGCCACGCAGCTCGACCGCCGCGGTCGAGTCGAATCCCAGCTCGAGTAGGCTCTTGCTTGGGTCGATTTCCTCCAGCGAGATGTCCCCGAGCACCGCGGCCACCTGCTCTCGCACGGCCCGCGCAATGATCTCACCACGTTCCTCCGCCGCTCCATCGGCAAGCCGTTGCAAGAGCACGCCATTGGCCACCCAACCGGGCGATGACAACGAGCTTCCATCCTCCAGAATCGCAAGCGGGTCAGCCGTGTCCTCCGCCTGCCAACCAGCGGAAGCGAACCAATGGCGCTTGCGTTGAAACGCATAGGTGGGCAGCGCGACCTTCGCGGTGGGGCTGTCGGCAAACACACTCCCCCAGGCGACCTCCGCCCCGTGCGTCCAGGCCTCGCCCAGTGAGGTGAGAAAGCGGCGCGGGCCGCCTTCACCCCGTCGCAGCGATCCCACAACGCGGGCTTCGCCGGGCTCGGGCCGCAGGTCGTCGATCGTCTCGGTGATCGCGCCCGAGAGGATAGGATGTGGGCTGACCTCTACGTACGTGCGAAAGCCGTCCTCGAGCAGACGGCGGATCGTGCTCTCGAACTGTACGGGCTCGCGTGTGTTGCGATACCAATAGGCTGGATCCAGCCCGATGGTGTCGAACCGCTCGCCAGCCACGGTCGAGTAGAACGCGATCTCGCTGGAGCGAGGAGCTACCGGCGAGCAGGCCTCTATGAGCTGCTCGCGCAGTGGCTCTATCTGCGGGGAGTGCCCGGCACCGTGCGCTCCCGCTATCTCACGCACGCGCACGCCCTGGGAGGCATACTCGTTCAGCAACTCGCGCAATGCCTCCGGCTCGCCCGACACCACTGTCGAGGAAGGGCCGTTGGCCGCCGCAATGACGATCGCATCAGACCAACGTCGGAGCTGTGCGGCGACCTCCTGCGATCCCAGACCTATCGACGCCATCAGACCTTGGCCGGCGATGCTCGCCACGACGCGACTGCGCCGCGCCACGAGCCGCGCGGCGTCCTCCAGCGACAACCCACCCGCCACGCACGCCGCGGCGATCTCTCCTTGAGAATGACCCACCACCGCGTCTGGGCGCACGCCGCAAGCGCGCCACATGCCGGCAAGCGAGACCATCATCGCAAACAGCACAGGCTGGACCACATCGATTCGCTCCGGCGAGGGTGCGTCCGGCGCACCCCTCAGCACATCGATGAGCGACCACTCCAGATGTGGAGCGAGCACAAGCTCACACGCCTCGATCTGACTCGCGAACAGAGGTGAGCTGTCCATCAGCTCCAACGCCATTCCCGTCCACTGAGATCCATGGCCTGGAAACACGAACGCCACCCTGCGCCCATAACCGTCAGCCATCCCCTCGACAAGCGTTGACGTCGGCTCACCATGAGCCAATCCGTGCAGAGCGCTCAGAAGCTCGTCGTGACCATTGCCGATCGCGACCGCCCGGTGCTCCAGCGCAGAACGCGTGGTCGCCAGCGAGAATCCGACGTCAACGGACTCCAGCTCCGTTCTTGCGGACACCCACTCGTGCAGGCGAGCCGCCTGATCGCGCAGCGCGTCTCCTCCTCTGCCGGATAGTGGCCAGGGGGTGATGCCACCGGCCATAAGCCCCGGCGCTGGTCGCTCGCGATGACTTGCGCTGAGCGAGTCGACCTCGGGCGTTGCGGATACCTGCGTGTCAACGCTCACGCCACCAGCGCGCCCGGTGGGGATTGTGACTCCCACCGCTGGGGAGGATGACGGCACGCCATCGGGCACCGTGGGGGCCTCCTCGATGATCATGTGGGCGTTGGTGCCGCTCATCCCGAACGCGGAGACGCCGATGCGCCGCGGGCGCGCGCCGCGTGGCCACGGCACCGGTGCCGTCAACAGTGACACATCCCCCAGCGTCCAGTCGACATTGCCGCTGGGCTCGTCCACGTGCAGCGTCTGGGGGAGCAATTCGTGGCGCAGCGCCATCACCGACTTGATCACGCCCGCCACGCCCGCCGCCGCGACCGCATGACCGATGTTGGACTTCACCGATCCAAGCCACAAGGGCCGCTCGGCTGGCCGGGCCTGGCCGTAGGTAGCCAAGATCGCCTCGGCCTCGATTGGGTCGCCCAGAGTGGTCCCGGTCCCATGGGCCTCGACCGCGTCGACCTCCTCGGCGGTGAGACCGGCGACTGACAGCGCTTGACGGATTACCCGTTCCTGAGCGCGCCCGCTGGGAGCCGTCAAGCCATTGCTTGCTCCGTCCTGATTGAGCGCGCTTCCGCGTATCATGCCCAGCACCTCGTGTCCACGCTCCCGCGCGTCGGAGAGGCGCTCGAGCAATACCACCCCGACCCCCTCCGAGAAGCCCGTGCCGTCGGCGGCGGCCGCGAACGCCTTACATCGCCCATCGCGAGCGATGCCTTGTTGGCGGCTCACGAAGATGAACGTCATCGGGGTGGACATGACGTTCACGCCGCCGGCCAGCGCCATCGAACATCCGCCGGAGCGCAGCGAGTCGCATGCCATGTGCAGCGCGACGAGCGAAGACGAGCACGCGGTCTCCACGGTGATCGCGGGGCCTCTCAGGCCCATCAGGTAAGACACGCGGCCCGAGGCGACGCTCATGTCGCTGCCGATCATCATGTAGACCTTGAGGTCATCCGGTAGCGCCGTAGGCCTCAGTCTCCCGGGATGGTCGAGGTTGGCGAAACCCGTGAACACGCCTGTCCGGGTGTCCCGAAGCGACGTCGGATCGATGCCGCCGTTCTCGATCGCCTCCCATGACACTTCCAACAGCTGCCGCTGCTGGGGGTCGACCATGGGCGCCTCACGAGGGCCGATCCCGAAAAAGCCGGCATCGAAGTCGTTGGCGTCATACAGGAAGCCACCTTGGTCGGTGTAACTGGTGCCGGGCGTCTCGGGGTCCGGGTCATAGATCCGCTCCAGATCCCATTCCCTGTCCGTGGGAAACTTGGAGATCGCATCGCCACCCCCCGCAACCAACTCCCACAACTGCTGCGGCGAGCGAACCGATCCCGGATAACGGCAGCCCATGCCTACGATTGCGATCGGCTCCCGTACGCCGTTCTCGATCTCGCCCAGCCGAGCGCGAGCATCTTGCAGTTCGATCGTTACCTTCTTCAGGTACTCGAGCAGCTGATTGTCGTCAACGGCCATGCCTCACCCATCCTTTCTCTCGTTGTGCTCAAGCGTCCTCGACTGTGAGTCGATGAAATCGATCATCTCCTCGGCTGTGGCGGATTCGATCCTCGCGGCGACCGTCAACTTCTCCTGAGAGTCGGATGTGCTGTCCACCTCCGTGATCAGTGCTTGCAACCTCGCTCGCACCACCGCTCGTTCCTCGCGATTCATCCCTGAGGCGAGGATCGCGGCCTCCAGTTGCTCCAGCTCGCCTCGAACAGGGACCGCATCTTCGATCGACTCGTGAGACAGCCGCTCCAGCAGATACTCCGCCAACTCGACACCCGTGGGGTGGTTAAAGACGAGCGTCGCCGGCAGGCGCAAGCCGGTGACGATGCCCAGTCGATTGCGCAACTCGATCGCCTTGACCGAGTCGAGGCCGAGCTCCTTGAAGGCTCGACGTGGGTCTATCCCTGTTGACGAGGCGTATCCCAACACGACCGCGATCTCCTCGCAAACCACCTCGAGCGTCGCCGCCGCCCGGTCGGCTTCGCCGAGGTCGCGAACGCGCCGCGCCAGCGATCCACTCGCGGCAGGTGGCAGAGGGGTTGCGCCATCGAGCAACTGGCGTTCGATATCGTCGGGACCGGCGTTCGGGTCGAGCGATCGCCCTGACGACGGTGCAACCCAGTAGCGATCGCGCTGAAACGCGTACGTCGGCAACCGCACGGTGCGCGCGCCGCTTCCGGCGAACAGCGCCCGCCAATCGACCGACGCGCCAAGTGTCCACGCTTCGCCGAGCGAGAGCAGGAAGCGCTGAGCTCCGCCGTCGTCGCGGCGCAGCGAGCCGATGGCCCGGCCCGAAGCGGGGCCCCCCTCCAACGCGTCGCTCCCCGCGTGCGCCTCGATCTCATCCTCGATGGTTTCCTGTACTGCGAGCGACAGAACCGGGTGCGGGCTGACCTCGATAAAGGTTGTGCAACCTGCTCCCAGCAGCGCTCGCGTGGCGCTTTGCAGCTGGACGGGCTCGCGCATATTGCGATACCAGTAGCCGGCGTCCAAACCGGCGGTATCGATCAGCTCGCCGGTCACGGTGGAGTAGAACGGGATTTCAGAGGGTCTCGGCTTGATTGACCCCAACAGGTCGAGCAGCCGCTCGCGGAGCGCCTCGACCCGCGGCGAATGCGTCGGTACCGTGGCGGGCACCTTGCGCGCGCGCAGATCCCGCTCACCGCAAAGGCGCAGAAGCTCGTCGAGCTCCTCTCGGCCCGCCGTCACCGCCGTCGAGGAAGGGCCGTTCACGCCGGCGATCGAGGCACTCTCGCCCAGGGGGGCGATCAGCTCGCGGACGAGCTCGTGCGACGCCGAGATCGATACGACACCGCCCTCGTCTTCTATCTCCACGAGCAAGCGGCTGCGCAACGCGATCACGCGCAGCGCGTCCTCGAGCGACAGGGCGCCCGAGACGCACGCGGCGGCCACCTCGCCCTGGGAATGACCGACAACTGCCGCCGGCCTGACGCCACACTCCCGCCACAGCTCGGCCAGCGAGACCATCACGGCAAACAAGAGCGGTTGCACGATGTCGATGCGCTCCAGCGAAAGCTCGGCGTCCTCACCGCGCAGAGCATCCTTCAGCGACCAGCCGAGCAGCGACGCCAGGCCCAGCTCGCATTCCTCCAAACGCTTGGCGAATGGTGGTGAGCTCTCGAGCAACTCGAGCGCCATCCCGCTCCATTGCGAGCCTTGCCCTGGGAAGACGAACGCCACCTTGCCGGCCCGGGTGGCAACCCCCTCGGCGATGTTCGGCGCCGGCCGACCTGCGCCCAGCGCGCTGACCCCGGCCAGCAACTCCTCACGGCCGGCGCCGACCACGACCGCTCGATGCTGGAACGCCGATCGGCGCGCCAACGATTGCGCCACATCCTCGACGGAGGCGATCGGATCCACCGCCAGCAGGCGCCCGGCCTGCCCGCGCAGGGCGCCGTCGCCGCGGCCCGAGAACATCCACGCCACCGCGCCGCCAAGCACGGGCGGTGCCGCCGGCGTGTCCGCGGTATCTCGCTCATCGGCGGACTCCCACGTAGGCGCTTCCTCGAGAATCAGATGCCCGTTGGTGCCACTGACGCCGAAGGAGGACACGCCGGCCCTTCGCGGCCTGCCGTTGGGCTCCCACGCTTGCTCGTCTGTCAACAGCGAGACTCCTCCGGATGACCAATTCACCTCGCTGGAAGGCCGATCCACGTGCAGCGTCTTGGGCAGGCGGCTGTGGCGCATTGCCATCACCATCTTGATCACGCCTGCCACACCCGCCGCTGCCTGCGCGTGACCGATGTTCGACTTGAGCGAGCCCAACCACAGGGGCTGAGCCTCGCCGCGATCGCGGCCGTAGGTCGCCAGCAACGCAGAGGCCTCGATCGGGTCGCCCAACCTCGTGCCCGTGCCGTGGGCCTCTACCGCGTCGATGTCTGTGGTGGACAGCCCGGCGCGGGCGAGCGCCTGGCCGATCACACGTTCCTGCGCGGAGCGGTTGGGGGCTGTCAGGCCGTTGCTCGCCCCGTCCTGGTTGACCGCACTGCCACGCACCAGAGCCAGCACTTCGTGGCCCATGCGCCGGGCGTCGGACAGGCGCTCCAGCAAGAGCAGGCTGACGCCCTCAGAGATGCTCGTGCCGTCGGCTGAGTCCCCGAACGACTTGCAGCGCGCGTCGGGCGCAAGACCCTGCTGGCGGCTGAACTCCACGAACACGCTCGGTGTGCCCAGCACCGTGACGCCACCTGCGAGCGCGAGCGAGCACTCGCCCGCGGCGAGCGACTGGCACGCCATGTGCAGGGCCACCAGCGAGGACGAGCACGCCGTGTCCACCGTCACCGCCGGCCCCTCGAGCCCCAGCGCATAGGCCACACGCCCGGAGATCAGGCTGGTGGTCATGCCCGACAAGACATAGGGCTGCTCGGATGTGTGCTCCCCCCCTCCGACTCTGCCGTGGGGCTGGCGGCCAAGCGCGTAGTCCTGGTACATCGCTCCCGCGAACACGCCGGTGCGGCTTCCCGCCAGGGAGAACGGGTCGATGCCGGCCGCTTCGATCGCCTCCCAGGCAGCTTCGAGCAGCAGCCGCTGCTGGGGATCTGTCACGAGCGCCTCGCGCGGGCTGATGCCGAAGAAGTCGGCATCGAAGTCACCCGCCCCATCCAGGAAGCCACCCTCGCGCACGTAGCTACAACCATGTCTGCCAGCTTCAGGGTCCGGGTCATACAGCGCCTCGATGTCCCATCCGCGGTCGAGCGGGAAGCCTGAGATGGCGTCGCCCCCTCTCACCAGCAGCTCCCACAAAGCCTCAGGAGTATCGATCGCTCCTGGAAGACGGCAGCTCATGCCGACGATCGCGATCGGCTCACGCGCGGCCGTCAAGAGCTCGCGGTTTTGCCGGCGCAATCGATCGGCCTCCTTCAGGGACTGGCGTAGCGCCTCGACCAGACGTTGCTCGGAGCTCTCACCCGGCGCGGTGTCGGACTCGCGGGCGCGCGAAGGAGCCCCGCCGTCTACCGACTCTCGGTGCCTGTCTCGCTTCCCCCTCGCTTCGCTCATGACCCATCCTCCGCTGCCCGCCCGAGCGAGTCGCCTGTCGACTCGCTTCCACCATGGGCGTCCAACGCGGGCTGCTCGCCCACCGGCTCCTCTGACTGCTGGGTCATCCGGATCAGCTCGTCCACATCGAGCGCGTCGATCGCGTCGATCGCGTCCGCCACCTCGCGCTGCTCGCTCGCTCCGACGCTCTGGCGGTATCCGGTCGCGTTGCCGTTCTCAGCGAGCGCGAGCAGCATCTCGAGCAGGCCTGTCTCGCGCAGACGGGCGAGCGGGATCTCGGCGAGCGCCTCGCGCACGGCAATCTCCTGGGGGTCGCGCTCGACGGACTGCGCGTCGTCGGCGAACATTCCGAGCAGCAGGTGGCGCGCGAGCTCCTGGGCGCTTGGATGATCGAAGATCAGCGTCGATGGGAGCGCCAGGGCGCTCAGCGCCGAGAGGCGGTTGCGCAGCTCGACCGCCGCAAGCGAGTCAAAGCCCAAGTCCTTGAAGGACCGCCGAGGATCGATCGCGCCGGCGTGGGTGTGGCCCAGCACGGCGGCTGCCTGCTCGCATACGAGCTCGAGCATCGCATCAGCCCGCTCCTCGATGGAGAGCGTCGCCAGGCGGGCCGCCAGCGCCTCGTTGCCCTCCTCCACCAGAGCATGTGCGCTCGGGACACTCACCAGGCCCCGCAGCAGGGCCGGCAGGACACCGTCAGCGGCGCGGGTGCGCAGGGCGGGCATGTCGAGGCGTACCGGCAGCGCCACCGCGCGACCGAGTCGCAGCGCCGCGTCGAACAGTTCGAGCCCTTCCTCGGCCGAGAGTGGCGAGAAGCCCGAACGGTGCACGCGCGCCCGATCGAGCCCCTGCCATTGCTCGACGGCCACGCCGCGAACCTGCTCCCACAATCCCCACGCGAGCGAGCTCGCCGGCAGACCTCGCGCCCGTCGAAACGTCGCCAGCGCGTCGAGGAACGCGTTTGCGGCGGCATAGTTTGCCTGTCCTGGATTGCCGAACGTTCCGGCCACCGAGGAATACAGCACGAACGCTTGCAGATCGAGACCCTCGGTCAGCTCATGCAGATTCCAGGCGCCATCGACCTTGGGCGCGAGCACACCCTGGAGCTGCTCGGGGGTGAGCGAGTCGAGCATTCCGTCGTCGATCACGCCGGCCACGTGCACCACCGCCCGCAGCGGATGCTCCGGCGATACAGATTCGATCAGCTGCTGTGCCTGGGAGCGATCGGATACGTCGCAGGCGGCGAACCTCACATCGGCGCCGAAGGACTCGAGCTCGGCGCGCAGCCGGTCGCCCGCCTCGCCACGCAGACCACTGCGACTGGCAATCAGCAGGCTGCGCGCGCCGTGTTCGGCGAGCAGGTGCCTGGCGAGCAGAGCCCCCAAGCCCCCGGTGGCCCCGGTGAGCAGGATCGTGCCGGCAGGCTCGAAGAGCGGGGCGGTTGCGCTCGGTGGCTGCTCGACGCCCGCTCCGTCGGCTGCGACGGCGCTGTCGGAGCGAGGTGATCGCCGATGCTCGTGGGCGTGCGAGCGCGCTTCGTCGCCGCTTGCGCCGGCTCGAGCGGCGACGCGCGCAAGACGCGGTGCCGAGCAGGCGCCTTCGCGCACCGCCAACTGTGGCTCGTCGCTGGACACGGCTGCCGGCAGGGCCGCCCACGAAGCCTGCTCCGCGTCGAGGTCGGCGAGCACGAAGCGGCCGGGATGCTCGGCCTGGGCCGAGCGCAGCAGACCCCACAGGGCGGCCGCAGTCAGGTCGGAAGTGTCATCGCGATCCTCGACGGCGACGGCTCCGTGAGTGACCAGCACCAGCCGTGCACCGGCGAGCCGCTCGTCCGCTAGCCACGCTCGCGCCAGGGCGAGCGTCTGGCCGACGGCCTCGTGTACGGCGCCCGGCAGGGCTTTGGGATGGTCGGCCGAGATCCGCTCCACCAACGCAAAGTCGGGCGCGGCGACACCGTCGGCGATCGCCGCCTGCAGGGACGCGAGGTCCGGATAGGCGCCGACCTGCACTCCGGTCGCTTGCAGCGCCGCTGACGCGGTCTTGCTCCCAAGGATGGCCCAACGCGCGGTGAGCGGCTCCGAGGAGACCGGCGTTGAGACCCAGTCCAACGCGAACAGAGACCGGTGATGTCCAGCGTGGTCTTGGCTCAGAGAGCTCAGCGAGACCAGCCGCACGGCAAGCGATCCGACCGAGGCCACCGCTTTGCCGTCGCCATCGAGTGCGACCAGCGCGACCGCCCCGTCCTCCCTGTCCTCGAGCGTGACGCGCAACGCGCCGGCGCCCGCGGCCTGCAATTGCACATCGGTCCAGGAGAACGGTAGCCAGACACAGTCGGGATCGGTTTCGGAGGTGGCGGAGCCCCTGCGCGCCCCGAGCGCGTGCAGGGCGGAGTCCAGCAGTGCGGGATGTATGCCGAACAGCGGTGCGTCGGCGCGCTGCTGCTCGGCCAGTGCGACCTCGGCATGCACCCTCTCCCCCTCGACCCAGACGGCGCGCAGTCCCTGAAAGGCAGGGCCGTAGGCCAAGCCTTGCTCGGCCGCGTGGTCATAGAGCGAATCGATCGCGATCGATTCGGCCTCGACGGGCGGCCAGCGCGGCTCGACGGGCAGGGCGTCTGGGAGCGGGCGCCGGGCCTTGACTGCCAGTGCACCCTCGGCGTGCTTGGTCCAGTCTCCCAGCTCGCCAGAGCCGTCGTCGGAGCGGGAGTGGATGGAGATCGAGCGCCGTCCATCCGCTTGGAGTGCGCCCACGGAGACCTGAAGCTGCGCGGCCCCCTGCTCGGAGAGCACCAGCGGGGCGAGGAGTGTCAGCTCCGCCACGCTTTCACAACTGGTGAGCGCCGCGGCCTGCAGCGCGAGCTCCAGGAACGCCGTGCCGGGCAGTAGCGGCATACCGGCCACAGCGTGGTCGGCGAGCCACGGATGCGTGCGCAATGAGACGCTTCCGCTGAGCAGCCAGCCACCATCCTCGGGTAGGGACGTCGCTGCCCTGAGCAGCGGATGCCGCAGGACATCCAGGCCCGACCCGGCCATCTCCGCCGCCGGCCCTGTTGCACTCGCCAGCCAGTAGCGCTGGCGCTGGAATGCGTAGGTGGGCAGATCCACACGGCGCGTCTCGCTGGCCTGGGGTTGGGCGGCCCAGTCCACAGACACGCCACGCACCCAGAGCGCCGCGACGGCGCCGAACAGCGTCCGCGTCTCCGGGCGCCCGTCGCGCAGGACCGGCAGAGCTAGCGCTTCCTGCGCGGTGGTGGTCGTTTCCTGGTCCGCGCGACTCGACCCCGCGCCGCCGGGCGCCTGGGCGGCCTCCTCTGTGAGACATTCCATGCACATCGCACTCAGCACCCCGTCCGGACCTAGCTCCAGGAAGCTGTCGACGCCCTGTCCGATCAGCCAGCTCACGCCGTCGGCGAAGCGCACCGTACCGCCCGCGTGCCGCGCCCAATAGCTTGGGTCCTCCAGATGCTCGCGCGAAAGGGGCTCACCGGTGAGGTTCGAGACGATGGGTATCCGCGGCTCCGAGAAGGACAACCCGCTCGCAACCTGGGTCAAGCCCTCGAGCATCGCGTCCATGCGATGGGAGTGAAATGCGTGGCTGACGCGCAGCCGCCTTGTCTTGCGGCCTCGCTCCTCCCACAGCTGCTGCAGCGCACTGACAGCATCCTCATCGCCGGAGAGCACCACCGAGCGGGGACCGTTGACGGCCGCCAGCGAAACCCGGTGCTGGAATCCCTCGATGGCCTCGCGCGCCTCCTGCTCGCCGGCCTGCACCGCGAGCATCGACCCGCCATCCGGGAGCTCTTCCATCAAACGGCCCCGCGCGGCGACCAGCTTGCACGAGTCCTCGAGCGTCAGCGCGCCTGCCGCGCAGACAGCCGAGATCTCGCCGATCGAATGACCGATCAGGTAGGCCGGACGCAGACCGCAATGCTCGAACAGTTTGAACAGAGCCACCTCCAGGGCGAACAGCGTCGCTTGCGCGAGCATCGTGCGATCGAGTGCACCGGCGTCCCGCCCATGATCTGGTCGGTCACCTGCGAGCATCGCCTCTCGAACGGCACTCGCCAACGGGTCCTCCAGACAGTCGCAAAGCTCGTCCAACGCCTGCCTGAAGACGGGGAACGCCTCATAGAGCTCGCGGCCCATCCCAACCCGCTGAGAGCCTTGGCCGGTGAACATGAACGCAAGCGATCCGCCGCCGTCTCTGGCGTCGCCCGCCACCACGATCTGCGGCGAGCTCTGCCCGCGCTCCAAGGCCCGCAGGCCGTCGAGCAACTCGTTGCGATCGCCGATCAGGACGGCCCTTTGCTCGAGCGCCGAGCGCGACCGCGCCAGCGAGAAGCCTATGTCTGCCAGCGGAGTCAGGTGGTCTCTCTGGAACTGAGCGCTCAAGCGTCGCGCCTGGGCGCGCAGCGCGGCTGCGTCGCGTGCGGAGAGCACCCACGGCGCGATTTCGCCCGGAACCGTCTCAGCGGCCGGCTCACTCGGCGATGCGGGGGCCTCCTCGATGATCACGTGGGCATTCGTGCCGCTCATCCCGAACGAGGAGACTCCAGCCCGCCGTGAAGCCCCCTCGCCCTGCGGCCATTCGCGTGCTTCCCGCAACAGCGAGACGGCTCCCGCGCTCCAGTCGACGTGGCTGGAGGGCGACTCGGCGTGCAGCGTTCGCGGCAGCTGCTCGTGTTGTAGAGCCATCACCATCTTGATCACGCCGGCGACCCCGGCGGCCGCTTGCGTGTGGCCGATGTTGGACTTGATCGATCCGAGCCACAGGGGGTCGTGCTCGCCGTGGGCCTGCCCGTAGGTCGCCAGCAGCGCCTGAGCCTCGATCGGATCGCCCAGGGGCGTACCTGTGCCGTGTCCCTCGACTGCGTGGACCTGACCTGCCGAGCAACCTGCGTCGGCCAGCGCATCGCGGATCACTCGTTCCTGGGATGGGCCGTTGGGCGCGGTCAGGCCGTTGCTCGCTCCGTCCTGGTTGACCGCGCTCCCGCGGATGACTGCGAGCACGTTGTGAGCGAGACGCCGGGCGTCGCCGAGACGCTCGAGCACGAGCACACCGGCGCCTTCCCCCCAACCCATGCCGTCGGCGTCATCTGCGTAGGACTTGCAGCGGCCATCGCCGGCCAGGATGCGCTGACGGGAGAAACCGACGAACGAGCTCGGCGATGGCATGACGGTGACGCCCCCGGCCAGCGCCAGCTCGCACTCGCCGCTACGTAGCGACCTGCATGCGTAGTGCAAAGCCACCAGTGAGGAGGAGCAGGCCGTGTCGATCGATATGGCGGGACCCTCCAGCCCCAGGGCATAGGCGATGCGTCCGGAGACGATGCTCCCGGCAGCGGTCGCCCCCAGCGAAGCCTCCAGCTCGACAGGCCCGGGGCCGGCCAGCCTGGTTGCATAGTCGTGGTGCATCAAGCCGGCGAACACGCCGGCACGGCTGCCATGCAGTGACAGCGGGGCGATACCGGCGCGTTCGAGCGCCTCCCAGCTCACTTCCAGCAGCAGTCGCTGTTGAGGGTCGACCACGACAGCCTCTCGCGGGCTGATGCCGAAGAATGCGGCGTCGAACTCGCACGCGTGATCTATGAATCCCCCTTCGCGAACATAGGTGGTTCCGCGATGATCGGGGTCTGGATCGTAGAGCCCGTCGAGATCCCAGCCGCGGTCATCCGGGAAACCGCCGATCGTGTCCCGGCCTTCTGCGAGCAACCGCCAGAGATCTTCGGGTGAGGCCACTTTGCCCGGATAGCGACAGCCGATGCCAACGATTGCGATCGGCTCGTGCTCGCTGCCCTCTACCTCCTTCAGGCGCGC
>DATCEK010000009.1:0-21518 GCA_036510155.1 Solirubrobacteraceae bacterium | reverse complement strand
CCCGTGGCCGGCGCCCGCCCGCAAGCTCCGCGAGCAACTCCGCGGCCGCGCGGTCGCCGGCGGCGGGAGCGACCGGCGCACCCGCGCGCCGGTCCGCCTGGCGCAACTGGGCGGGCTGCAGCGGCCGCTCGGCCCGCTCCTGCGCGTGCGCCAGGACCTCGGGCGTCAACGTCGCGAACGTGGCAAGGGTGCGGCTGCGCGGCCCAGCAGCGGTCGTGTGCGATTCACGGATCTCCCAGTTGCCGTTGGGGCGTCCAGCTATGTAGGCCATAGTGGGTTATTTTACCACTTCACGGCGCATTTAACTTACATCGATGTCGGTTACGTTCGATGTCACTTACGTCTATGTGAGTTATCAGGGCCAACGCTCCAGTGAAGTCGCGTCAGTCTGGGAAGCAAGGCACCCTTGACAAGTTAGTTAGCAGTCACTAATCTGGCCGCTGATGGCCCTGACAAACGTTCTCCCCTCCCGGCCGCGGTGATCGAGCGCCTCGCGAACCTCGCCGTCGGGCATTCGCGGCGCACGCTGTTGATCTCAGGCGCGGTGTTCGTGCTTGCCGCGGCGCTGGGCGGCCCGGTAGTGTCGATCCTCAAGAGCGCGAACTCGGACTTCCAGGATCCCAAGTCCCAGAACCAGCAGGTGCTGAGGGCGATCGAACGGGCCACCGGGCAGACCGCCGCCTACGGCCTTGCCGCGCTCGTGCCGAGCAGCGGCGATGTGCGCAGCGACGTGGCGGCGCAGCGCGAGAGCGCGCATGTGGCGGCGCTGCTGGCCACGCAGCCGGGCTTTCAGCGCGCGATCGACTATCAGAGCACGCACCTGCCCGAGCTTGTCTCGCGCGACGGCCGCCAGACGCTCGTGCTGGCGGCGTTCGCCAAGCAGGAAGACTCGGCGCACGCGGTCGAACACATACGCCCGCTGCTGGCCGGCGCGGGCGTGCGCTTCGGCGGCAACGACCTCGCCTTCGACGAGGTCAACAAGACGACCTCCTCGGATCTCGAGCGCGCCGAGATGTTCGCCTTCCCGATCCTTTTGCTGCTGTCCTTTTGGGTGTTCCGCGGCCTGATTGCGGCCGCGCTGCCGCTGCTGGTGGGCGGCTTTGCGATCGTCCTCACATTCCTCTTGCTGCGCATCATCGACCAGTTTGCCGGCCTGTCGATCTTCGCCGTCAACCTCGTCACCGGGGTCGGTCTGGGGCTCGGGATCGACTACAGCCTGTTCGTGCTCTCGCGCTACCGCGAGGAGCTGGCCGGCGGCGCCGACACGCGCGCGGCGATCTTGCGCACGCTACAGACGGCCGGGCGCACCGTGATGTTCGGGTCGCTGACGGTCGCGGGCGCGCTCGCCTCGATGCTCGTGTTCCCGATCCGCTTCCTGTACTCGATGGGCGTCGGCGGCGCGCTCGTGGCGCTGTCGGCCGGCGCCGTGTCGTTGATCGTGCTTCCCGCGGTGCTCGTTGCGCTGGGACCGCGGATCGACGCGCTCTCGCCCGCGCGTCTGCAGCGCAGCGCGGCACGCTCGGCGCAGTCGAGTGAGCAGGGCGGCTGGTATCGGCTGGCGCGCGGCGTGATGCGCCGTCCGGGCCTGGTGGCGCTGCTCACGGCCGCCGCCCTGATCGCGGTCGCCTCGCCGGCGCTGCGCTTGACGTTCGTGCCGGCCGACGCGCACGTGCTGCCTGCCTCCTCGCAGGCACGCCAGGTCGCCGAAGCGTTGACACACGACTTCGCCGTCGACCCCTCGCAGACGATCACGCTGGTAGTGCGCGCGCCGCGCGGCGACGTGGGCGCCGTCACCGCGATCGCCGCGCGCGCCAGACAGATCGCGGGCACGCAGGCAGGCCAGGGTCCGCAGCGTTATGTCGGCGGTGGCGTTTGGGAGATCGAACAGCAACCGCGGGGCACCGACGGCGCCCCGGCCAACCAGGCGCTTGTCAAGCGCCTGCGCACGATCGCCTCGGCGCCCACGCTGCTCGTCGGCGGCGCGACGGCGTGGTTTGTCGACCAGAAGACCGCGATCTCCGAACACCTGCCGCTGGCGCTTGCGATCCTCGCGATCATGACCGTGGGCTTCCTGTTCATGATGACCGGCTCGCTGATCCTGCCGCTCGTCGCGCTCTTGATGAACCTGCTGACAGTCGCCGTCGGCGCCGGCCTGCTCGTGCTGATCTTCCAGGACGGCCACCTCGACGGCCTCTTCGGCTTCACCCCGATCGGGGGGCTCGAGGAGGCAAACCTCGTGCTGCTGTTCATCATCGCTTTCGCGCTCTCGACCGACTATGGCGTCTTCCTGTTCGGGCGCATCAAGGAGGCTCACGACACGGGCTTGGCCACACGCGACGCGGTCGCCTATGGCCTGGAGCGCACCGGTCGTCTGGTCACCGCCGCGGCGCTGCTGTTCTGCGTGGCGATCGGGGCTTTTGCCAGCTCGCACATCTTCTTCATCAAGCAGCTTGGTGTCGGCACCGCCCTCGCGGTCGCGATCGACGCGACCGTCGTCCGAGCGCTGCTCGTGCCGGCGATCATGGGCCGCCTCGGCGAGCTCACCTGGTGGGCGCCACGGCCGCTGCGGCGGCTGCATAAGCGCTTTGGGGTGAGCGAGAATGCGCTGCCGGAGCCCAGCGGGGCTTGACCTCTTCCGCCCGCGTAGACGCCACGGTCACCGATAGCGTGCCGTGCCCTCCGGCGTCGAGGTTAGTCGGCCGGATGACTTCCGGTCGCGGCTACTTGTAGGCGGAGTTCACTCATGCCTCGCACGCCTCGACCATTTGGTCAAAGCGTTCTCTGCGCGGATCATCGGCCCCTACGATCCGGTCGAGCCAAGTGCGCACTTCCGTCAAATCGAGATCTTCGACGCAGACGAGCATCTGCTCGATGTCCAGCCAGTCCTTGGGGCGGTTGAAGATCGCCTTGCACACAAGCAGGTGCTCGGGGGCGAGGACGGGGATCTTCGTTTCGCCGAAGGGCTCGCTTCTGGCAGATCGGCGCATCGCATCGTGGAGCGCGTCATACGCAAAGAACAGGTCGATCGGGGTATTGCCCCACCGCAGACGGCATTGGCCGTCGCGTTCTACGACCTCTAGATCGACTCCGTCGCCGACTCCGATGCCTCCCAACTCCCGCTCGATATCCAGATATGAGCTGGGGGCAACGAACAGGTTGAGGTCGACGTCAATCGTCGCGCGCGGCTCGGCATAGTAGGCGAGCGCCAGCGCGCCTCCGAAGGCATGCGGAGTTTTTGAACGCGTCAACTGTTCGTGGATCGCCACGATCTTCTCAGGCAGGCTGGGCTCGCTTGCCTCGCTCATACGGCACGCGAGGCGATACGCGGGAAGCGGCGGTGCTCACGCTTCCTCGTATGAGGGAGGTAGTCGCTCAACAGCAGCAGATCGCGTAGCGTCTCTCCCCGTCGCTCGCTCGTGGCCGTAATCCAAGCGGCGGCGGCCTGCAGGTTGTCCGTCGGTTGACCTCCATCCGCTGAGAGTGCCTGCACGAGCAGGCGGGCCAGCAACGGTCGCGGCCGCCGGCCCTCGGCCAATTGGGTAAGCAGATCTCCGGCTGAGCGATCGGAAGGAGGGGCTGCTACCGGCGCGCCCGCACGCCGTGCGGCCTGACGCACCTGGCTCGCATCGAGATCTTTCGATGACCTCGCTTGGGCGTGGAGGATCGTTTCGGGCGTCAGCGTCCTGAACGTCGCGAGCGTGCGGCTGCGGGGTCCCGCCGCCGTTGTGTGGGACTCGCGTATCTCCCATGTGCCGGCACCGCGATCTAGCACGAACGCCATAGTGGGTGATTCTACCACTATCTTGCTCCGTGGCGAATGCAATTGCGTGGGATGGTTCGGTATACCCTGGTACACTTGAGATATGGCGAAGGTGATGGTCTCGATGCCGGACGACCTGCTTGCCGAGGTTGACGCCGAGGCCGGGCGTTTGGGCAGCACTCGAAGCGCGCTGTTGCGTGGCTTCGCGGATGCGGCGCTGCGCAAGCGTCGAGCCGATCGCGCAGCCGCGATGCGTGGGCTCTTGAAGGATGTCTCCCCGCATGGTGGGAAAGCGGCTGAGCTTGTAAAGGCTTCCAGACCTTCGCGGTGAGCACACTCCTGCTCGACGCGAGCGTCATCCTTGCGGCGTTCGACCCTGAGGACATCCACCACGATGCGTCACGGGCCATCCTCAGGGACCCCGAAGCGACGCTTGCCACGCTCGACCTTGCGCGCTACGAGGTTGCGAACGTGGCCGTTCGCTCGTGGCGTGCTCCGGATCGAGTAGCCGAGCTCCTTTCGGCCATCGACGCGATTGCCGACGACGGAGGCGCGCTGGAGTCGACCAGTGCGCTTCTGACGAGCGCTTCGGGGATCGCCGAGCAGCATGTCATATCCGTCTACGACGCCACATATGTCGCCGCCTCGCGGCAGGGCGACCGAGTGCTTGTCAGTTGCGACGCGCGGGATCTCCTCTCGAAGGGACTTGCGGTTGCGCCTGGTGCGGTCGGCAAGCGGCGCACCGGCCTATTCGGCCTCGGATCGAACGTGGGCGACCGCCGCGCCCATCTGCAGGCTGCCGTCGGCGCGCTCTCCTCGATCGGTGTGCGTGTCCTCGCCGCATCTTCGGTGTACGACACCGACCCGGTCGGCGAGGTGCTCGACCAGCCGAGCTTCCTGAACGCTTGCGTGCTCGTGGAGACGGGCCTCGAGCCGCTCGAGCTGCTCGACGCCGTCAAGCGCCTGGAGGCAGAGCTGGGCCGTGAGCGCGGGGGTGCGCGGCACGGGCCGCGGGCGATCGACATCGACATCCTGCTGCTCGGAGGACTCGTGCTCGCGCACGAGCGCATGACGCTGCCGCACGAGCAGCTGCTCAACCGTCGCTTCGTCCTGATCCCCGCGCTCGAGCTCGACTTCGAGCTGACGGCCCCCGACGGCAATCGCCTCTCCGACGCGCTCGCGGCGCTGCCGGTGAGCGAAGGCGTTCGCTGGGCCGGTCCGCCGCTGACTGTCCCCGAAGCGCGATAAAATCCAGCATATGAGTGTGCCTCCTGCAATTCGGCCCAATCCGCCGCTCAGGGCCGGCTACGAGGCCGAGTGGGCTCAGCTGAATCGGGAAGAGGCTGGGCAGCTTCGCGCCAGCAACATGGCACTCACCCCCGCGCAGCGACTCGAAGTCGGTCAGAAGCTCTCCCAGCAGGCGGTCGCCTTGCTGGCGGCCTCGATACGCGCAGGTCATGCCCCTAGACGAGCTCTCTGGTCCTGACCTCGCCGGCGTCGTCGCGGACGCCAAGGCGGCCGGACTCGACTATGTCGTCATAGGCGGCTTCAGCGTGATCTATCACGGTCACGTTCGCGCGACCAAGGACAGCGACCTGCTTGTGCCGGACGGGTCCGACGCCGACACAGCGATCCTGCGTTTCTTGAAGCTGACGGACGCGAAGCGCTTGCGCGACGACAAGATCCTCACGCTCGCTGATGTAGTGGATGCGCCAAGTCTGCGCGTCAATACTCGCAACGGGATTGTGGATCTCATGCGCGGAGGGCTCCCACCTTTGGATTTCAAGACCGTCGCGGAGCGCGCCGAGACCGTGGAGTTTCTCGGAGAGTCGGTCCGTGTCGCCGGGTTGGCCAGCGTAGTCGGGTTCAAGCGCTTGGCACATCGTCCCGATCCCGATCGCAGCGACCTGCGTAATCTGGAAGCCCTCCATGGGCCGCTCCCGGTCGATCCGATTCCCGGCCTCGACACCTGATCGCCCGGTCGTCGCTCAGGATGACGACTACAGACCAGTTGAGACGGTTGCCGGCCTGAGCGTCTTGCTCGTGTAGCCCGAGGGGGCTTGTCGGCTCGGCTCAGGCGCGTACCACGACGCCGCGGGTGATCGTCAGCGCCGCGCCGTGTAGTGGCGTGAGCGTGATCTTCACCGTCAGCGTCAGGCGCCGGTGGTGGCGCAGCGCGGCCTTGGCCTTCGCGCTCAGCGGCAGCGCGAATGCGAGCTTGCCCGCATGCAGCGAGGAGGGCACGAGCTTGCCGACTGGAGCGGTGGCGCCCTTGGTGAGCAGCTCGATCTGAAGCCGGCCTCCAGAACCTGCCGAGGACACGAGGAGAGACCCATGCACCACTCCGCCGTGCTGAGTGGATGCCAGCTTGACCGACCCAAACAGCGGGCCGGGGGCGGGTTCGGCCTTTGGCTGCCCAGAAGGCGGTGGGCTGGAGGTTGTGGCCGTGGTATTGCCGCCGGCCGGGCTCGGCGTCGGTGAAGGTTCTCTCGCGGGAGGTTCTGTGCTGGGTTCTTTGGCCGGAGTAGCAGACGCCGTTTTGAAGCTGCGGTCCAAACCTTCTCCATCAGGGCTCTGTTTGTTTTTCGCGACAAGGCGGAAATGGTATTCCGTGCCGGGCGTCAAGCCTTTGAGTGTGGCGGAGACACCCTGGCTGCTACCGCCGCTCGCTTGGAGAGTCGCCTTTTCGGTCTTCTGACCGTAATGCGTGTCTGTGCCGTATTCGAAAAAGTATTCGGTCGCTTCGCCCCCGGGGTTGACCGTGCCTTTGAGGGTGGCTTCGGTTTCCTCGAGTCCTGCGGCGGCGAGCGTTGTTGCGCTCGGCGCAGTTATCGCGTGGGTGGTGAACGTCTCTTGCGTCGCGCCCGACACCGAGGTTTTCCCGACTCCGTAATTCGCCACCAGCTGGAAGTTGTAGGTCATGCCTGGCTCGAGGCCCGTCACCTCGGCCGACACGGAGTCGCTCGTGAAGTCGGCTTCGCTCAACGTGGTTGTAGGGGTCGACCGTTTACCGGCCACGCCCGGACCTTCATATTCGAAGTGGTATTCGACGGTGTTTCCCTCGGGTTCGATACTGCCGTTGAGCATCGCTTCCGTCTGGGTTTCGCCGCTCGCGGGAGTCGTCAGGTCCGTGGGCGTGCCCGCGACTACGATTTCGTAGTCGCGATAGTTGGCTTTGCCGTATAGAGTATTTTCTTCATCGAAAAGGGTGGAGCTTTCGAACTTGTAGATGCCCGACGTAGCGAACGTGCACTTGCCTTCCCAGTTGGTCACAGCGCTTGTGGGGACGCCGGTGCAGGCCGGCGCAGAGCCCATCCAGACAACGGCTGCCGGGGTGCTCGCGTCGTGGTCGGTGAACATGATTTCGTCGCCGGCCGCAATTTTGAGCGCGAGCGCGGGTTGCGGTCTCAACGCCGACCCTTCCGTGGTCCAGCACTGCCATTCGGGATCGACACAGTTTTGGTTGACTTGGAGCTTCACTTCCGCGGCGTTGGTCAGCGCCGGAGATACGGCGGCCACCGCTCCCAGCAGAACAAGGGCAAAAAGCAAGAGCGTGCGCGGTCTCATGGTCTCAGCCTCCCGCGTGCAGGGTCACGGATCTGGTGATGGTCAGCGCTTCGCCGCCGGCCGGGGTGAGCACGATCTTCACCTTCAGCACAAGGCGATGGTGGCGTTCGAGCGCTCGTCTTGCCTTGGTGTTGAGCTTGACCGAGAAGGACCGTTGACCGGCTCCGACCGAAGCGCTCACGAATCGCCCTACCACCTGCGTTGTGTGCCCGGCCTTCGCCAGCGACGCGGTGGTGGCGATGAGATCGACCTCGAGGCGGTCTCCGCCACCGGCCTTCGATACCTCGAGTGAGCCCTTGACAGACCCTCCGCGCTGGCTTTTCGCGACCTTCACGGCTCCTGATTCCAAGTCGGCGAGAGGGGATTCGGGCGAGGCAGGCGCCGAGGTCGTCGTCGGTGTTGTCGCGGTGCCCGTCGTGGGGTTCGTGGTGGTGTTGGTCGAAGCTTCGACCACGATTTCGTATTTCGTGTAGTCGATAGTCGTGTAGAGAGTCTTTTCTCTGAACATGGTGGAGCTTTCGAAGCTGTAGGTCCCCGGCGTTGCGAACGTGCACTTTCCTTCCCAACCAGTCTTTGGCGCCTCCGGGGCGACGGGCACCGCCGGTTCGCACGTGGGCGTGGCACCGGTCCACGCGATGTTCGCTTCCTTACCGTGATCGACGAACGTGACCGTGCCGCCTGCGACTATCGTGACCTTCAGCGCGGGTTGCGGTCTCGACGCCGACCCTTCGGTGGTCCAGCATGGCCAGTTCAGCTGCACACAGTTTTCGTTGACTTCGAGCTTCGCTTCCGAGGGGCTGGCAGCGAGAGCTGGCAGCACCGCCACCGCCGCTCCCAACAGCGCCGCGAGGGCGAAAAGCAAAAGCGTGCGCGACCTCATCGTGAACCCCACCTTTCCCGTACTGGATGTCCATATGGCAAGAGCTGGCGCTGTGCGTGGCACGGCGCCATCCCGGCCGTCTATCCCCTCAAGACTCCAGCGCGCCGAGATCCTTCCCGCTGCGTCACCGACGGTCTGAGCACGGCGAGGAGGAGCACGGATCGGCGCTCGGGAAGGTTCGCGGCGTGGTGGTGTCTATAGGTAGAGATGACAGTCACGCGCCCGAGCACCCACACATTCGGAGGAACCATGAAGCGAACCCATATTTTCTTGGCCGTCGCCCTGGCAAGCGCGGCAAGCGCAGCGACGGTCGCAAGCGCACAGAGCAACCTCCCGGCCGCTGCTCACTCGAGCAGCGCCGCAACAGTCCAGCTACGCCACACGAGCCTCGGCAGCATCCTCGTCAGCGGCTCGGGTCGCACGCTGTACGAGTTCACAAGAGATCACGCCAACAAGAACAGTTGCGCGGCGATCAGCGGGTGCTCGGAAGTATGGCCTTCGCTGAAAGCGAGCGGTCGCCCCACGGCCGGCTCGGGCGTCAAGGCTTCGCTTCTGTCCACGACCAGCGGCCATCAGGTGACCTATGCCGGTCATCCGCTCTACACCTACAGTGGCGATAGTGGCCCTGGGAAGACCTCCTATGTTGGGGTCAAAATGTTCGGCGGTACGTGGTATGCGATAAACGCATCTGGCGGTACGGTCAGGTAGTCCTGGGGTGAGGATCGGCGGCGCCTGCACTCAGGCGCCGCCGGTTGTGAACGTGTGCAAACAACTCGTCGGCTTAGCCTTAGTGCAGCAGGTTGAGCGTGTTTTCGCCGTCGTCTACAAAGTAGATGCCCTTGCCTTCAGGGGCGATCGCCAGGCCGAACAGCGATCCGGCTCCGGTCTTCTTGTCGGCGGTCTGTACGGCTACCTGCTGGCCGGCGGGTGTCGTTTCGACCATGTTTCCGTCACCACCGTTGCTCGTTACGATGTTGCCGTTCGGTGCGAGCACCATGCCAAGTGGTTCCTTGAGATGGCCGCCTTCGGTGAGAACTGTGCCGCCTTTCGCCGCCGGTGTGGTGCGTGTCATTGCTTCGGAGATCGCGAGGATCTTGCTGTCTTCGGTCGAGGCGACATACAAAGTCCCATTGGACGCAAGTGCGAGTCCGGTCGGGCCGAGCACGAGGGCTTCCGCCGAATCGATCCAGGGGATACCGTTGGCGATCACCGTTTCGTTCAGTACCTTCGGCGTCTGGTTTTCGCCGGATTCCAGTTCGATGCGCAGCACGGTCGAGTTGTCGATCGTTTTCTTGCCCTTCGCCGCGCCGCCATTGAGCGCGTTACTGACGAACAGGCTGGTCTTGGAGCCTTCGCTCTTGGCGGTCGAATCCCAAGGACCCTGAATGTTCTTGCTGGCGATCGTCTCGACCGCCTTGCCTTCGCTGTCGAGCACAATCAGGCAGCCGTACTTCGCGGTCGCCGTCTTGCCGTTGGTCGTCGGCAAGCTACCCACTACGACATAGCCACCCGGCAGGACGTTCAGCGCTGTGGTCAATCCGACGCCGCCAGGACACGGGTCGGGGAGCGTCTTGGCATCGACGCTCGCAAACAGCGAGACCTTGCCTGCAGGGCTGACCTGCACGATGGTCTTGCCGGTGCCCTGACCGTTCTCCTTGGCGCTTTCTGCGGCATTGAAGTTGCTGATGAGCAGTTGGCCGGCCTGGAGCTTGCCCACGCTGGTGGGCACTGTCACGATCCCGTACGGATTGATATCGCCGTTGGCCGGGACCGTCGAGGCTATCTTGGTGACGCTGGTGAACTTGGCCAGGAACGGACCGGAGCTCGATGTCGATTCAGCAGTCGTGCCGGCGCTCGCCGCGGCCGTTGTTGTGCTGGAGCTGCTGGTTTTGCTGGAGCTGCCACAGCCGGCGACAGCCAGTGCAACACCAACTAGAGCAAGGATCGACGTTCTGGGCACTGGAGTGTCTCCTTTGGAGGGGTAGCGGACAAGACGGTTCATGCTCGCGGCGATCCAGCGCACTGCGGGCCGTCGCGCGCGCTTCATGTACGACTCCGCCATTGCGGGATTCCTTCCCCGATCCAGCCGCGATGGCTCAGTAGCCGCATCCACCTGACCTGGCGGGCGGCCACTCTTCCTTCCGGCGCTTTGCCGCTCCTCGGGCTATCTGGATGTGAGCGTTTTCGGAATTTGGCGCTAGAGTCGCAGGGCGGGGAGAGCAAGTGCCGCGAGGGCCGCTGTTTCCGCCACCGTCAAAATGCGCACTTTGGACCCACAGTCGCTGACGCAACACGTGGACCGCCTCTATCGCGCCGCGTGGGCTCTGTGCGGCTCGCGCGAGGATGCCGAGGACTTGGTGCAGGATACGTTTACGCGGGTGCTGGCCAGGCCGCGGGTGCTCACCGGCGACGACGATCTGTATTACCTGATGCGCGTGCTACGCAACACTTTCTTTACCAGCCGCCGCACGGCGAGTAGACGCCCGGTGACGGTAGCCACGCTCGAGGACATCAATTCAGCCGATCCGCGGCGGTTGGGCGAGCCTGAGCGTGCGCTCGAGATGCAGGAGGTTTACGCGACGATCGCAGGGCTTCCCGAGGATCGCCGCCTTGCGTTGGTTGCCGTGGACGTGCTCGGCCTCTCTTACAAAGAAGCTGCCCACGCATTGCGTGTGCGCGAGGCAACGATCACGACGAGGCTGTTCCGGGCGCGCAAGCAGGTGGCGGAGATGCTTGCCCCATCAGCCGATGGAACGGAGCCCTCTGAATCCGAGTCGTCCACAGCGGGATCTTCAAAGCGAGTCTCCCCCGACCTCGGGAGCGCAACCCAGCTTCCAACAAACCAGGCGGTCCGCGGGAATGAGACGCGGCCGGCCGGAGTCTTCTCCAGTAGAGGAACGCCATGACCGAGACACCCGCACCATGACCGAGATGCCATCGAACATCGAAGACGACCAGCAACGCATTGCCCAGATGCTGCGCTCATTTGACACCCCTGCGCCGCGGTCGGTGCATCAGCGGATCGAGTCGCTGGTGGCCGAACATGGGGATTCGCGCTACGGCAAGCATTACCGGCGGCGAATCTCCTTCCCGGTCATGGCCGGCGCGGCGGTTGCCGTGGCAGCGATCATCGTTCTCGCTGTCGCGTTTGGCGGGGGCGGCGGTGGCAAAGGCACTGCATTGACCGTTGGTCAGACTGTTGCCCCGACCTTGCGCGCCGCGATGGTCCCTGCGCCGCGTGAGAGTCCCACTCGCCACGCCCAGCTCGACGCCGCCGTCGACGGTGTGCCGTTCCCGTATTGGGGTGAGCGCTTCGGTTGGCGCAGTACCGGAGCCCGCGCCGATCGGATCGGCGGGCGTGCCGTCACGACGGTCTTCTACGCGAACCATGCTGGCCAACGTGTCGGCTACGCGATCTTCGCCGGGGTCGCGGGACCCATGGCAACGGGCGTGGTTGCTTGGCGTGGCGGCGTGTCATACCGGCTGCTCGATGAGCATGGCATTGCTGTGGTCACGTGGCTGCGCGACGGTCACCTCTGCGTCGTCTCGGGCCGCGGCGTCCCCAGTGCCACGTTGTTGAGGTTGGCCAGCTGGAGAGAGGGCAATCCGACGGTCACGTGAGAGTGCCGCCTATTGGCCTCGAGGTCCTCAGGCGCTCGTGGCGCAGTCTCAGAGTGCCGCCTGCCGGCCTACGGGTCCTTAGACGCTCGTTGGAGCAGCCCTACGGGGTAGGAGCCGGCAGCCACTCCGCCGGCAGCGTGCCCGGGGGAATTTCGCCTGCCTGCGGCTCAAACCAGCGGGTCAGGCTCATGGCTCTGTGGGCGGGTGGGCCTTCAATCAGCGGGCGCACATCGGCGATCGTGAGCAGCAGGCGGATCGAGCTGCCGATTTGCAGGTCGGCGGCGTTGGGTTGCTCGCCGCCGAGCACGCCGTCGGCGATCCACGCGTCGATGTGCTCGAGCTGTGCGGGTAGCGCGACCAGATCGGCCTTTGCTTTCTCGTCGTCGGCCTTGTTGAGCTTGGCCATCAGCTTGGCCGTGAGCGGCAGCGCCGGACGCAACATCGGCCGTGGCAGTGGCAGCTTCGTCTCCCCGGCATAGCTCTCCATGCAGGCGGCATTGCGCAGCCAAGCGGCGTCGAGCAGGCGTCGCGGCACGCTTTGCAGCACCTCGTCTCCCCAGCGCTCGGCCTCCAGGACGCGTGCGCGCTCCACCGCGTCGGATAGCGGCGGCAGCAAAGGCGGGTCTGGTGCGAGCGCGTCGAGGCGGCGCATGATCGTGCGCGAGCCTGCCAGGCGCTCTCCGTCGATGCGCAGGCCGGGCACGGTGTTGCCTCCGTAGCGCAGCGGGCCGATCGCCAGCTGGGAGAGGGGCAGCAAGTCGATGCGCTGGTAGTCGATCGACTTCAGTCGCAACGCCACCTCCACAGCAGCGCACGGATGCGATCCGGGTAGCGCGTAAAGCTTCACGTTCACGTCCCGGAGCATAGGCCTACAGGCCGGCTCGTGCGTCCTGGCTGGCTCGCCGACCAGGAGTTAAGGCGCGATGCGGTGGGAGAAGCAAAGGCGTGGGCGGGAAGGTGAGGGCGAGGGCAGCGCGATGGAAGGCGGCGGTTGGGGTGTGGCGGCGATAGGCGATGGAAGAGTGCGGTTTCATACATGCAGGCATGGCGTCAGCGCAGCAGCAGCGCGCTAGGCCCATAATCCTCGGCCATGCTGCTTGTCGTCGACGTCGGCAACACCCAAACGCATTTCGGCACCTTTGAAGGCGAGAAGCTGCTCGAGCATTGGCGCTTTGCCACGGTGCGTGAGTCGACGGCCGACCAGCTTGGCGCCGCGCTGCGCAACCTGCTCGAGCTGCGGGGCGTCTCCTTCGAGAACCTATCGGGCTCGATCGTCTCCTCAACCGTGCCGCATCTGGAGCCGGAATGGACCGCGATGGCCAGGCGCTACCTCGGCCACGAGATGCTCGTCGTTGGCCCCGGTCTGAAGACCGGCATGGCGATCCGCTATGACAACCCGCGCGAGATCGGCGCCGACCGGCTGGTCAACGCCGTCGCCCTGCGAGCCCGTTTCGGCGGCCAAGCGGTGTGCGTCGACTTCGGCACCGCCACCACATTCGACGTCGTCTCCGCGGCCGGGGAGTACATCGGCGGCTCGCTGATGACCGGCATCGAGATCTCTCTGGATGCGCTCACCGAGCGCGGCGCGCGGCTGCCCAAGGTGGAGCTCGCGCCGCCGAAGACGGTGATCGCCAAGAACACGATCGACGCGATCCGCTCGGGCGTCGTCTACGGCTACGCGGGCGCGATCGACGCGATCCTGCGCCGCCTGTTCGACGAGCTCGGCGGTCACGCCGACGTGATCGCCACGGGCGGGCTCTCGAGTCTGGTGGTGCCCTTCACCGAGGAGATCGATGAGGTCGACGATCTGCTCACACTCACCGGCCTGCGCCTCATCCATGAGATGAACGCGGCGTAGGGTAAGCCTGCCCGATCGGCAGCCAAGACCGCAAGAAGGTCGAGGGAACGCAAGCACCGTGCGTCGGAGGGTCAGCTGGCCCGATCGGCAGCCAAGGCCGGAAGAAAATCAAGGGAACGCAAGCAATCCCTCACAATAATGGGCTGATGGCAACGCAAGCCCGTCTCACAGACACTTGGCAGCTCGGTCCTCTGACCGTCCCCAACCGCGTGATGCTCGCGCCGCTGGCAGGCATCGGCAACTGGTTCGTGCGCTTGCAGGCAAAGCGCCACGGCGCCGGCATGGCGGTCTCGGAGATGCTCTCCTCGCATGCCATCTTTCACGGCAACGAGCGCACGTGCGTGGAGATGCTGCGCATCGACCCGCAAGAGCGAGAGTACGAGGGTCCGGTCTCGATCCAGCTGTTCGGACAGGACCCGGCCGTCATGCGCGTCGCGGCCAGAGAGGTCGCCAGAGCCGGCGCCGACGCGATCGACCTGAACATGGGCTGCCCGGTGCCGAAGGTCTGCAAGACCGGCGCCGGCGCAGCGTTGCTCGACGACCCGGACGTCGCGGTCGCGGTGGCATGTGCGGCACGCCAAGGCAGCGGCCTGCCGGTCACCGTCAAGCTGCGCTCCGGTCGGCGCCCAGGGGACACGAGCGGCTTCGAGCTCGCACATCGGCTCGTGCGCGAGGCGGGAGTGGCGGCGATCGCCTTCCACCCGCGCTCGGCCGCCGTCCACCACAAAGGCGTCCCCGACTACGCCTTGGCCGCCCGGCTCGTGCGGGAGCTGGATGCGCCGGTGATCCTCACCGGCGGCCTGCAAGACCCCGGGTCCACGCTTGCCGCCTTCCAGCAGACCGGCGCCTGCGCCGTGATGCTCGCGCGTGGCTCGCTGGGCAACCCATGGTTGTTCGAGCATCTGCTAGGCCTGCGCGAGGACGCGCCCACGCGCACCGAGGTTCTCGCCGAGCTCGACTGGACGATCGATCGCGCCGTCGAGCACCTCGGCACCCCGCGAGCCACCCGCTACCTGCGCAAGTTCTACCCTTGGTATGTCGCTCGCCTGGGCTTGGAGAAGCCGCAGGCCAAGGCTCTGGGAGAGTCCCTGCAAAGAGCCGACACCTTGGATGACGCTCGCTATACTGCTGCGCTCGCTGCCCACCCGACGGCGGCAGTCCCTGCCTGAAACCGCGGGGATCTCCTCATTCAAGCCAACCTCGCGGAGTCAGTTCCCGCCCACCGATATGCCCAAGGACGTCATCCTCACTCCCGAAGGGCTCGAGAAGCTCCAAGAGGAGCTAGAGCTGCTCTCGACCGCCAAGCGCCGCGAGGTCGCCCAGCGGATCAAGGAGGCACGCGAGTTCGGCGACATCGCCGAGAACTCGGAGTACGACGACGCCAAGAACGAGCAGGCAATGCTCGAGTCAAGGATCGCAACCCTGCAGGAGAAGCTGCGCATGGCCAGCGTGATCGACTCCAAGGAAATCTCAACCGACGTTGTTGGCGTCGGCTCGGTCGTGCACGTCAAGGACGAGAAGACAGGCAAGTCGGTCAAGTACACGATCGTCGGCTCCGCCGAGGCCAACCCAGAGGAGGCCAAGCTCTCCAACGAGTCGCCAGTCGGGCGCGCCCTGATTGGGCACAAGCGTAATGAGACAGTCGCCGTGCAGGTTCCGCGCGGCCCGGCGCGTAAGCTCAAGATCACAAAGATCGACGTCGGACTCAAATAGTCTCTCGCGTCGTGAGCGACAGCGAGGATGAGCCGGCTGGGGATCGTGCAGATGCCGATGCCCCCCGCGCGCGCAGGGGGGACGACGCCGAGGAGCGAGGCGCCGGCAGCGAGAATCCTGGGGAGAGTGCGGCGGGTGCGGATGCTCGAAAAGGCGATGCCCCCCGCGCGCGCAGGGGGGACGACGCCGAGGAGCACTCGGCCCACGGCCTGGCAGAGCTGATCGCAGAGCGCCGCGCAAAGGCACAGCGATTGCGTGCGGACGGGGCCGAGATCGCCCCGTACTCCTTCCCGGGTGTCGAGCCGATCGCCGCGGTGCGTGACGCATACGAGCACCTGGAGGTGGGCCAGGAGACCGAGGAGCGCCACCGCGTGGCAGGCCGCATCGCAGCCCGCCGCGGCGCCGGCAAGGCAGCGTTCCTCGATCTCGTCGACCGCAGCGGCAAGATTCAGCTGCACGCGCGTGTCGACGTGCTCGGAGCGGACAGGCTCGAGCAACTGCTCTCGCTAGACCTCGGCGACCTGCTGGGCCTCGATGGCGCGCCCTTGCGCAGCCGCCACGGCGAGCTGACCCTGCGCGTCGAGGACTTCCAGATCCTCGGTAAGGCCTTGCGTCCGCCGCCCGACAAGCACGCGGGCTTGACCGACGTCGAGACGCGCCAGCGTCGCCGCGAGCTGGACCTGATCGCAAACGAGGAGGCCCGCAAGCTGTTCGCCGACCGTGCCCGCATCGTCTCGGCCGTGCGCGCCTACCTGGACGCAGAGGGCTTCCTGGAGGTAGAGACGCCCGTCCTGCAGCCGCTCTACGGCGGCGCCATGGCACGCCCGTTCACGACCCACCACAACGCCCTGGACCGCGAGCTGTACCTGCGCATCGCCACAGAGCTGTATCTCAAGCGCTTGATCGTGGGCGGGCTGGAGCGCGTGTATGAGCTCGGCAAGGATTTCCGCAACGAGGGCCTCTCGACCAAGCACAACCCCGAGTTCACGATGGTCGAGTGGTATGAGGCCTATGCCGACTACGAGGACGAGGCGGCGCGCTTGGAGCAGATGGTCGGCGGCGTGGCCCAAGCTGTCGGCTACGAAGGCGAGCTGGACTTCAAAGCTCCGTGGCGGCGAGTGCGCTTCACCGACGCCGTGCAAGAAGCGACGGGCATCGATCTGCGCACCCTGCGGGAGGCCCCCGAGCTGGCGGCGGCGATCGCCGAGCGTGAGCTCGGAATGGCGACCGACGGGCTCACGTGGCCGCAACTTGCCGACGACCTGCTCTCCAAGTTCGTGGAGCCCAAGCTGATCCAGCCGACATTCGTGCTCGACTATCCGATCGAGCTGTCTCCGTTCGCCCGCGTGCATCGCTCCGCCCCCGGCTTGGCCGAGCGCTGGGAGGCGTTCGCCGGCGGCATGGAGATCGCCAACGCCTTCTCCGAGCTGAGCGACCCCGACGAGCAGCGCGAGCGCTTCCAGGCGCAGGCCCGCCTGGCATTGGCGGGCGACGAGGAGGCCCAGCCCCACGACGAGCTGTTCCTGGAAGCGCTCGAGCAGGGCATGCCACCGACAGGCGGTGTCGGCGTCGGCATCGACCGGCTCGTGATGCTGCTCACGGGACGGGCCTCGATCCGCGAGGTCGTGCTGTTCCCGGCGATGCGCAACTAGCGCCTCGCTGCGGGTCTTTCAGAGTATGTATATCCAACGTCGCAAGGGCGGCAACGGGAGCCCGGATACCCGGTTGGTAGACTGCCTGAAAGGCGCCACAGGACCGTAAGCGCGAGGCTTGCGCTCCGCACAGGAAGGACGTACCCCATGTTCGAGCGATTCACAGAACGGGCCCGGCAGGTCGTCGTTCTCGCGCAAGAGGAGGCGCGCACGCTCAAGCACAACTACATCGGCACTGAGCACATCCTGCTCGGCTTGCTGCGCGAGGAGGAGGGCTTGGCCGCGCGCGTGCTGGAGTCCCTCGACATCACTGTAGAGCGCGTGCGCGCCCAGGTGGTCCGCATCGTCGGCTCCGGCGAGGAGGTCACCTCCGGGCAGATCCCCTTCACCCCACGCGCCAAGAAGGTCTTGGAGATGGCCTTGCGCGAGGCGCTGTCGCTGGGCCACAACTACATCGGCACGGAGCACATCCTGCTCGGCCTGGTACGCGAGAACGAGGGTGTCGCCGCGCGCATCCTGCTCGACTTCGACGCCGACTCCGAGAAGATCCGCAACGAGGTCATCCGCATGCTTTCAGGTCCCGGCGGCCGCCGTCAGGGCTCAGGCGCGGGCGCCGGTTCGGGTTCAGGTCCAGGCGAGGGCAAGAAGTCCTCGAAGCTGCTCGACCAATTCGGGCGCAACCTGACAAAGCTGGCCGCCGAGGGCAAGCTCGACCCAGTCGTCGGGCGCGAGACCGAGATCGAGCGGATCATGCAGATCCTCTCGCGGCGCACCAAGAACAACCCGGTCCTGATCGGCGAGCCCGGAGTGGGCAAGACGGCCGTGGTCGAGGGTCTGGCCCAGCGGATCACGAACTCCGATGTGCCCGAGCTCTTGAAGAACAAGCAGATCTACACGCTCGACCTGGCGGCTCTCGTCGCCGGCTCGAAGTACCGCGGCGAGTTCGAGGAGCGCCTGAAGAAGGTGATGAAGGAGATCACCCAGCGCGGGGACATCATCCTGTTCATCGACGAGCTCCACAACCTCGTCGGCGCGGGCGCGGCCGAGGGCGCGATCGACGCAGCCTCGATCCTCAAGCCGGCCCTGGCGCGCGGCGAGCTGCAGACGATCGGCGCAACCACGCTCGACGAGTACCGCAAGTACCTGGAGCGCGACTCGGCCTTGGAGCGCCGCTTCCAGCAGATCCGCGTCGAGGAGCCGACGATCGAGCAGACCGTCGAAATCCTCAAGGGCCTGCGCGACCGCTACGAGCAGCACCACAAGGTGCAGATCACCGACGAGGCGCTGCAAGCGGCAGCCGATCTCGCCTATCGCTATATCTCAGACCGCTTCCTGCCCGACAAGGCGATCGACCTGATCGACGAGGCGGCCTCGCGTATGCGCATCAAGTCGATGACCTCCCCGCCGGCAAACCGCGAGTTCGAAGAGGAGATCGAATCGACCCGCCGCGAAAAGGAGGCGGCGATCGAGGCCCAGGAATTCGAGAAGGCGGCTGCCCTGCGCGACCAGGAGCGCAAGCTGGCCGGCAAGAAGCGCGAGCTCGAGGAAGAGTGGGAGTCCGGCGAGTCCGTCGAGCGCCCGGCGATCGGCGAAGAGGAGATCGCCGACATCGTCTCGATGTGGACCGGCATCCCCGTCTTCAAGCTGACCGAGGCCGAGACCCAGAAGCTGATGCGCATGGAGGAGGAACTGCACAAGCGCGTCATCGGCCAGCACCCGGCGATCGAGGTCATCTCAAAGGCGATCCGCCGCTCGCGCGCCGGCCTGAAGGACCCCAAAAGGCCAACCGGCTCGTTCATCTTCCTCGGCCCCTCAGGCGTCGGCAAGACGGAGCTCGCGCGCACACTCGCCGAGTTCCTCTTCGGCGACGACGAAGCGATGATCCGCATCGACATGTCCGAGTACATGGAGAAGCATGCGGTCTCGCGGCTGGTCGGCTCACCTCCGGGCTATATCGGCTACGACGAGGGCGGCCAGCTGACCGAGGCCGTGCGGCGCAAGCCCTACTCCGTGCTGCTGCTCGACGAGATCGAGAAGGCCCACCCCGACGTCTTCAACATCCTGCTGCAGATCCTCGAGGACGGTCGCCTGACCGACGCCCAAGGTCGAACAGTCGACTTCCGGCACGCGATCGTGATCATGACCTCGAACATCGGGGCTGCTGAGATCGCACGCAACACGCCGCTCGGCTTCGCCGTCTCCGACGACGAGACCGGTATCACCTACGACGACATGAAGAACCGCATCATGGGTGAGCTGAAGAAGGTCTTCCGTCCAGAGTTCCTCAACCGCATCGACGACGTGATCGTCTTCCACAAGCTGCAAAAGGAGGAGATCCGCCAGATCGTCGAGCTGCTCTTGGTGCGCATTCGCGAGTCGATGGCCGAACGCGAGTTGCAGCTCGAGCTGACCGACCCCGCCAAGGACCTGCTCGTGGACAAGGGCTGGGACCCGGCGATGGGCGCCCGTCCGCTGCGCCGCGCGATCCAGCGCTACATCGAGGATCCGCTCGCCGACTTCGTGTTGCGCGAGCAGCTGATGCCCGGTGCCACGGTCGTCGTGGACCCGGCTCCAGAGGGCGATGACAGCGAGGTGCGCCTCACGATCGTCAAGCCCAAGAAGGCAAAGACCCCGGTGGGCGTCGGCGCCGGCGGCGGCGACCCCGAGCCGGGTCCGGAGTTGCCGGTGGGCGAGGACGCGCACCACGATGACGACGAGCCTCCTGTCGAGCCGTAGGCTTCCGAGAAGGTTCCGCTGAGCACCAGGCAGGTGACAGTCGCGCCGATGAGCGCCGAAGACTGGCCGGCGGTCGCGCGCATCTTCGAGCAGGGCATCGCGACCGGCAACGCCACTTTCGAGGAGCGCGCCGCGCCGAGTTGGGAGCATTGGTCGGCGGCGCGTTGCCCTGAGCCACGGTTGGTGGCTCGCGATGCCTCCAGGGTGATCGGTTGGGCTGCCCTCAGCCCGGTCTCGACACGCCAGGTATATCGAGGCGTCGGCGCCGTCAGCATCTACGTCGCGCCCGCCGACGGTCGCCGCGGCGTTGGAGGAGCATTGCTCGAGGAGCTCCTCCGTGCCTCCGAGCGCGCGGGTTTCTGGACGCTCCAGGCAGGGATCTTTCCAGAGAACCTGGCATCGATTGCATTGCACGTGGGTTGCGGCTTCCGTCTGGTGGGAACTCAAGAGCGGCTAGGTCAGATGCCCGACGGTCGCTGGCGCGACGTTGTGCTCTACGAGCGTCGAAGCGTTGTGGCTGGTCGCGCCTGAGCTGGTTCTTGGCGCTGGGGCTGGTGGTGGGCTGGTGGTGGTGGATGGTGGATGGTGGATGTGGTGGTCCTTCGGTGGCCGGTGGTCGTTCGAAATCGGCGATGCCCCCCGCGCGCGCGGGGGGCATCGGCAAATTTGATGGGTCGCAGACGACGTGCGTTGAACGGTCCGAGTCGATCCCTGGGCAGAGAACCGTCGGGGGCGACGCGTAACCTGGGGCGATGGCCAGAGTCCAAACCGTCCACATCTGCTCGCAGTGCGGGCTCTCCTCCGCCCAGTGGCATGGGCAGTGCCCAGGGTGTGGCGCATGGAACGCGCTGGTGGAGGAGCGCCCGGCGGGAGGCGGCGGGGATCATCGCCGAAGCGGTGTGCCCTCCGCGCGTCTGTCACCGCGAGGGGGCGCCGGGGGCATCGGCACACCGCTGGTGGCGCTCTCACAGGTGGCGAGCTCTCCGCTGGCTCGGTTGCAGACGGGCATCGGCGAGCTCGACCGCGTGCTCGGGGGCGGCCTGGTGCCCGGCTCGCTGGTGCTGCTCGGCGGCTCTCCCGGGATCGGCAAGTCGACGCTCACCAATATGGCGCTGGGCAACATCGCGGGCGCCGGGCACAAGACGCTTTACGTGAGCGGCGAGGAGTCCGCCGAGCAGGTGCGTTTGCGTGCCGAGCGCCTGCAGCCGAGCGCGCTGGAGGTGCCGGTGCTGGCCGAGACGGATCTCGAGTTGGTGCTCGACGCGGTTGCCTCGCACGCTCCGAGTGTGTGCGTGATCGACTCGGTGCAAACGCTGCGCTGTGCCGAGCTCTCCGGCGCCCCCGGCTCGGTTGGACAGGTGCGCGAGGTGGCCGCGCGCATCATGGATCTCGCCAAGGCGCGCTCGATCGCTGTGGTGCTCGTCGGGCATGTCACCAAGGATGGTGCGCTCGCCGGCCCGCGCGTGCTCGAGCACCTGGTCGACTGCGTGCTGCAATTCGAGGGCGAGCGCGAGCGCCCATATCGCGAGTTGCGTGCGCTGAAGAACCGCTTCGGCTCGACCAACGAGGCCGGCTTGTTCGAGATGCGCCAGGGTGGGCTCGTAGAGGTGCTCGATGCCTCGGCACGGTTCGTCGCCGAGGCAACGCGTGCCCCTGGCAGCGTAGTGCTCGCCGCGATGGAGGGCTCGCGGCCGCTGCTTGTCGAGGTACAAGCGCTTGTGGCCCCTTCTG
>DATCEK010000008.1:0-5584 GCA_036510155.1 Solirubrobacteraceae bacterium | reverse complement strand
CCTCTCGCACCGTGCTTGTCCACCACGAACGGGTTGCCCCACTTCGAGGGGCGCCCTATGTAAACGTGGTGGCGCTCGCGCTTGCAGTGAACCGCGCGTGGCTTGCCGAGCTGCACATGCGCTGGGACGAGTAGACCGCTGGGTCGCCGTGAGTCCTTGCTCATCGCTATCTCCTTGAGGTCGGGGTTGAGCACGCCCCGGCCAGAGCGGGCCGGCAAGGTGTGTCAAGCCCTGTCCCTTGGGGATCGCCGCCAGGCGACGCGAAGCGCAGGGCTTTACGCGCCGTTAGAGCCGGTCTGCTGGCCTAAAGGGGTGCGCTCGAACCCGGCCCGGAGTAACGAGCCGGTAGTACCTGCGGCCCAGAGGTCTACTTGTCACTACACGGCGGTGAACTCAAGGTCTTGCCAGCAGCGAATATGACATTGGCAACCGTCGTCGGTTTGGAAGCGCGACCCGCCCTGGTAGGTGAATGTGCTGTGTGACTCGTCGTTGGTGAATGAGAGCGCCTTGGCAAAGGTGACGGTCTGTCCCTTGCGTGGGTGCGCTCTGGCGAGGCGGGCGCGGCAGCGCTCGCGCCACTCACGCGCGTAGTCGTTGCTCGGCTCGGTGAGCAGATCGAGGATGCGGGCGGGGCAGCGGTCCTCGGCTGGTCCCATGTCCTCGCTGATCGGCTTGGTGTAGAGGATGCCGCCTCGGCGCTCGGCGAGCAGCACCAGGCCGAATATCTCCTTCTCGTCGTGTGAGCGCACGGCGGCGTAGATGACGGTGCCGTAGCGCACGGTGTCGATGACCCGCGCAAGGAACTCTGCGCCTAGCTCGAACTCGATCGCGGCGCGCGCGGTGAATGGTCCCTGTAGCTGTCCTCCGGTCCAACCCATGATCTGTCCTCCTCTGAAAGGCCGGGTGCGCCCCGTGCTGGGGCGATGGTTTGTTGGGCGTGCGGCGGAGCGGGGTGAGCGCCCCGCCGCACGGTCCTGGGTCGTTTAGGCGGCGAGCGCCATCTCGGGTGGGGCTGGCGTCTCGCTCTCGTCCTGCGGCGTGGCTTCACCGCTGGCCTCCTCGGCGGTGGGACTGTCCGTAGGCTCGGGCAGCTCCATGAGCTTGCGGCTCTGCTCCGGCGGCATCGCGGAGAAGCCATACTCGTGACGCAGCCTTTGGATCTCGGCCTGACGCTCATCGCACGTCAGGCTCGGGGCCTGCTCGATGAACTGCGCGACAACGCCATCGCGCTCACGCTCGCGGCGCTCCTCCTCGGCACGCACCGCTTCGCGGTGTTCCTTGGCCTCACGGATCGGGTCGGCGACCTCGGGGGGCAGCTTCTCGATCAGGATCTCATCGAGCAAGTCCTCGACTTCTCCCTGCCACGGCACGCCACGGTCGCTGTAACTCGTGAAGCGCAGCGTGTAGTTGCTGGCCTTTGAGTTGGAGACCGCGTGCTTCTCCTTCGCCCAGCGAGCGGCGGCCAGCAGCGCAAGCGTTCGTCCCGCGATCTCAGCTGCGGTGCTTGCACCCGCGAGGAACTCCTGGGCCTTCGCTTCACCCGCGAGGTAGTCGAGGTACTCGGCTTTGGTCGACCCGTTCTTTCGAGTCGAGAGCTCCGCCCAGCCGGGAAACGCGAGACGCGCTCCACGCGCAGCGATCTTGGCGAGGTCGGCAGAGATCGGCGCCGCGGTCAGGATCTTCAGAGCCCGCTCGTCGACCCTCACCTTGCACACCTGCTTGATGAGCGCCGCACCGAGTCGCTGGTTGCGGGCGATCGTCTCGTCACACAGACGGCGGTCTTCTTCCAGCGCCCGCTTGCGGCCTGCCTCGATCTCCTCGTCTGACGGCGGCTGCATGGCATCTGCCTCGCCCGATTCGCCGTCGCCACCGTCTGCCCGGTGCCGTCGCGGAGCGCTCGCACGCTCAGCGTTCTCGCGTTCGTCCTGCGCCTGCTTGAGCTCGGTCTTCAAGCTCCTGTCAATCAGGTCGCCGGCGAGCTGGCGGGCGACATCGGCACCGACGATGATGGCCTCCGCCTTGTTGGCCGACAGGTGCGCCGCGTTCAATGCGAGCGCCTGGTCGAGCAGCTCGCGGTCGAAGTCGACTGGAAACTCCTCGGGCTCGATCTGCAGCAGCTCGCACAGCAGGCCTATGCTCTGGGTCGTCTCCTCGTCGAGCTCGAAGGCCGAGACGGGGTAGCTGCAACCCGCGACGAATACGTCCTTGGGCAGGTCTGCGAGCTGCTCCTCATATTCACCGATCACCACCGCGATCGGGTTTGCGAGAAGATGCTCCCAGGTGGTGGGCTCGTCCCATTGCTTCACGGGCCCACCGAGCACGCGCTTGACGGCGACCTCGGGAAGGTCGGGATGAATCTTCGCGAGCGCACCGAGGGTCTTGACGACCATCAGCGGGACGATCCCAGCGGCCACCTGATGGCGCAGCTTCTCGGGGAGGTCGAGAATCAGCAGTCGCTCACGAACCCGCGCGAGCGGAATCTGGAACGCCTCGGCGATTCCCTTGCGGGTGTAGCCCGCATCATTGATGAGCGTCTCGTAGCCGAGCGCCTCCTCGAGCACGTCCAGCGAGATGCCGAGGCCGTTGGCAAGCATCGCGTCCAGCAGGTCAGCACCCGGCGCATCCGGGCGCGTCTTGACCAGCGCTGGTATCAGCTCGACCTGCGCTTGCTGGGCGGCACGCCAGCGCCGCTCGCCGTCGATGATCTCGTAGTAGCCCTCCCGCTCGGCGGGCTTGACGAGGATCGGGTGGTTAAACCCGCGCGTGGACATCGCGTGCGCGAGCCGTTCGAGCTCCTGCTCATCAAACTGCTTGCGCGGGTTGTTCTCCGAGACCACGATGTGGCTCACGGCGATGTCACACAGCGTGTAGGTGCCCTGCTCGGCCTCCGATGTGGCTTGGTCGGCCTGGGTCATGGTTGGCATTTCGTCCTCCATTTGGTATCGCAGGCCCACCGGGGCGGCGGGCCCTGTGCGACCCCTCGGCACGCCCGTAGGGCGTGCCACAATTGGGGAGCTAAGGGACCCGCCGCGAGGTGTCGGCACGCTCCGCTGCTGTATCGCGCTGACGCATGTGCGTAGACCGTTGTTCACTTCGGTGAGAGCTCCGCGCGCGGATCGTTCACCAGCGCCCGCTCGAGCATCGCTGCCACGTCCTCGATCGTGCCGGCGTGCCATTCATACGTCGGCACGTCCTCATATCGCTCGGGGAACAGGTAGTGGTGAAGCGCGAGCAGAGCGCGCTCGGCGCCCTGTGGTGAGGAGAGGCCGTCGCTTGTCAGCGCTTCGGCGCGGATGATGAACGCTGAGTAGCGAATGTCGAGTGCTTGCGCGAGCGCAAGCAGCAGATCCAAATCCGCGTCCAGCCGACCAGCTTCGAGTGCCTCGAGCTTGCTCGCCTGGATGCCGCTCGCGGTGGCGAGTGCGAGCGCGCTGAAGCCTGCCTGCTCGCGCTCTTGCCGCACCGCCTCGCCGAGCGCGCGCAAGGCTCGCGCTCGGGCTCCGCACTCGTCGTCGATGCGCTCCTCGATCTCCCGCAGAAACGAGCGGGCATCGCTGAGCGTCCGTGCGAGCACGACACCGCTGCCGTTGGGATCAGATCCGGCGAGTTGCCAGGGGGTGTCCGGCATTGCCGTTCTCTGCACTTCGACGCCGAGACGCTTGTGCCGGTAGTGCCCGGCGCGGATGCGAGTGAGTGATGTACTCACGATTCGTCACACCTCCAGTTGTGTTCTCGGCCTACCTGTCGGCAGGCCCTGTGCGACTTCCCCGGCACGCCCAACGGGCGTGCGAGCATCGGGGAAGCCAGGGCCGCCCGGCTAGGGACGTTCGTCGTCGTCGGTGTTCTCGGGCTCGATGACGATGGTGAATCCGTTGACCTCGCCGAGGTTCTGAGGCAGCGGCAGGCGCAGCCATGTTTGGATGCCCTCGAGCAGGCCCTCCGCCGTGCCGTAGCGACCCTCGAACTCGCTGAGGTCGCTCAACGTGAGCACCGGCTCACCGTCAGGCATCACGGTGAACTCGCGCTCCACGCGACTGCCAGGGTCAAAGGAGCGCGCGGTGCCTGCAACCTCAGTCTTCCTCGCGTCCCAGGCGACGTAGGAGACATCGGCGAGCCGCAGGGTGGCGAGCACCGCCTCGAGATCGGTGAGCCCGTGGAGCCGCTCGCGGGAGATTTCAAGCAGGAGATGGCCGTCCTCGGTGCGCCGCGCGGTGAGGCACCCCGGAGCCGCCTGCGGCTCTGTGAGCGGGACGCCGATGGCGCGCAGCTCCTCGGCGACGCTCGCCGCTAGTGGTGTGGCAGGCCAGAGGATCAGGGTCGTGTCGTAGGAGTCGCGCATCACGACTGTCCTTTCCGTTGTGGACCCGCTCGGCTGCGGGTGCCGGTGGCAGCCCTCCGCACCCCAATCGGGGTGCGATCATGGGGCTGCCGGCGCCCGCGATCTACGCTCGCGGTTCGTGAGTGCGACTCCGACGGGGTCGTTCACTCGCCTGCGTCAGCGAGCGTCGAGCGGGCAGTGCCTTGACAGCCGCTCGGCGTGCTCTGGACGGGCGAGGTTGAAGACCGCAATGCCGTGGTGATTGGCGATCCGAAGCGCCTGGCCGGTCCCGCCGACACGCCGGCCGCGACCATCGAGGCTACCGTCAGGTGTCCAGCACAGCACGAAGCGCGCCGGGCTGGCTAGGTCGGGGCCGAGCACCTGATGGCAGTGGCGTGCGTGCAGGCGTCGCACACTCTGCGCCAGCCGGGACCAGGCCGGGTGAAACCGCGCGGCCATCTCGTAGGCGGCAGGGCTCGGCTGCCCGAGGACGTACTGCTGCGCGGCGCCGACGGGTGAGCGAGCGTCGGCCTCGAAGCTGGGCCAGGGCAGGTAGAGCTCAAGCGCTCCGCCGACCGTCGCGCCCCGATAGAACGCTTGGTCGGCGCCACCGGCCATCCCGGTGCGGAGAACCCAGCCCCGGATCGAGAGCTGCGAGGCTACGCGGCCCATGAGGTCCAGCACACCCGGTGGTGTCTCGCGTGAGCCGATGCCGGCGTAGGCAAGACCCTGCTGCGAAGGCCAACCTCGTGTGTGGGACACCATCGCGCTTCCTTTCAGTTGGCGACCCCGCCCGGTGCGGAGCCGATCCCCGACCCACCGCACGCGCAGCGTGCGAACATTGGAGGGGTCGAGACGCGCAGCGGATAACCCCTTTTGCCGCGTGAAGGAAGCGTTGGTCTGAGCGACCGACGCGGGGCTCAGCGCTCGACTCGCTCCAGCTCCTCGAAGGCGTCGTCGGGCATGTTGATCCCAGCCTCGTAGCCAAGTCGGCTCAGGGTCTCGAGCACGATCTCAGCGTGCTCGTAGGCGCATTCACGCGCCTTGAGCTTCGGATTGAGGCTTGCGTGCTCGTGTTCGACGGGCACAATCACAGGGTCCTCCCCAACGGGCCCGAGCGTGAGGTGAGTTACGCAGGTCGGCACGCCCTCGTGGCCGACGAAGATGGAATCGAGCTCCAGCGCGAGTCCGTGGTCGGGCAGCACGGTGGCAATCACGAGCACGTGAGGTCCGGCCCATACGCAGGTGGTCTCGCTGTCAACCTGA
>DATCEK010000007.1:0-16612 GCA_036510155.1 Solirubrobacteraceae bacterium | reverse complement strand
GCGGCGGGGTCAAGCTCGCCAACGCGCTCGACGCGCTCGAGTTGCCGGTGCAGAATCGCCGTGCGCTAGACGTCGGCGCCTCGACCGGCGGCTTCACGGATTGCCTGCTCGAGCGGGGGGCGAGACACGTTGTGGCGATCGACGTCGGCTACGGGGACTTCGACTTCGCCCTGCGCCAGGATCCAAGGGTTACTTTGCTCGAGCGCACGAACGCGCGTTCGATGAAGCCCGAGATGCTGCCCTACGCGGCCGACCTTGTCGTCGTCGACGTGTCCTTCATCTCGCTGTGTAAGGTGCTGCCGGCCGTGCTCGACTGCTTGACAGAGCGCCATGATGTTCTTGCGCTGGTCAAGCCGCAGTTCGAGGTGGGGCGCGAGCGTGTAGGCAAGGGCGGGGTCGTGCGTTCAGCCGAGGATCGTCGCTCGGCCCTGATCGACGTCGGGAGCGCGGCGCTAGAGCTCGGCGCTTCGGTGCTCGGCTATCGCTCCTCGGGCCTGCCGGGTCCGAAGGGCAATCTCGAGACGTTCATCTGGTTGGCGGAGCCCTCCCGGCCGGGCGGCTCACGAGCCCTCCCCGAGATCGAGCGGATGGCCGGCGAGGTGGAGCCGTGAGACAGCTCATGGCACGCCCGGCGCGCGAAGTGTCGGTCCTCACCCATAGTCGTCCGGCTCAGACCTCGGCTGCGCTGGAGATGTTCCTCGCCGCCGCGACGAAGGCCGGTGTGACGCTTCGCTTCGACGCGGAGGAAGCGGCCAAGCACGGGCTTTCGGGTGGCGAGAGCGTGCTGCTCGACGGCGCGGACGGCAATTCGGTCGACCTGTGTGTGGTGCTCGGCGGCGACGGCACGATCCTGCGCGCGCTGCGCCGATATGCCGGTACCGAGGTGCCGGTGTTCGCGATCAACTTCGGCGACATCGGATTTCTCGCGACGATCGAGCCGCAGGAACTCGTCGATGGTATGCGCCGTGCCTTCGAGGGAGACTACGAGCTCTTGCCGTTGCCGGCGATCGTGCTCGACGGGGTGGGTGGGAACATCGAAAAGCAGGAGCGAGCCTTCAACGACGTGGCGATCCACCGCAAGGTCGGAGAGCGCGTCGCCGAGCTTGCCTACGTGCTCGACGGCGAGGAGCTTGGCAGCGTGCGCTGCGACGGGCTGGTCGTCGCGACGCCGGCCGGCTCCACCGGCTACAACCTCGCCAACGGCGGCCCGGTCATGGCCTGGGGTGTCGAGGGGTTCATGGTCTCCTTCATCGCCCCGCACTCGCTGACCGCGCGTGCGCTCGTCGCCGCCCCCAAAGACCGCCTTACGATCCACAACCGCTCACACGAGGCGCTCGATGTATCAGTCGATGGGCGACCGATCTGCGAGATCGAGCCGGGGGGCACGATCGATGCGCGCTTCATGGACGACGCGGGCATCATCGCCCAGCTACCAGGTTCGTCCTTCTATCGCCGGCTGCGGGAGAAGTTCGGCCGGCTGGCTCGCTGAGCCCGCAAGGTGGACCTATTCAGCCGACGCCGTCTGGTGGCCGGGGAGAATCCGTCGGCGGGCCTGTCGCGTGAGTCCGTTTGGTCCGCCCCCCGCGCGCGCGAAAGGAGGGGCAAATCGGAAGACTCGCTCAGGCGACCTGCGTGTGGCGCTTGGAGCGCTCGCCTGTGCGCTGCAAGGAGTCGATGAAGCCGTCGAGCTGCTCACGTGAGAAGCGGCGCTGGCCGCCCGGCGTGCGATAGCCGGTCAGATAGCCGGCATCGGTCCAGCGGCGGATCGTGGCCAGCGACACACCCAGATAGCGCGCCGCCTGTGAGCTTGTGAACACGAGCTGGTGCTCGTGGCCTGGGTTGGGGTTCTCGGGCATCTCAGATCTCTTCTCGGTCGGGATTCCTCGCCGTGTGGGCGCCTCTCTGAGCGCACGCGAGCAGAGTTCGCGAGCGCCCGGATATGTTGAGATACGGCACTCTGGGCGAGAAGGTTGAGCGTCCTCGAGCTTTGTGGACCTTTGACCGAGAAAGGCGACCGCCCCCGTCAAGCATTCGCTCGCCTGAAGGCCGCCCGGTACAAGCGTAAAAAACCCCGTTTGACGGGGATAAGACCGTCGCCCCAGCGGGGGAATGCCCTCTTTCTGCAAAAGACCGTGCATTCGCTTGTGCCAAGTGGACAATTCGTCCAATCCCTATATTATGCTCCGTAAACCTACTCAACACTGATCGTGCTTGGCTGAGGATGGAGGCCGTCGCGCGCAGGTGTTGGGCCGCCTGACCGACGGAAGGAGCATTCAATGGGTTTCAAAGGCTGATTGCAGATCGCCGGCTCCCCCACGGGGCGTGGCCGGTCGCCGAGGGCGTTGCCAGGTTGGCAGCGTCCTCGGTCGTTAAGGGTCCGTGTGCACGGGCCAAGCTCCTCTGGGGGCCTGGACAGGCGGGCACAGGTTCTAAGCCTGGAAAAGGCCTGGGACTCTCAGCGCAGCGCGGGTTGGGCCAGCGCGCGGGTGCGGCGCTCGAACGCCAGCTCGGCCTCGAAGTCCGCGTCGTCACCATGGGCGAAGGTGACGGGCCCCTCGCGCTCGAGCATGGTTATGAACGCGTCGACGATCTCGGCGTCCAGCTGGCGCCCAGCCACACGACGCAGCTCGGCGATTGCATCTTGGGGAGTCATCGGAGAGCGGTAGGAATCGCGTGCGGTGAGCGTGTCATAGACGTTGCACACGGAAAGGATGCGCGAGGGAAGCGGGATCTCGTTGCCGATCAGACCGGCCGGATAGCCGCTGCCGTCGACGTGCTCGTGGTGGTAGAGGATCGCGTCGGCGACCGGGCCGTAGCCGTCCAGGCGTCCCACGAGCGTGGCGCCCTCCTGCGGATGGCGGCGCACAACCGCCCAATCCTCGTCGGAGAGGATCTCCGCGTGCAAGATGCGGTCCGGCAGGGCGAACTTGCCGATGTCGTGCAGCAGACCGGCGGTGTGCGTGAGATCCTGGTCGGCCTCGTCGCAGCCCATCTCACGGGCAAGCGCGCGCGCGTAGCGCGCCACCGCGGCGGCATGACGGGCGGTCATGCGATCCCGCAGCGCCAGTGTCTCCACGAGCGTGACGAGCACGCCCAGCTGCATCGATGCCAGACGTACCGAGCGAGCCTCGAGCTGCTCGGCGCGATCCTCCGAGCGCAACAACGCGCGTGCCAGGTATTGGAAGACGGCCAGCACCAGCACCAAGCTGAGTAGCACCGGATAGCCCATCTTCGTGTACGCCACGGCCAGGATCACAGCGAGCACGGCCGCCGCCAGCTGGCCGGGAAGCACGGGCACGAGCACCGTGTACACCTGGTTCATGAACGACTTTTCTTGAAGCACGCTCTTCTGGATCGCGATCAGCGCGAAGTTGAGCAGGTTCGTCGTGATGAAGACTCCGAAGACAACGAACGCGAATGTGATCGTCTGCACGTGGGAGTGCCCGATCAGCGAGCGGCTGAGCAGCGCGCCCAGTATCAGATAGACCGCATAAGTCGTGAGATTCGAGAGGCATACCGCCGGCGAAGGACGGCGTGCGAGCGAGTCGGCTGCGATCGCGGCGGCGCCGATTGCCACGGCCGGAGCGGGGCCGAGCAGGCACATCGCCAACACGAGGGCGACGAAGCCGGCGGACACGCTCTGGCTGCCCATCGTGATCGTCAGCCACTCGCCGACGACGCTGAGCACGAGTAGCAGCGCCACCAGTTCGACCGGATGCCAGTCGGCCGAGCGAGAGGTGAGCACGGCCGCGGCGATAGCGCCCACGAGCAGGATCCATTGGCTGGCCAGGTAGAGCCGGTATAGGTGTCGTCGGGGGATGCTCATTTTCACATGCGGCTGGGTCTGTAGTCCTTAACGGCCGACAACGCGTCGTACTTAAGGACGGTTGGGCTCCCAGCGTGTCTCATGACCAAGCGCATCCGCCCGTCGGCTACTGGTGGGACCCGGCCAGCTCGGGCTCGGTGGCGATGCTCGTGGCGGCCTCGCTGGAGGCGCGCAGCTCGCCGATCGGCAGACGCATGAACGCGAACGTCGCGAGGGTCGCCACAGCGCCGGCGACGAGCATCGCGATCCGTGGTGAGCTGAGCGCGGCGATCGTACCCCCGAGGATGAACCCGAGCGCCGGGCAGAGCGCGTTCAGCGAGCCGACGGCGCTCATCAGGCGGCCGTGCAGGCCGGCGGGTGTCAGCTGTTGGACGGCGCTGATCAACGAAGGCCACTGGATGCCGTTGCCGACGCCGCCGGCGATCGCAGCCGTGCACGCAAGCGCGATCGTCGGCGCTCCCGCGAAGCCGAGGTAGGCGAGGCCCACAAGCAGGGTGCCGAACGTCAGCATCGGCCCGAGCGAGCGGTGCACCGAACGTGCGAACACGACCGCTCCGAACGCAGCGCCGAGCCCCCAGGCACCCATCAACAGGCCGTAGCCGAGGTCGCCGGCGTGCAGCGTGGACTTCGTGTAGAGCACCTCCACCGGCTCCACCGAGGCGAAGAAGACCAGCGCGACCGCCTGGGTGATCAGCAGCGCACGCAGCGCCGGCACCGCGCGCATGTGCTCGGCGACTGCTCGAAGACGGTCCCGAATCGAGTCGCCACTGGTCTCGGCGATGTGCGTTCCCAGACGCGCCAACAGACCGGCACACACGAAGAAAGTGAAGGCGTCGAGCAGCAGCGCCACCGAGCCACCTACCGAGCTGACGAGCGCGCCGCCGATCACGGGACCGATCGCCAGCGCTCCCATGAACGCGAAGTTGAGCGTCGCGTTTGCCTGGCGCTGGGCGGCATCGACCGCTGTCGCCTGGGCCTGCTCGTCTAGCTCGGCGACGGGCTCGCCGGTCATGTCGGCGACGGTCACGCGCGTGGCGCTGGCGCGCAGCAGGGCTGTCGCCGCGACAGCCACGATGCCGTCGATCGTCACCAGTATCAGAACGCCTGGCAGCCAGAAGCGCCACAGTAGACCCGCCAGGGCGACCGTCAGGACCGCCTCCAACAGATATAGCCAGGCAAGCCTGCCCCGGCGAAGAGATCGCTCTGTGCGCGCTACCAGGACCGGCGCGAGCAACGCGGGCAGCAGCCCACGCGCGACGAACAGGCCGGCCGTCGCGATCGCGCTGTGGGTATGGTCGTAGACGCCCAAGGCCAGCGCGACATAGCCGAACCAGGTTCCCAGTTCGTTGACCGTATAGGCAAGAAATATTCTCCGCAGTCGGGGGGACTTGGGCAGCAATTACGCCTCTCGACGCTGGCGATGACACGGCGCTCGATAGCGACGTGGCCCGCATTCTAGGGTGAGCGCCCGACGACACACAGTGAAACCGCGACATCTCGTCCGGCCCGCAGGCGTCTCGCCGCTTAGACGGGCGCCATGCCGACATCGACAAACTGCCCAAGAGCATCGTCGTGCGCGATTCGGAATCGTTCTCGCACTCCGACTCGCGCGTCCGCCGTAACGAGTGTCCCGCTCATCGCGGCTCGACGCTCGGTCGCGGCGCCGCGCCGATCGAGCGCATGCCGCTCAGCGCGGCGCTCGCCGCGATCGTCGCCGTCGCCGGCTCGGGCTCTGTGTCTCCGCCTGCCGCTGTACGGGCCAGCACCGATAGTCCCTTCGCGCTGGCCGCCGATAGGGCTGCCCATGTAAGGGCCAAGCCTATGTCGATCATCGTGCCTCCTTGCCGATGTCGCGCCGCAGCTCTTTCCGGGAATTTCTCTCGGAAAGGGCATGTGGCTCAAAGTTATTGGAACGCTCCTGCATTACTGATGCAATGATTGCGCCCCTAAGGTCGCTTGTCTGTAGAGCTGAGGGTGCCGATCTTGTCGTCTGAAAAGGGCAGTTCGTTGTCGTCCCAAAGGTGCCGTCCACCGTTGTCTGGGCCATCCTGAGCAAGCATGCGTATGCTGGGACGCGCTTGTCGGGACTCATGCTCGCGCCAGCAGAGCCGATACCGTTGCTGACCCATGTCGGCTGAAACTGCAGGGCTCGAGCGGCCCATCGACGTGATAATCGCGGACGACCATACCGTCGTGCGCGACGGTATCCGCGCGGTGCTCGAGCGCGAGACGGGCGAGTTCCGCGTCGTCGCCGAGGCCGCGGATGTGCCGTCCACGATTCGCGCGGTCAGGGAGTTCAAGCCCGATCTGCTGACGCTCGATCTGACGATGCCAGGCGGCTCGAGCCTGGCGGCGCTGCCGACATGTTTCGTCGCGCACCCGACGCTAGCCGTTGCGATCCTGACGATGCGCGAGGATCCGGAGTATGCGCGCCAGGCATTGCGCGCCGGCGCGCGCAGCTACGTGCTCAAGGAGGCCGAGCCGGCCGAGCTCTTGCAGGCCTTCCGCCTGGCGGTGGCGGGGCGCAACTATTTGCACCCGAGGCTCGGCGCGCTGATGGTCGCCGGCGAAGGCGACTCCCAGGACGGGGTGGCGCTGAGCGAGCGTGAGCGCGAGGTCGTGCGCCTGATCGCCAACGGCTTCACGAACCCGGAGATCGCAGAGCAGCTGCACGTGGCCGAGCGCACCGTCAAGACCTACCGTGCCCGCGCGATCGAGAAGCTCGGTTTCTCCTCACGAGCGGAGATAACAGCCTACGCGCGCAAGCTCGGCCTGGTCGAGTAGCGCCGCTCGGGTTTGCTGTGCAGGCGGCGCATGCGCCGCCTGGGGAGGCGCGCATGCGCGCCTCCCTCCTGGTCGCACACGTGCGACCAGGCCGGACGGTGCATGCACCGTCCGGGACATCGCCGCATGCGGCGATGTCTTCCATGAGGTGGGGAGCGATTGGGCTCCAAAATGGCCTATGCCCCCGCGCGCGCAGGGGAACTCCCGAAATTTGGAGAGGTATGAGGTCGGCTCAGACCGCAGCCGGGCGCCCGGCAAGCGGGACAGTCAGGCGCATCGTCGCGCCGCCGCCGGGCGCGGGCACGAGCTCGAGCTCGCCGCCGACCAGCTCCGCGCGTTCGCGCATCCCCGAGACGCCGAAGCCACCCTTCAGTTCGTCCTCTGGCGAGCGCTGCCTGCTCGCCCCGCCCTGGGGCAGCCCTTCGCCGTCGTCGGTCACCGAGGCCGTCACCTTGCCATCGCGCTCGCTGACGCTGATCACCGCGCTGGTCGCTTTCGCGTGCCGGCTGACGTTCGTGAGCGCCTCCTGCACGACTCGATACAGCGTGCTCTCGAGCTCGGGGTCGAGCCGTCGCTCGTTGTCGGTCAGCTCGATCTCGGTACGAATCTCGAGGCCGTCCATCGCCTGCGCGCGCCGCGCCAGAGCTTCCAGGGCCGGCACCAAGCCGAAATCGTCGAGCGCCGCAGGGCGAAGCTCGGTGATCAGGTGGCGCAGCCCGTCGATCTCCGCGCCAAGCCCCTCGAGCACGGTGTCGACGGCGGTGCTCAACTCCGCCTGGTCGCCGAGATCGCGCGCGTTGGCAAGCCTCAGACGCAGAGCGCCAAGCCCCTGCACGGTTTCGTCGTGGATCTCCCTGGCCCAGCGTGTGCGCTCGCGCTCGCGCGCCTCCATGCCAAAGCGCAGTCGCTCGATCTCGACCGAGCGCTCCGCCGCGAGGCGTTGCGCGACGCTGGCCGCGAAAGCGTTGAAGGCGCGGCGATCGGGCTCGCGGAAGCTGCCGTCCTCGCGGGCGGCGATCACCAGCCCGCCGCCCTGGCCCTCCAGGCTGAATGGCTCGACCAGCACCGCGCGAGCTTCCAGCCCGAGCTCGTGCAGCCAGGTAGCTTCCTGGCCACGAGGCCGCTCCAGCGAAAGCGACTTGCCGGTCAGGTAGAGCGCGCCGAGCGCACTGCCCTCCATAGGCAGCACCCGTACCCGCACCGAGACGCGCCCGCTGGCGGCCGCGACGCGCAGCTCGCCACGCTCCTCGACCACCATCGCCAGCGTCGAGGCATCGAGCAGCGCAAGGCCGCGATCGGCCATCAGGCGCAGCAACCACAGCTCGGACCCGGAGAGCACGGCGTGGGATTATGGACCTAGGACCGGCCGACCGCGGGCAGATCGCCGCTGAGCGTCCTGGTCTGGCCTGTTTGCTGGGGTGCCGGTGAGTCCGAGCGATCGGGGCGCTGGGCAGCCAGACGCGTGTTGGCGAGCAGCTGATCGGCGCCGAGCCCCTCCCGCCAAGCGGCCACACCGACGGAGATGCGCAGCGCTTGGCGCTGTCCCTTGACCTCGATCTTGACCGCGTGCAGCCGGCCGAGCGCGCGCCGCGCGACGATCTCCCCGCGTCGCTCGTCCGCCCCGGGCAAGAGCACCAGAAGCTCACCCTCTTGGAGGCGCCCGACCCGGTCGAAGCGGCGCAGCTGACGTCCGAGCGCCGCGCCGAGGTAATCGAGAGCCTGTCCCGGCAGCTCGTGTCCGTGCGCGATCGCCAGCTGCTCGACATCGAGCAGGCTGACCAGCAGGCAGCTGAGCGCCGTGCGCTGGCGCCCGGCGCGGCTGACCTCCTCGTCCAGCCGCGCCACCAGCTCGCGGGTGGAAAGGCAGTCGCGCGGCCCTCTGGGAGGGGAAGTGGAGTTATGGGAGTCGTTGGCAGCCATGCCGTCGGAGGGGTATGCTCGCGCGACGGCTGGACAGCCGATTTCGCGGGGCATCCAGATTATCGGCCGATCCCGCTCACGAGCTTAGGGACGCGGTCAAGGGCGGCATCTCACTCGATCCGTCGGTGCTCGCTGGTACACCTGTCCGGTGCTTTACGAGTTGCGAGTGGAAAATCTGCTCTTGATCGAGCGTGCCGAGCTTGCCTTGGCACCGGGCTTGAACGTGCTCACGGGGGAGACGGGCGCGGGCAAGACCGTGCTCGCACATGCATTGGGCCTATTGATGGGAGGCCGTTCGCGCGCGGGAATCGTGCGCCCGGGCGCCGAGGAGGCCTATGTCGAGGGCGTCTTCTCGGTCCCTGAGGCGATGCGCGCCGAGATCGTAGAGAGCCTGCCCGAGAGCATACGCCCGAGCAGAGAGGCAGAAAAGCTCGAGCTGGTACTGGCACGACGGGTCAACACGGACGGAAGCACCCGCGCCTTTGTCAACGGTCGGTCCGCCACGGTCGGAGATCTACGCGAGCTGGGAGCGCGACTGATCGCTTTCTACGGCCAGCACGAGCACCGCAAGCTCGTACTCGCAAGCGCACAGCTACAAATGCTCGACCAGGTATGCGGCCCGTCGCACTTCAAGCACCTACAAGCGTGCGCGACCGCATACCGCGAGACGAGCAGACTGGAGTCGGAGCTGGAGCGTCTGGCCGACCTCGCGAGCGCACGTGAGCGCGAGCTGGATCTGCTCGAGCACGAGCTGGGGGAGATCGATGCACTCGACCCGGACGAGGACGAGCATCGGAGGCTGCTCGCGCGCCGCGAGCGCCTGCGTCGCCTCGACGCGCTACGAGGAGCCGCCGGCACGGCCGCCGAGACACTCGCACCGGAGTCCTCCGATGCACCAGGCGCGGCACATCTGCTGGCCGGCGCTGTCGCCAAGCTGGAAGCTGTCGCCGGTGTGGATGCTGAGCTCGACGCGCTCGCCCAGCGCGGCGCCGCGGTTGCGATCGAGGCCCAGGACATCGCCGCAGCATTGAGCGCCTATTGCGAGCGGATCGCGGCCGAGGACGACTCGTTGGAGGAGGTCGAAGAGCGGCTTGCCCTGCTCGAGCGCGTGCTGCGCAAGCACGGCGGCACGATCGCGATGGTGCTCGAGCAGGCCGAACAGGCACGCGCCAGACGCGATCAATTGCTGGGCGCCGAGGTAGCCCAGCAGCAGACCCTCGAGCTGTTGGCCGCAGAGCGCTCGAAGTTGAACGATCATGTCGGGGCGTTGCGGGTGGCCCGAGGCAAGGCGGCGAGGAGGCTTGCGGCAGCAGTGCGCAAGCAGCTCGGGGCGCTGGCGATGAGCGACGCGACATTCGAGATCGCGCTCGCCCCAACGGAGCCGAAAGCGAACGGCGCCGACGCAGCGGAGTTCACGATCGCGCCGAACCCGGGCGTCGCGGCCGCGCCATTGCGCGAGATCGTCTCCGGTGGCGAGCTCTCGCGCGTGATGCTGGCGCTGGCGAGCGCAAGCAACGAAGGCAGCTCCACAGCGGGCGGCGGGGAGGGCTCGACGCTGGTGTTCGACGAGGTCGACGCCGGCATCGGCGGCCACACTGCACGCGTCGTGGGGGAACGTCTGCAGGCCCTGGCCAAGAACAGGCAGCTGCTGTGCATCACCCACCTGCCGCAGATAGCCTCGCTTGCCGATCGCCACTTCGCGGTCGTCAAGGACACCTCGGGCGAGCCGACGATCACGGCAGTCAGTCAGCTGGACGAGGCCGAGGTCGTGAGCGAGCTGACACGGATGTTGGGCGCCGAGGAGCAGGACGACACCGCGCGCCGGCACGCCAAGGAGCTACGCAAGGCCGCCTGAGACGACCGATGATCGGCGCCTCGCTGCGTCCTCATTCGCTTGTGTGCGTTCGCACACTGCGTTCATTGCGTCCTTGCGAGGCTTGATCCTCGATCGTCTCAGAAGCGTGTGTATGTCGGAAGTCGCGCGCGTAATTGGTGCCTGACCGTTACTCTCGTTTCACATGGCCGCGACCCGGCAGCAGCCTGTAACGCCTACGCCCGCATTCGGGGCGGTGCCCGCGCCAGCGCGCGAGATCAGCGGCCCGGTTCGCATGGGACGCAAGACCAAGTTGCTCGTCGGGCATCTGCTCGCGGGCGACATCGCCGTCATCGATCATCTCGACATCGATCGCGTCTCCGCGGAGGAGCTGATCGCGGCCGGTGCGAGCGCGGTCCTGAACTGCCGCGCCTCCACAAGCGGCACCTACCCAAACCTCGGGCCACAGCTGCTCGTGGAAGCGGGTGTGCTACTGCTCGACCTACCCGACGACTCGTTGTTTCACTCGCTCTCAGACGGCGATCCGGTGACGATCCGGGTCACCCCGCAAGACAGGCTGGGTGAGGTTCTCTACAAGGGTCGCACGCTCGTCTCGGGCGTCGTGCTCGACGTGGCGCGCGTGCGTGCCGACACCGAGGAGCGCCGGCGCGAGATCGGCGATGCGCTGGAGCGCTTCGCGCACAACACGATCGAGCACATGCGCGAGGAGCGCGAGCTGCTCGCCGGGCGTATCGACCTGCCGCGCTTTCGCACCGACTTCCGTGACCGCTCCGCACTCGTGGTCGTGCGCGGAGTCGAACACCAGCGGGACCTGCGCGCGCTGAAGCCGTTCATCAGGGACACGCGTCCTGTCCTGGTGGCGGTCGACGGCGGCGCCGACGCGCTACTCGAGGCCGGCTTGGAGCCGCACATGATCGTCGGCGACATGGACTCCGCGAGCGAGCCGGCGCTGCTGGCCGCGCGCGACGGCAAGACCGAGCTGGTCGTGCACTCCTACCCCGACGGCCGCGCCCCCGGCAGGCATCGCCTGGAGGAGTTGGGCGTGCCCTTCAAGCTCGTACCGGCTCCGGGAACGAGCCAGGACGTGGCGATGTTGATCGCAGCAGAGAAGGGAGCGCGCCTGATCGTGACCGTCGGATCGCAGTTCAACCTCGTCGAGTTCCTGGACCGCAACCGCGAAGGCATGTCCTCCACTTTCCTGACGCGCCTGCGCATCGGTGAGATCCTTGTCGACGCGAAGGGTGTGAGCCGTCTGTACCGGCCGATGCCGGGGCTCGCGCCGCTGGTGGTTGTGATCGTCGCCGGGCTGATCGCGTTGATCGCTGTCGTGTGGATCACGCCGGCGCTGCGTGATGTCGCGGATTTGCTGTGGCTGAAGCTGCAGCTCCTGTTCGGGTCCGGCTAGAACCCGGCAACGCGGCATCGGCACGTGCCGCACCATCTATTCTGTCGCGAGCGCTGAGAACGTCTTTCAAAATGATCGGCACGCCCGGATCCGTCCCTGGACACTGCGCTGGATCGCCACGTGACGTCTTGCACGTACCACCAGTACGCGCTGCGACGCCCCGCGACGACCAGCTTGGTCCATGAACGACCCGAACGCACCGCTCATCTCGAAAGACGTTCTGAGGCTCAACCGCCATGTTCGACTTCCGCTACCACGCGCTGTCCCTCGCTGCCGTGCTGTTCGCGCTTGCCGTGGGGATTTTGATCGGCGTGGCGATCGGCGACTCGAATCTCGTGTCCTCGGCTCAGAACGGGATCGTCAAGAACCTGCGTGCTGAAGTGAGCGGCTCCCAGCAGGACCTCGAACACGTCAACACTCACCTCGCAGAAGAGGAAACGCTCGCGGTCGACCTTTGGCCCTTCGCCGTTCACGATCTGCTGGCCGGGAAGAACATCGGTCTCGTCTTCCTTGGCGACTCCTCAGATCAGATCGACTCGCTCGTACGCAGCGGCATTGCGGAGGCAGGCGGCAGCGTCAAGGCGGTCGTGGCGGTGCGCGAGCCGCTGGACGCGGTAGGGATCGCCGCTCAGGCGACCGGCTACCGCTACACAGCCTTGGCCTCAGACCCGGCGCTGACCAAGGAATTCGGCGTGCGTATCGGCACGCAACTGGTCACGGGCGGTCAGTTGTTGGAAAAGGTGCACGCGAACCTACTGAGTTCCTACGACGGCGAATTGGGCAAGCTGGAAGGCCTCGTGATCGTGCGTTCGGACCCGGCGAACATGAGCGAACAGGAGGCGAAGAGCACGGGCGAATTCAACTCGGGGCTGATCGAGGGGGTCGTTGCTGCCGGCGTGCCGGTAGTCGGCGTCGAGCTGAGAAGCACAGAACCGTCACAGATCACCTGGTACAAGGCGGAAAATCTCGCGAGTGTCGACGACCTCGACACGATTGCAGGGCGGGCCGCTCTGGCATTCGCGCTTTCGGGCGATCACGGCTCCTATGGAGTGAAGTCGACCGCCGACGCGCTGCTTCCGCCCGTGGTCCGCTGAAGGACCCTAGACTTGCGCCGGTGCATGCGCTTCCATTCGTGCTCGCGACCGTCCTCGCAGCGGCGCTGGCGGCGCCCCTGCTGCGCGCCCTGAACGACGGCGGCCACATCAAGGCCAACTATCGCGGGCGAGAGGTGGTGTTCCCGTTTGGCGTACTGAGCGTGGTGGCGGCGCTCTTGGCGTTGATCCCGCTAGTGGTCCTGCGCAAGCTAGGGGTCTCGGGTGTGCTCTATCCGAAGGGTCTCGATATCGCTGTATACGTGTTGGGCGTCGCGTTCCTCGGCCTGGCTGACGACACGCTTGGCGGCGAACCGCGCGGCTGGCGCGGCCACGGCACGGCACTCAAGGAAGGGCGACTCTCCACGGGAGCGCTGAAGGCCACCGGGTCGCTGGGCTTGGCGTTGTATGTGACATTCCACCCGGGCGTCTCTACAGGGCGGTGGCTGCTCGAGACTGCCGTGCTCGTGCTCGCAACGAACGCCTTCAACCTGCTCGACCTGCGCCCGGGTCGTGCCACCAAGGTCTTCGTGCTGCTCGGGATCGGCCTCACGATCGGGGCGGGCAGTCTGCGGCCTCTATGGACCCTTGGCCTGTTCGTCGGCCCGGCACTTGTCGCCGGTGCATACGACCTGCGCGAGCGTGCGATGCTGGGAGACACGGGCGCGAACCTGCTCGGAGCGCTGGCGGGCCTGTGGCTAGTGCTGAGCCTGTCCGCGCTCGGACAGGCGCTGGCGCTCGCGATCCTTGTATTGGTCACGATCTATGGCGAGCTGCGCTCGATCTCCGGTCTCATCGAGCGGGTTCCGCTGCTGCGCCGACTAGACTCCGTGGGCAGGCCGCATGGCCTTCCAAAAGATGACCTCGCCTCACTCTGACCGCCACGCACAGGCTCCGGCCAAGACCCGGTTCATCTTCGTAACCGGTGGCGTCGTCTCCTCGCTCGGCAAGGGCATCGCCGCGGCCTCGATCGGACGCTTGCTCGTGGCGCGCGGGTTGACGGTCGGCCTACAGAAGTTCGATCCCTACATCAACGTCGACCCCGGCACGATGTCCCCATACCAGCACGGTGAGGTGTTCGTCACCGAGGACGGCGCCGAGACCGACCTCGACCTCGGCCACTACGAGCGCTTCACCGACTCCAACACGTCTCGCGCCTCCAACGTGACCGCCGGGGGCATCTACGACACCGTGATCCGCCGCGAGCGCCGTGGCGACTACCTCGGCGGCACGGTGCAGGTGGTGCCGCACATCACCGATGAGATCAAGCAGCGCATCTCCCTGATCGCCGAGTCGACCGACGTCGACTACGTCATCACCGAGATCGGCGGCACCGTCGGCGACATCGAGTCGTTGCCGTTCCTGGAGGCGATCCGCCAGTTCCCCGTGGATGTGGGTCGCCGCCGCTGCATGTTCATCCATCTCACGCTCGTGCCCTATATCGGCCATGCGGGCGAGTTGAAGACCAAGCCCACGCAGCACTCGGTCAACGAGCTGCGGCGCATCGGCATCGCGCCGGACATGCTGATGTGCCGCTCCGAGGGGCCGCTGTCGATGGACATCCGCAAGAAGATCGCGCTGTTCGCGAGCCTCCCGGCGGACGCGATCGTCTCCGCACGCGACGTCGACAACATCTACAAGGTGCCGCTCGTCTTCCGCGAGCAGGGCGTGGACGACTTCATCCTCGACCACTTCGCCGCCGAGGCCCCCGAGCCGGATCTGTCGAAGTGGCAGGAGCCGATCGAGCGGGCCGAACAGGCTGAGCCCACGGTCCGCATCGCGCTTGTCGGCAAGTACGTGCAGCTCGAGGACGCATATCTGTCGGTCTGTGAAGCCCTGCGTCACGCCGCGGCGCTTCAGGGCGCGCGCGTACGCATCGACTGGATCGACTCCGAGCATTTGGAGGCACGAGGCGCATCCGAGACCGCAGACGCCCGCGACGCGCACGGCCTGCTCGAGCAGGCCGACGGCATCCTGATCCCGGGAGGCTTCGGGGGTCGGGGAATCGAGGGCAAGATCGCCGCTGCCCGAGTAGCGCGCGAGCAACGTATTCCCTATTTGGGGATCTGCCTCGGCATGCAGATCGCGGTCGCTGAGTTCGCCAGGCACGTTGCGGGCATGGAGGGCGCCAACTCCACCGAGTTCGACATCGAGACGCCCTATCCGGTGATCGACCTGCTGCCCGAGCAGAAGGAGGTCGCCGACCTCGGCGGCACGATGCGCCTCGGCGCCGACCCGATCAAGCTGCACGAGGACTCGCGTGTACGCGAGTCCTACGGCGAGGCGGTCGTCTACGAGCGCCATCGCCACCGCTATGAGGTCAACAACCTGCTGCGCAAGCGCTTGCAAGGCGCTGGCTTGCGCATCTCCGGAACCTCGCCCGACGAGCGCCTGGTCGAGGTCGTCGAGCTCGACGACCACCCGTTCTTCGTGGCCTCGCAATTTCACCCTGAGTTCAAGTCGCGGCCCGAGCGCCCGGCCCCGCTGTTTGAAAGCTTCATCGCCGCCGCGCTGCAACAGCCGCAAGAGCATGCGCAGGACCGCACGCTCGTGGGCCGCTCGTGAGCTCCGTCGGCGTATCCACCGCACTCGGGGCCTCGACGCACACGGTGCACGTCCAGGTCAGCTTCCACGCCGCTGACGAGCGCCAGGCCCAGACGGTCGCGGCAAAGCTGATCGACAGCGCGCACGAGATCGCCAACCTGCCCGAGTGCGAATGCGACGTGGACGTCAGCGTCGAGGCCTCGACGCTCGAACCACCGGCCTCAGAGGCCGCCGGGGGCGCACCGCCGCACGCGCATCCGCCAAAATCCTAGGCGCCGACCATGCTGAAGCTGCGCCAAGCCACCGTCCTTCAGGCGGGACCTGCCGATGGTCCTGAGCAGGATCTCACGATTTCCCTGGCCGGCGAGCGCCGCGCCGCGATCGCAGATGTCGCCCTGGTCGGCTCCAGCGCTCTGGGAGACGATGTGATCGTCAACGTGCAGGCGCGCGACCTCGGCCTCGGCTCGGGCGGTTTTGACATCGTGCACGTCAACCTCACCCGCGGTCTCACCGCGGACGGTATACCGGGCGCCCACGTGATGAAGCTCAACTACACGAGCCTGCAGCATGCGGTGCTGCCAGTGGAGGATGCTCAGCCGACGGGACCCGGCGTGGAGAGCGCCAAGCCGGGCGCGGGCGCGGGCGCCGAGGAGAACACACTCTGGGATGCGGGCGATCGCGCAGATGAGCGGACGCCGCCCGCGCTCGAGCGTCCGGTCGCGGTGCTCGCACTGCACGGCCAGCTTGCGGCGGTGGCGTGGGCTTTTGCCCAAGCAAGGCCCGGGGCGCGCTTGGGGTTCGTGCAGACGGGCGGCGGCGCGCTGCCGGGCGGGCACTCACGCACGGTGCGCATGTTGCGCGAGCGCAGCCTGCTGATAGGGCACATCACCGCGGGGGCAGCTTACGGCGGTGAGGGAGAGGCCATCAGCACTGCCGGCGCCTTGTATCACGGCCTGCGCAGGCTCGATTGGGACGCAGCGGTGTGCGGCCCTGGTTCGGGGATCGTCGGCTCGAGCTCCCCGCTCGGCCACGGCGGCATGAGCGCGCTCGACTCGGCTCACACCGCGCTCGCGCTCGGCGCGAGCACCTTGCTCGTGGCGCGCATGTCATCGGCCGACGAGCGACCACGCCATCGTGGCATCTCACACCACACGCTGACCGTGCTGGACCTGCTGCTCGAGCCGGTGACGGTGGCGCTACCGGCGGGG
>DATCEK010000006.1:0-2953 GCA_036510155.1 Solirubrobacteraceae bacterium | reverse complement strand
GCCACAGATAGACCAACGTGGCCAGCCCCAGGAGGATCGGGGGAAGAGGGCAGCGAGCGCCAGGCGTGACCTGCGCCGCAGTCCGACCAGGGCCAGTCCGACGAATACCCCGCTTACCGCGCACTCCATCGCGATCGTTCGGCGCGAGGCCTCGTGAAACGCCATTGCCGGGTAGGCGCCCGCGATGAATGCCAGCTCGACGGCGCCCAGATCGAGCCGGCGGGGCGAGCTCAAGAGGGCACCGAGCGCAGAGCCCAGCCCTACTGTCAACATTCCGATCACAATCGGATGAACACCGGATCCAGGTTGGTCAGGCATCGCCCATGCTCCCCCGCCCACCCGGGCGTTGATCTTCCTCGCGAACGCGCGAGGGCGAGAGTGGCGCCGACACCGCGGCCACCAACTGCTCAGCATGGCCTTGTCCGTCGGGGGCCTTGCGGGGCAACCTCGATCAACCGGGATATATAGGGTGTGCCGGATGGCGATTACGGTCAGGCCCGTTACTTCGCGAAGCGAGCTGAACACCTTCATCAAGCTCCCGTGGCAGCTCTACCGCGACGAGCCGAACTGGATCGCGCCGCTGCTGATGGACCTCAAGAAACGCCTCGACCAGAGGAGGAATCCCTTCTTCAAGCACGCCGAGGCGCAGTATTTCCTGGCCTACCGCGACGGACGGCCAATCGGGCGCATTAGCGCCCATATCGATCACAACCTCAACAGCTTCCAGGACAACGAGTGGGGCCTGTTCGGCTGGTTTGAGTGTGAGGACGACGCCGAGGCTGCGCGTGCTTTGCTGGACGCCGCGGCAGGCTGGCTGCGCGAGCGTGGGCGTGACCGCATGGTCGGTCCGATGGACTTCACGACCAACGACGAGATCGGCGTGCTGATCGCCGGCCACGAGTATCCGCCAATCATCCTATGCCCTTGGCACCACCCCTATTACCAACGGCTATTCGAGCAGGACGCCGGCTTGGATAAGGCGATGGACGTATACATGTGGAGCCTGCACGTCACCGGACGCGACAAGGTCCACCCGGCGATCTGGAAGGCCGCAGATCAGCTCGAGTCAGAGCACGGCATCATCTGCCGCAGCTTCCGCAAGAAAGAAATGCAGCAGGAGGTCACGCGTTTCCTTGAGCTCTACAACTCCGCATGGGAGCGCAACTGGGGCTTCGTGCCGCTCGGCGAGGATGAGGTCCATCACTACGCCAAAGACCTGAAGCCCGTGCTCGATGAGAACTGGGCGATCTTCGCCGAACACAAGCACACCGGCGAGGTCGTCGGCGCCGCGCTGACGCTGCCCGACTTCAACCAGGTGCTCGCCAAGCTCAACGGGCGATTGCTGCCGTTCGGCTGGATCACGGCGCTGCGCCAGAAGAACAAGATCGACGCCGTGCGCGTGCTCGCCCTGGGCGTGAAGCCCACCTATCAGCACACCGGCGTAGCCGCGCGTCTCTACCAGATGCATTTCGACGCCGCCGAACGCACACCTCAAAAGAGCGGCGAGGGAGGCTGGACCCTCGAGACCAACGAGCCGATGAACCGCGCCTACGAAGGCATGGGCGGAGAGATTAAGCGCCGCTACCGACTCTACGAGCGCCTACTGTTCTAGCGAAAACCGGCCGATTTATCATGTGGTACGGACAATCATTCCGCCCACCCGCAACGCAAGCAGATCATCCCCACAAAATGCGAACCCCTCTCGATACAGGAGCAACGATGTCCAATCTGCCGGCCGTCTTCGTGCGCAAGACCGCCAAGACCCACGGAACTTGTCGCCTTGCCGAGGGCGGCGAAATCGCATCTCGCCGGGTCGCGGTGATCGAGGACGTGGTGACTTCGGGCGGCCAGGTGATCGAGTCGTGCCGGGAGCTGCGCGCACGGGACGCCGATATCTCGGCGGTGCTGTGCGTGATCGACCGTGAGGCCGGCGGTCGAGAGAACCTTGCGGCCGAGGGACTTGACCTACGCACGCTGTTCACGATGAGCCAGCTTCGAGAGCGTCCTGCCACCGATTCCACCAGAGCATGAGCCCAACTCATCGCAAGCGCGCTCTGATCCTGCTCGGCATGACCACCGTCGCGTTTACAGTGATCCTCGAACTGATCGACCCGTCACACGTTTCGCACGGGCCAACAATCCTTGCCTTCGAGTTCGCAGGCAGCCAGTCGCACGCGGCACAGGTCATGGCCGAATGGGGGGCGAAAGGCCGCAGCGCCGCGCACCTCTCGCTACTACTCGACTACGGGTACATGCTCTCCTACGGGCCGTTCTTTGCGTTGGCGGGCTTCACCGTCCGCGACACCGCTCGGGCGCGCGGCTGGTCACGCCTGGCAGCCGTCGGCGTCATCGTCCCGTTCTTCGCTCTCGCCGCCGCGGCGTTCGACGCGACCGAAAACATCGCCCTGCTGCTCACGCTCGCCGGCAACGGCGGCAGCTTCGCTCCGCCCTTCGCCGCAGTCTGCTCGGCCACCAAGTTCACGCTCATCAGCATCGCCATCCTCTACACGCTCAGCGGCCTCGCGCTTCGGCTCAGAGCGCACCTACTCCAACCAAAGCTGACCGAGGGCATCTGACAGGCATGGTGCTGCGTCGCATGTAGTTGCAGTCGACAGGCCCTGGATGACGGATTGCAGATTCGGAAGATGTCCCTCTCCGCGCATGTAGGCATCATGATGTTGCGATCGGATGAAACGTAGAGGTGCGATCTGAGCCAATAATGGAGACCGGCCCTCTCGCGGGTCGCTGCTCGGCGCGAGGAGTAAGCGCGCACCGCAGGCTCCCCGACATCCCCGCTCTGGACGAGCTGCAGCTCTGGCCGACGACGCGGGCGTCGCCCCGCAATGCGTGAGCAGCGGCGACGAGGCGGGTGACGATGTTCGCTGTTAGACCTTCGTCCGATTCGCTGGCGTCCGACAGCACACTTTAGACCCACGGTGCACGGGGCCGGAGG
>DATCEK010000005.1:0-11108 GCA_036510155.1 Solirubrobacteraceae bacterium | reverse complement strand
CAAGTCAGAAGGGGCCGTTGTTGAGGGCGAGATTGCCGTGGCCGCAATCCGCCTCGATCTCCTCGTCCTTAGTCCCATGGCCGAGGGCGCCCGGTACGACCTTGCGATCGACACTGGGGAGCGGCTCCTACGGTTGCAGTGCAAGTCCGCCTGGAGACGTGGAGATGTGCTGGTCACGCCTTGCAACACAAATCGCCACACACCGCGCGGCTATATACGGACCACCTATTCTGCGGATGAGATCGACGGGATCGCAGCGTACGCTGAGGATACGGACAAGTGCTATCTGATTCCAATCCGCGATGTAGCCGGTCGATCTGCAATCAGCCTCAGGCTCGCACCCACGCGGAACAACCAGCTGCTAAAGGTGCGGTGGGCGCAAGACTACGAGTTGAGACCACTCTACGACGAGACTTCGGCCTCACCTCAGATAACCACAACCAGCAAGAGCCGCTAGCACTGAAGACGCTAGGATAAGGCGACTTGGGGCTATAGCTCAGCTGGAAGAGCGCCGCCATGGCATGGCGGAGGTCGTCGGTTCGAGCCCGACTAGCTCCATCATAGATTCAACGTCATAACCGGCGACCTTTGAAAGGTGCTTACTGCACGCTCCGGGCTAAATGCCCCTGCTTTTCCCGCGATGCGTTCAAGGCGGGCCTAAGAGCCAGCCGCGCAGCACACGCCGGGCTGGGGCGTCGGCGATCCAGTTGTGCCGTTGGCCGACAAGTTCCAGCTCCCATCCGGGGTTACGCGCAAGACGATCGACCACCCGACGACGCAGCTCGGACATCTCGGGCGATATCGCTGCATCGAGGTCAGCCACTGCCGGGCGAGCCAGGCGAAACTCAATTGGCCCCGGTAGCTCGCATTCTTCAATATCCATCATTGCCATCAGCAGGGCTAGATACTCAGTCTCAATTGGGCCGGTGCAGGCAACGATGGCGTTGCGTCTGCCGAGCGAGTCACTCTCGTAAGCCAAAGCTCCAATCCCGTTATGCCAGGCGGCACCACAGTTGACGTAGAACGGTTTGGCGAGTTTGCGCCGCCGCCGCTTGGCGGCAATCACCGAACGGCGTGCGCAGAGCACGTTCGCCGAGAGCGCCTCAATCGTTTTGGGTGCTCTCTCCCGCTGAGCCATACGAATGAATCTTGCCTCACTCGCAGACTGGTGAAAAGGCTACGCCGACGCTAGTTTCGACGCGGCTAGTTCCTGTGTAGCTCAACTCATCTTCAGTCGAGCAATACGGTGTGCAGCATATCGCACACTTGGGCCGATTTGCTCGATTAGCTCCTGCACCGTGAAGTCATCGGCGGGCACCGTCACGTCAATAGCCATAGGTTGCTGGTCATGCGGTTGTCGTACACAGACCGCGATTGAGCGCGCGCCGCCGATGTGCTCTTCGTCGCTGACGATCGGCTCCCGGCAATCCAGGGTCTCCAGTTCGTCCAGCAGCTCGATTCGCATGACGTACGAGCGCGGCCCCTGCGGAATGAAATCGACCCCCGACAGTAGACGGCGCCGCCACGACTCAGACTGGCTTGCCAGTAGGGCCTTCCCGAGTGCCGTGCAGTAGAGCGGCGCGCGCGAGCCAAAGCATATTTCCTGGTTGATGAAACGCTGGGCGTGTCTCTGCCCGTACAGGCGGTGCAGGTAGGCAATGCTCCGGTGGTGGAGTGCGCCCATGCAGACGGTGTAGCCGGTCTCCTCGAACAGTTCCTCGAGGACTGCCCGGACGGGCTCCGGTCGGCACAACGAAGCGGTCAACGAGCTGCCGGATTCGGCTGAGCGCGTCGCCAACACGTTGCTCATGGATGGGTGCCGCTGACCAAGTCGCGTGAAGATGTGGCTCGGTCTGAGGTGGACGAGATCGGCCATTTCCACTGCGCCGCACGCTCGGCTTGGCTGGGCGAACAGCAACGGAATTGCCATCGCTGCCTGCAACGACTTCGATGGCTGCGGTTGTCGTAGCTGCATCGAATGAGCCGGTTGACGCTCGCCACCGCTGCCGCTGTGAGAAGGTGCTCGACTCACGCCGATGCGCGAGTCGAGCCGCCCTCTCCTGCGCGGTGAACCAGGACACCTGCGCAATCCCCCGCCAGCCGATATCTCCCCTCCTGCTGACTGACGATGTAGCCGAGGCGCGATAGGTCAACCAGGCAATCCCGCGCTGTGGAGCAGGACATCCCCGTCAGCCGTTCGATGGCAGCCACATCAAGCTCGGCGTCCCCGGTACGAAACTGTGCCAGCGCTAACATGCTGCGCCCGATCGGCGGTTTGCCGCCATCGCCATCCATCGTCATTGCCGCATGATCGATGGAATCTCAACCTTTGGAAAGGCTACGGCGCCCCTAGTCTCGACGCGGCTATGCGACCTTGACCGCCATCCGGCGCAGACGCAGGAGCAAGAGCGCCGGCCTTGCAAACGTGCCGGTGGCTTCCAAGATGAGTTCGGTAGCCGGGCGGGCCGAGGGAGTCCAGGCTTGCTCGTCGGAGAGGTACAGCGCCACCATCGCCGCCAAGATCAGTTGGTGGTGCGGCGGTACCGCTTCCGCTCGCTTGACCATCTCGGTGGCGAGCAGGCCAAGCCGTTCAGTCATTTCATCCTGGGATGCGTAGTAGTCGAGCAGGTTGCGTTGATCGGTCGCCCGATCTTCGGCTCGGTCGATCAGGCTGTCCAGCAGAATGTGTAGCGCCTCAGCCCAAGGCCAGTACAAGGCCTCAATGGCCTCGACTTCGCTCCGCGTCAGGTTCGGGTCGGACGCGGCGGCCAGGTGGGCGAAGATCGCCAGTGAAGAACCGCACGCCGCGCCGATCTCCCACCACTTGAGCTGCAAGCCGGCCGGTTGTTTGCTGGCCCAACGAGCCAGCGCCGGATGATCGCCAGCGCTCGCCAGATTGATTCGGCTCTGGTAAAAGACCACACGCCAGGCGTGGCGCAGGACCGCATCGGCCACCACGGCGTAGGACGGCAAAGCACAGACCGCCTGCCGGCACCCTTCAATCAGCCCGACCAAGTAGCCACCGTCTTCCTGCTGCGCGTGGTGCTGGTAGTAGTCGGTGTGCGGCAGACCCGGCTGGAGCGCCGCGACAAAAGCGTTGTGGAGCCCACAGGCATTGGCAGCCGGCACACGACTCGGCTGCTCCATGAGGGTGTCGGCGTAGTCGAAAACACCTTGCAAGTCCACGAGCAGGCGAGCGACGGAAAAGCGGCCTAAGCGGGGCGTGAAAACAGCGAACGCCGCCGCGCCCTCAAGACTCGCCCACTTCCGCTGCTGCGCATCGAACGCCAGGGCACGCAGGGCGGGATCGGGGATACCCCGCGCGAGCGCGTGCAGCCGGCGAATCTCGTGCTGGACAACCGGAAAAACGCCGAGCCAGTAACGCCGGGTGGCTGAGATAAAGGCGAAGACGCTGCGTGTAGTCGATGGGCTCACATATGACAGCGTGGCGGGTACCTGCCCGCTGGTGCGTGATCCAGATACTCATTCCTGAAAGCTCAGCTCTGGCGCAACGCCAGCAGCCGAGTAGCCCGGTATCGAGATAGCCGCCAGTGAGGCTCCGGCGACGATCACGAGCGTCAGCGCAATCTGCGCCAAACCGACGCTGAATGGCGCCGGAAAGCCCGTGGTGGTGCGCAGGTAGTGGTCCGCGAGCGCGTGCCCGTAGAGGCCGAGGATCGCGCCATCCAAACAGCCGATTCCGAGCACGACGGCGCTCTCCAACAACACGCCGCGCCATAGCTGCCAGCGCATGTAGCCTTGCGCCTTGAGGGAGGCAAGGCGACCACGCCGCTGATAGATCGTGGCCGTCAGGGCCGCTGCCAGCGCCAGTGCCGAAATCAGCAGCAGCAGGTTCGACACGTCGTTGAGAATGCTCAGACCCTGGCGCGCTGTTGCCTCCACCTCCGCGATGCGTTCCTCTGCCGTCTGTATCCGCAGCGCGGTCGTTGGCCCGAGCGCTTGGCGGATGGCCTGCACGCCGGCTGCCGGTGTTGTTCCTGGCCTCACGTCGACGGCCAAGGTAGTCGGGTTCGAGCTTTGCCAATAACGGGTGTAGTCGTTGGTGTTGAGCGTGATCGTGCCGGGCGGCCATCCGATGTTCGTAGTGATCGCCGCAACGCGAAACGGCACGCTGCCGGACGGCGTCGGCAGCCCGAACGAACTGCCAACTCGCAAGTGGTGTTCCGAGGCAAAGCCGCTGGAGACGGTCGCCCAACCAGACCGGCGCATGAGGACATCGGCGCGCGCGAGCGCTCCGGTTTCAAGCTGACTGGAAAGGATCATGGCCGAGCTACCTGGCGGCGCGGCGCGTATCCAGAGACGCTCCGAGCCCACATCCAAGAAGGAGCCCTGTCGCGCGCTGACTGCCGCAACGCCAGCCGTGCGGGAAACCGCCCGCGCCACGCCAGTCGCGTCAAAGCTGTCTGTGTCGTGGATGTTTTCGTTCGGCGTGATCCAGATCGCCGCCGAGTGCCATTGCTGCGATATGCCTTGCTGGAGGCCGTCGATCAGATCACTACGCGCCCCACCGACCGCGATGGAGCCGTAGATCGCCAGCGCTGTAATACAGGCCAGCGCAACCGAGCGGGTGGCGGTCGCTTTCAATTCGATGTTCGCCATCGCCACCATTTTCCCGTGGTAGCGGTGAGCGATATGGCCGAGCACGCCGGTCACGGCCCGGAAAAGCAAGGGGATGAAGCAAGGCGCAGCCAGGGCCAGCGCCACTCCACCGAGGATGGTCAGGCCCGAGTCCAGCAGCACCATGAGCGTCGCGGCAAGGATGATCCCCACACCCAACAGCGCCGCCCTGCGCACCACCCCATCGCTGATGCTTTGGCCCGGCTCGCCAAGCTCGCTCATGAGAGCGTCGGCGTCCCGGTACTTGCGCAAGTCGAAGATGGGCGACATGGCCGCCACGAAGGCCGCCAACACGCCACAGCCAAGGGCGACAACGACCGGCATGACGCTGACTAATTGCCGCCCGGTGATCGGGAACGTCGTCGCGAGGTAGCTTGGCACCGCGCCGAACAAGCTGCGGGCCAGTACATAGCCGACAAGGACGCCGACCACCGAGGCCATGATCCCCAAGACGAGCGCCTGAGAGCCAAGGACGGCAACGATCTGACGCGACGTATAGGTCTGTTCGCGTAGTTCCGCGACATGCCAACGCCGGTCGGGCATCGTCAGGAGCATGGCGTTGAAGGCCAGCAGAAAGCCGACCATCAGCGAGATCGCCGCGAACAAGCTCGTTGACTGATTCGTCGGTTTCAGAGCGGTTTCGGCCAGCGCGATTTCGTGATTCGCCGGCTCGACGTTTAGCCGCCCAGCCGCCAAGCGTTTCAGTCCGGCTTCAACCTGCTTGGTCTGGCCCGGATACGTTTTGACGAGCACCTCAGTGACGCGCCCTGGCATACCAGCCACCGCCTGCGCGCTGCTCAGCAGCATCACGGCAATCCGGCTCGACGCCAGCGAGCCAATTGCGCCCGAGTTGAGCACCGCCCTGACCGGGACGTTGTGGGACTGGCCGTTGACCAACAGCCGCGCGTTGCCTTCGGTTTGGACGCCGATGGCTTCGGCCACGCTCGACGGCAAGCCGACACCGCTTTCCAGCAGCCGCGCGCCTGCGCCAAGGTCGCTTGTTGCCGCGCCCCGCAGCGTCACGATCAGCGGACTGACCCCGACCAGTTGTGTCAGTACATGACCCCTCGGACCCTCGACGACAGCGCTCTGACGCAAAATCGGCACCGCCACTTGGACGCCAGGTAGCTCCATCGCCCGCTGCGCGAGCCGCTGACTGAATCCGCTCGGCGAGCGAGCCACGAGGGCAAGAGACGCCGAGCCGTTGACGGCATTGACCGCTTCGCGGGTCGATCCCAGGATGCTGCTGTTGGCCACCAGGACTCCAAACACCAACGACACGCCAATGGCAATGCCAGCGCCGGCCATCAGCTCCGAGCCGCGATTGTTGTGCCAATGCACTCGATAGAGCGCGTACAGACCAGCCGGCGTCATCCCCAGGATGCGCGGCCGTGTCGGGATGCGCGGGGGGCGCCTCATCCCAACATCGGGACTTGGAGATCCAGGTCGAGACCGTCCCTGAGCTTGCCGTCACGCAGCGTATGCACACGATTGACAAAGGCAGTCGCCTGCGGATCGTGCGTGACCACCACGACCGGGATGCGCTCCTCGACGCATATCTCCTTGAGCAGTTCCAAGACTTCTTGACTGCGGCGCGTATCGAGATTGCCGGTCGGCTCGTCGGCCAGCAACATTCGCGGTTTGTTCGCCAGTGCCCGCGCGATGGCGACGCGCTGGCGTTCGCCCATCGACAATTCCTGCGGCCGGTGCTCCAGACGATCACCGAGCCCGAGCCGCTCTAGCCACGGCCGCACCATGTCTTCGGCCTGGCGCAGCGTGGCGTCTGTGGCAAAGAGCTTCATGCAGGCGTTCTCGAGCACCGTCGCGCCGCGTGAGAGGTGGAACGACTGAAAGACGATGCCGGCCTTCTCACGCCGGAATTCGGCGCGCTCGTCGCCGCTCAGGCTCGTCAGCTCCTGCCCGTCGAACAAGATCGACCCGGCGTCCGGCAGCTTGATCGTCGCCGCCAGCATGAGCAGCGTCGTCTTGCCCGAGCCGCTTGGCCCGTACAGCGCCACGAACTCCCCCGGCTCGACGGTCAGCGAAACGCCATCGACCGCGTGAACCGTCTCGCCAACGCCTGCATAGCGCTTGACGACGTTCCGCAGCTCCAGAGTGTTCACGACGCCCGGCTGGTCTCGCCGCGGGTCGGGAACTCGATGACCTTGCGTCGACTCGTCGGCACGGTCAGCTTGCCATCCGATAGTCGCATCATCGGCTTGCAGCCGTTGAGCGGCGCGATTTCTTCGGAGGCGATCAAGAGCGCACAGCCAATCTTCGCCGGCAGCGACCGCAGCAGCTCGTAGAACTCTCTGGCCTGGTCAGGGTTGTTGAGCACCGCTGGCTCGTCCATCAGCAGCAGACGCGGTTTGTGGGCTATCGCGCGGGCCAGCTCCACAATCGGGCGCTCGCTCATGCCAAGCTCGGTCGTGCGTTGTCGCGCCAGGTGCGAAGCGCCCAACAAGGCGAGCGTCTTTTCGGCCCGATGTTCGGCTTCTCTCCCGGTGGCTGAGCCGCCGAACAGGGAGACAGTGATGAACTCCATGACCGTCATCGAGCGACTGGGATGCCAATCGCCACGGGCATAGGCGATGCCGCTCTCGCGGCGAGCCACCGCCACCTCATCGCGGCTCATGGTCGCCAGCTCCATCTCGCCCCATAAGACGCTGCCGTCGTCGGACGGAATCAGACCGGCGGCCACCTTCAACAGCGTGGTCTTGCCGCCTCGGCGCGAGGCCATCAGGCCGACGGTCTCGCCGGCCTCAATCTCGAACGAGACGCGATCCAAGACCGCAATCTGCTCGCCCCCGTCAAGGAAGCGCTTGCTGACCCCTCGAAATGCCAGAAGGCTCATCGACTCAGCCGATCGCGCTCCAATTCGAGTTCCCGGCGCGCGTCCTCAAGCCAATCCAGCTCGGCGCGCAAACGCCGCTCGACCGAAGAACGCTGCATGTTGATGACTCTCCCCAAGTAGGAAACAGGCCGGGTCTCTGCTTTTTCGGCGTCCTCGATTTCTTCGAGGATTCGCTCTTCACGTTCGGCGAACCGCTTCAGTAGATCCGGGAGGTCATCCTCGGTCGAGAACAGCAGCCGCACGTCCAGGTCGGTCGGGATGACGCCCTGTTTGAGCGGCATCGTGCGCCACTCCCGCCGGGCTTCTTCACCCTTCTCAGTCGGATAATAGACATCGAGCAGTTCGTCCTTCTGCCCGGCAGGCTCCTTCTGCGAACGGATCAAACCGTCGCGCTCAAGCCGCTCCAGGTAGGAGTAGATGTGTTTGCTGTCGATCCGCCACGACGAGCCCATACGACGCCTCGCACGGCTGGCAACGTCCCAACCGTGGCCCGGTTTCTCGATCACAGCAGCCAGCACAGCAGCGGGCACAGGCGACTTACCGCTGAGCAGAGACTCCTTGCTTGTCTTTCGAGCTGCCACGTATTGTTCGTATAGAGCGAATATCGACTAACCAACGGTACAGCAGACCGCCGACCTATGCTTGCCAGATGGACGCCACGCTGCCGATCTCCGGGGCGGCCTGCCGATCCAGAGCGGCGCACTCAGCACAGACCAGACAAGGCAGCATACGCCCAACGGCACTCGTGCGACACGGGCCGCTTCACTAAGCCTTCCTTGCATTTAGTAGCGAGAATCGGTTAGGGTCCACCATACGGAACGTCCAACGCCGAGGGTAAGGCCACGCCTTATGCAGGATTCCAGTCTTAGCACCAGAACTATTCCGATTGACATCCCGGGAGCAAAGGAGTATTCTCTCCTTGTAACAAAGGATACAATCGTGACAAGTCTTGAAGGAGTTGGCGGCATGGACGCTGGCAGCGACGGTCAACCGACACCCCCCGCCCAAGAAGGACCAGGCACTACACGTCCGCCAAGCTCCTCCCCCGAGCGCTCAGACATAAACGAGCCTTTGTCGGCATATTCCCGGACCCGGTTTCTGGAGGCTGTAAGGGGAACCATCTCCATGGACGTGTACATACACGAGGTTTCGGACCATGTTGAAAAGCAGCTACCACGGTATCGACACATCGGGTAGAGATCAGTGCTGTAACCAGAGCCCTTAGCCTCGCGACGGTTTGGGCTTGCGTAGCGTTATCTCGGACTCATTTTGAATACTCTGTCACCAGAAAAGCAAGAACCGAAGTTCATCCGGAACCCCTGGCAGTGGCTAAAGTGGTGGTGGACTGAAAAGCCTCCGACGCATCGCAGTTCAGCATTTATTGCTCTTTGGGCAATCTTTGCAGCTGGCTTGCTGACAATTCTTGCCAGCTTGGTTATCAAGTTCGTTGGGCCGACAGGTAACGTCCCCGGGTATATCCTTGCCATTGCATGTGGTGTCTGCCTATCGGCAGGAATTGCACTTGCATGGTGGCTTACCCGCAAATTTTACGAGCTTCTCGTTCGCACTAGCGCAGCGGAACTAGAAAAGGTGAAGGCTCAACACCTACAGGTCGGAGCAGAACTGGAGTTGGAACGAGAGAAGCTTGCGAGCTTTGAGCCCAGTGAGGAGACGCTGAGACGATTCGGTGAGTACTCCGAACATCTATACAATCTGACAGGAACACTAATTTCTGGTGAGGTCTCGCTTCGCGACTTGAAGAGCGACGTTACTGTGCAATCTATATGCAAGATGACCCAGAAACACCTATTGTCGGCAGCGCAACAGGAGTTCAAGGTCTCGATCTGGAGTGAGGTGAGCGATCCTCGTGTAAGAGATCGACTCCGAGATGCCGTAAATGATTTGACACCCGTTGGCGAGCTTCATGACAAACGTAAGTTCGAGATTCTTGCCGCGCCAGAGCACACTGCGAACGAACGAGAGAACTTTGAAGTTCGTATCGGGACGAGTTGGCTGAAGCATTGTCAAAGACAGGAAGAGGACCATGCCGAAGAACTCGTATATGAGGCCGACGAACCACATCTGACAGCACTCCGCGGCGATGACATCTCGGCATTTACCGAACATGGTTACCAATCTGTGCGGGCCATCTCATTTCAACGCGATGAGATGCGCGGCTATCTCGTCGTCGTCTCCAAGGTAGCTCAGGCATTCACCCAGATAGAGGAACGATATCTGCTCTGGCTAAAGCGCATCCTTGAACTCGACATGGTCATTAGTCGCAACGGCACACTATAAATCTGCATTGTCGTCACCACGGGCCTATAGGCGACCGTTTGCACAATCGATTCTGTCCTGTACAGCCGACAATACCGGTTGTGTGACTCAGCCAGCGCGATGCGCCGCTCGGGCATCATGGAGCGGTGGGCGTTATCGCGGTCTTTGCGACGGGAGTCAGCCTTGACCCGCCCCGCCGAGTATGCGATGCTGGCTCGGATGTCCGACTCGGGGCTGCGCCCATATGAGGGAGGAAGCGCCAATCTAGCTGGCTCGATCAAAGTTGTCGCTCAAGCTATGGACGAGCATGGGACGAGTGCATGGATCGCTAGCGTGGGCGCAACCTTGATCGCGTTCGCGTTGGCGACCCAAGAGGGCACCTGGTCGCACATGACTCCTGGCGAGTTCATCGCGACACTCGTTGTCGGCCTAGTCTTTGTCCTAGCCGGGGTTTTGTACCGCTTCTACACACGGATACGTGCCGACGATGCACTCCGGGCATTCGCAGCGCGAGAACTCGATGATGCCGGCGTCGCCAAGCAGACTGCGGCCGAGATAGTAAAGACGATGGCAGACGCTGCCCCGAAGCACTAGCTGTCACGCTGTGCACACTAGCTCGGATGCTTGCCAAGCGGCAGCAAGTGACTCCGCCTTCTTGACCTCTGCGGTTGCTTGACGAGCTGGTCCTATGACAAGGAGCGCGGCACCAAGGACCGCTAGGATTCGTTCGGCCACACAATTAAGTCTGTCGCGGGCAGCGGACAGAATAGTTTCGGCTCCTCGGGACGTCATGGCTCCGCAAGTCTAATGGTTGTCTTGCATCAGAGGTAGACGGCACGTCGCGTTGCTGCCGCTTGTGCGACGCGGGCCAAATCCAGGGCCGTCGACACGATTAATCACCTGACTATAGTGAAAGTCATGTCACAGCAGGTGTTACCGAACAACCAGGAGATCGTGAAGTGTATCTCCGCGAGCATGACGCCGGAGATTTTATTGAAGCTGTCAGCAGTACGCAGACCAAAGCAGGCCGACACACTCATAATGATGCTTGATACGTTTTGGGCGAGCCGGAACGTCTCTAATGGCGCCGCCGGGCGGGCGAGTAATGTGGCTCATAGCGCCGAGCACTCAACGCAGCTCGGCGTTGCATGGTGGCGAGGCTTTAACCTTCTAGTGACTGGCGGAAGCGCCACGCGACCCTTAGTGACTATCCGAGAACTGTTTGTGGGTGTTGTTGGAGTTGGTGGCGTCGGCGGTACCAGAGCAGAGCGCAGGCTAGCTGGATGAGTCCGAGGTAGTTGGTGGGGTTCTTGTCGTAGCGGATGAGGATCGCCCGGCA
>DATCEK010000004.1:0-20877 GCA_036510155.1 Solirubrobacteraceae bacterium | reverse complement strand
GGCCGCTGAACAGCCAGCCGTGCCTGTCCGCAAGCGCAGCCGCCGCGCCCAGCAACGGGTGCTCGGCCGGCATGAGCCCGGCGGCGGCGGGGTCCTCGCCGCCACCCGCCGACAACCAGTAGCGCCGGCGCTGGAAGGCGTATGCAGGCAATGGCACTCGCTTGGCGTCGGACCCCTCGAACAGCGACGTCCAATCGACCGGCACGCCACGCACCCATGCCTCGGCGAGCGACTGCAAAAAGCGCTTGGCGCCCCCCTCGCCGCGACGCAGGGAGCCGATCGTGGCCACATGGGGCTGTGCCGCCGCGTCAACCTCCTCCTCGCCGATCGCGCGATCCTCCTGGGCGCCATCGTCGATAGCGCCGTCATCGCCCAGGCGCATGTGGTCGGCCATTTCTTGAATCCCCATCGCCAACACCGGGTGGGGGCTCGTCTCGATCGCAGTCCGGCATCCCGCTTCGAACAGTGCACGCGTCGCTCGATCGAAGCGCACCGTCTCCCGCAGGTTGCGATACCAATACTCGGCGTCAAGGCTCGCCATGTCGAGCAAGCCACCTGTAACCGACGAATAGAACGAGACGTCGCCCGAACGCGGCACGACATCGGCACAGGCCTCCAACAGCTCCTCTCTGACGTGCTCGACGTGGGCGGAATGAGCCGCATAGTCGACCGGGATCTGCCGCGCTTTCACACCTTCGGCCTCACAGCGCTCGAGTAGATCCGACAGAGCCTCGCGCCCACCTGAGACCACCATCGAGGCGGGACCGTTGACCGCCGCGAGCGACAGCTCGCCGTCGAGACTCTCGAGCCGTGCCATCAGCTCCGGCTCGGACAGCGCCACGGATGCCATCCCACCCTCACCCGAGATGGCAGTCAACGCGCGGCTGCGCAGCGACACTATCCGCGCCCCGTCCTGAAGCGACAGCCCACCGGCCGCACACACGGCCGCGATCTCACCCTGGGAATGACCCACGACCGCATCCATCTTCACCCCGCATGCCCGCCAGAGCTTTGCCAGCGAGACCATCACGGCGAACAGCACCGGCTGCACCACGTCAACCCGATTCAGCCAATCCCCGCCCTCGTCGCGCAGAACCTCTTGCGGCGACCACTCCACGAACGGCGCCAACGCATGGGCACACTCCTCGATGCTGTGGGCGAAGACCGGCGAGCTCTTCAATAGTCCGGCGGCCATCCCAGCCCACTGAGAGCCCTGGCCGGGGAACACGAACGCCACCCGACCGGGACCGCCGGACGCGGCCACTCCCTCGAGGAGCCCCGCAGCCGAATCGCCGTCCACGAGCGCGCCCAGCGCAGAGTCCGGATACTCACTGTCCCCTGCGACGATCACGGCCCGGTGCTCGAGCCGACCGCGACGCGCCAGCGAGAACGCCACGTCGATCGGACGCAGGTCCCGGCCTTGCTGGAGTCGCTCACGCAGTCCTCCCGCTTGAGCGGAGAGTCCCGACCGGTCGTGCCCGGAGAGGATCCAGGGCACGACGCCCTCGGAGAGCAAACCGACCTGTGGTTTCGCTCGCGCATCACCACGCGCTTCGTCCAAATCAGTGGGTTGTCGGCCCTCAGCGGGTTGCCGGCCCTCAGCGGGTTGCCGGCCCTCGCCGGGCTCCCGGCCCTCCGAGGGGCCGGCAGCCCGTCGGCCTTGTGCCTCATCCGCATCGGCGGGGGGCGCTTCCTCGAGGATCACGTGGGCGTTGGTGCCGGCGATCCCAAATGAAGACACCGCGGCGCGGCGCGGCTCCTCGCCTCGGGGCCAGGAGACCTCCTCCTCGAGCAGCGCAACCGTCCCTGAGGACCAATCGACCTCGTGCGAGGGCTCCTCGACGTGCAGCGTTCGCGGCAGCAGACCGTGGCGCAGAGCCATCGCCATCTTGATCACTCCCGCCACCCCCGCGGCGGCTTGGGTGTGACCGATATTCGACTTGACCGAGCCGAGCCACAGGGGACGCTCCGGCGTGTGCGCACGACCATAGGTGGCCAGTAGCGTCTGCGCCTCGATCGGGTCGCCGAGTCGCGTGCCTGTCCCATGGGCCTCCACCGCGTCTATCTCCCGCGCTTGAAGCCCCGCATTCTCGAGCGCCGCGCCGATCACCCGCCGCTGGGCTGGTCCGTTCGGAGCGGTCAAACCGTTGCTGGCGCCGTCCTGGTTGACGGCGCTGCCGCGGATCAGCGCCAGAACGTCGTGCCCGAGCCGACGGGCGTCGGACAGGCGCTCGAGTAGCACCACGCCCATTCCCTCGCCCCAGCTGGTGCCATCGGCGTTCGAGGAGAAGGACTTGCAGCGTGCATCGAAAGCCAGCGCCCGCTGACGCGAGAACTCGACGAACACGCCTGGACTGGCGAGCACCGTGACGCCGCCGGCGAGCGCGAGCGAGCATTCCCCACAGCGCAGCGCCTGGACTGCCATGTGCAATGTCACGAGCGAGGAGGAGCAGGCGGTGTCGACCGTTATGGCCGGACCCTCCAGGCCAAATGTGTGCGCCACTCTGCCGGACACGGCACTGGCCGCGATACCGGTGCTCAGATGACCTTCCACCGACGCCGCGGCAGCGCCCCGGACACCCATCGCGTAGTCGTAATACATGACCCCCGTGTAGACCCCGACCTGACTGCCACTCAGGCTACGTGGATCGATGCCCGCATCCTCGAGCGCCTCCCATGACATTTCGAGCATCAGGCGTTGCTGCGGATCGGTTGCGAGCGCCTCACGCGGACTGATCTCGAAGAAGCCTGCGTCGAAATCCGCCACGTCGTGCACGAAGCCTCCTTCCCGCACGTAGCTGGTGGCGGGTTTCGCCGGGTCGGGATCGTAAAGACGCTCCAGATCCCAACCGCGGTCGGTCGGGAAACCGGTGATACCGTCGCGCCCGGCACACACCAGATCCCAAAGATCCTCAGCTGAGCGCACCCCTCCCGGATAGCGACAGGCAACCCCGACGATCGCTATCGGCTCGCGCTCGCGCCGTTCGAGCTCACCGAGGCGCCGGCGCGCGTCGTGGAGATCCACGGTGACGCGTCTGAGATATTCCAACGACTTCTCGTCGGCGCTCACAACGTCCGCCACCCTTCTCCATGAGACGCCAGGATGCCGCTCATGCGGACCCGAGCTGTTTGTCGATGAAGTCGTAGATCTCCTCGGCGTTCGCCGTCTGCAGCGCCTGTTCGGTGCTCGCCGCGTCCTCGGCGGCGCCGTTGGAGCCATTCAGCCTCCTCAGGAGCGTCTGCAGACGAACGATGGCCTGCCCGCGCGTGGAGTCCTCCAGCTGCTGGCCGGCGAGCAGCTTCTCCAACCTGTCCAGCTCGAGCTCGACCGAGCGATCGGAGTCCTGCTCGAAGTCGATCTCGCCCAGGAGAGCCTCTGTGAGAGCGATAGGCGTCGGATAGTCGAAGATGAGTGTCGCCGGTAGCTGCAAGCCGCTGATGGCACTGAGCGTGTTGCGCAGCTCAACCGCCGCAAGCGAGTCGAACCCGAGCTTCTTGAATGTGCCCGTTGGCTCGACCGCGTCGCTCGATGCGTGCCCGAGCACCCTCGCGACCTGCTCGCGTACAGCTCGCAGGGCCAGATACTCGCGCTCGTGCTCGGGCGCGCCGGCCAGCAGCCGCGCGAGCGATCCCTGGCTCAGGCCGCTGGATCGAGGCACGCTCTGGCCCACCAGACCCCTGAGCAGCGACGGCAACGTGCCCGCGTCTGCCGCCGATCGCAGCGATGACCTGAGGAGCTGCATCGCGATCACGTGGGGCTCCTCTCGCACGATCGCTCCGTCGAATAGTTGGAGGCCCTGGTCGATCGACAGAGGCCGGACACCCGCCCGCGCCATCCGGGTCAGCTCGACCTGGCCGAGACTCTTGGTCATCCCGCCGGGCGAGGACCACGGACCCCACGCCAACGAGACCGCCGGTAGGCCCTCTAGACGCCGATGGCACGCGAGCGCGTCCAGGAACGCGTTGGCCGCCGCATAGTTGCCCTGGCCGGGACTGCCGAGCGTCCCGGCGGAGGAGGAGAACATCACGAACCCTCGGAGGTCGAGGCCCTGCGTCAACTGATGCAGGTGCCATGCCCCGTCGGCCTTCGCCGCCAACACTCCGTCCAAGCGCTCCGCGGTCAACGAGCCGATGACTCCGTCGTCGAGCACTCCCGCCGCATGCACGACGCCGCGCAGCGGATGCTCCACCGGCGTCGAGGAGATCAATCCCTCGAGCTCGGATCGATCAGACACGTCACACGCCGCGACCCGCACGCTCGCGCCGAGCGCCGACAGCTCCGCCTTCAACTCGACAGCTCCCTCGGCGGCCTCCCCGCGACGACTGGCGAGCAGAATGTGACGCACTCCAAGGTCGCTGACCAAGTGCCTTGCCAGCAGGGCTCCCAGGCCACCGGTACCGCCGGTGATCAGCACCGTGCCCTGCTCATCCGGCCAGTCCATCGCGCGCTCCGTCGCGACCTGAGCCGCTTCATCCACACCGGCGTCACCGGCGCCCCCGCGCGGCTCATGCGTCGGGCTCACCCCGCCGGTCGGGTGCTGCTCGACATGCGCCAAACGCGGGGTCAGCACGCTCCCCTCGCGAATCGCGAGCTGCGGCTCCTCGAGCGCCAAGGCATTCTCCACCGTCACCGGCAGTGTCTGCCAGGACGCATCCTCTCCGTCGAGGTCGATCAGCAGCAGACGCCCGGGGTTCTCCAACTGCGCACAGCGCACCAGACCCCACACCGCCGCCCCGGCCAAGTTTGGCGCAGCGTCTGCGGCTTGTGCCACAACCGCCTGCTTTGTCACTAGTACCAGACGCGACCCGGAAAGACGATGGTCATCGAGCCAGGCTTGTAGCAACTCGAGCACCGAGCCGACACACGCGCGAACGCAATCCATGGGCGAGTCCTCGCCAGGCGTCTCGCCGTCGTGGCGCTCGCAGTCCACTTGTGCAAGGGCCAAACAGTCACCGCCGCCCAGTGATGCCGCCAGCGACGGTGCATCTGGATGTACTTGCACCTCTACAGACAGGGAGTCCGCCCAGCCGCCCTGTGTGCCGTCGAGCACGGCCCAGGGCAGCTCCCGAGAACCCTCGGATGGGGGTGCGGACCCCAGCTCGCTCCAGCTCAGGGCAAAGAGCCCTCGCGCGGGCTCCGAGGCGAACGCTCCCAGCTGATGCGCTGGAACAGGACGCGAGCGCAGCGTATCTACCGAGAGAACGGGCGAGCCTTGCTCATCGGCGATTGCCAATGACAAGGAGTCCTGCTCCACCGGCACGACATGCACTCGCAATTCCTTGGCGGAGGTTGCATGTAGGTGTACGCCCTGCCAGGAGAACGGCAGCCACACATCACCGTTGAGATCGGGCTCGACCCGGGCAGTGTCGGCCCCGACGACATGGACGGCGGCATCCAGCAGCGCTGGATGCAGATTGAAGGAATCCGCCTGATCCTGCTGCTCGGCCGGGAGCGCCACCTCCGCGAACAGCTCATCTCCGCGCCGCCAGGCGGCACGTACACCTTGGAAGGCTGGTCCGTAGTCATAGCCGCGCTCTCCCAGTTGGTCGTAGAGCTCTTGGACCTCCACTTGCTGGGTGTCGCCAGGCGGCCACACCCCACCCGACAGGGACTCGGAGAGCGCCCGCCCTTGCTCGGCGGTGGCTGCTCTCAACACCCCACTCGCATTGCAAGTCCAATCTTCGCCGGAGCCCAGATCATTCGCCTCGGCTACATTTGGCTCGAGACGCGAGTGAATGTTCACCGTTCTGCAACCATCGTCGTCAACCTCTCCGAGCGCCACCTGGAGCTGCACGCCGCCCTGTGGGGGGATCCGCATGGGCGCTTGAAAGGTCAGATCCTGCACAGAGGGGCACTCCACTCGCGCTCCCGCACACAACGCGAGCTCGAGTAGGCCGGTGCCTGGCATCAGCACTGCGCCCATCACGACATGGTCGCCCAGCCACGCGTGTGACTGCAGCGAGACGCGCCCAGTGAAAATCCACTCGTCACTCCCTGCCAGGTGAACCATCGCACTCAGCAAGGGATGATCGAGCGAATCCTGGCCGGCCGACACGGCGCCCGAGCTCCCTGTCGACCCGCCGCCATCAAGCCAGTAATGGCGACGTCGAAACGCATACGTCGGCAAGCTCACAGGTCGCGCGCCGGTGGCCTCGAGCGATCCGCGCCAATCGATCTGGGCTCCATGCGTCCACAAACGCGCCAAGCCGGCGATCAGCGTCTCGGGCTCCCCATGCCCGGCGCGGAGCAACGGCACGATCAGATGCTCGTCGTTCTGTAGATGATCACGCGCCATCGCGCTGAGCGTGCCGCCGGGTCCGAGCTCCATGAAGTGGGTAGCTCCCCGGTCGGCCAGCCAACGCACCCCGTCGGCGAAGCGAACCGTCTCACGCGCATGGCTCACCCAGTAGTCCGACTCACAAAGCTCAGCTCCCGCAATGCCACCCGTCAGGTTCGAGACGATTTGGATTCGAGGCTCCGCAAACGAGACACGCCGGGCCAACTCTGCGAACGGTTCCAGCATCCCGTCCATGAGCGGAGAGTGAAAAGCGTGACTGACCGTCAGGCGCTTTGTCCTGCGCCCGCGTTCCTCCCAGATCCGAGCGATCTCCACAACATCTGACTCCTCGCCGGATAGCACCACGGATGCCGGACCGTTGACTGCCGCCAACGCAACCCGGTCCTCGAGCCCCTCGAGCGAAGCGAGCGCCTCTTCCTCGGTGGCCTGTACAGCCACCATCACCCCGCGCTGGGACAGTTCGCTCATCAACCGGCCACGAGCCGCGACCAGACTGCAGGCATCCTCCAGCGTGAAAACTCCCGCCACGTAGGCAGCCGCCAGCTCGCCGACTGAGTGACCGATCACATAGTCGGGACGAACACCCAAGCTCTCGACCAGTCGGTAGAGGGCCACCTCCAGCGCAAACAAGCCGGTTTGGGTGAACCGCGTGTCGTCCAGACACCCAAAGAGCGGCGAGCCTTCCCCGGCGAACAACACGTCGCGCAAGGAGCATTCGAGCTCGCCATCCAACGATTCACAAGCTTCGTCCAGGGCAGCCTTGAAGACTGGAAATGCCTCGTACAGGCCCGCCCCCATGCCGGCGTACTGGGCGCCCTGGCCGGTGAACATGAACGCGATCGGCTCGCGCTCGGAGCCGCCTGCGCCCTCGAATACATTCGCGGCGGATCGGCGTTCGGAGAGCGCTTCCAAGCCTGCGAGCTGAGCCTCCGGATCGCCACCCAGGATCACGGCCCTGTGCTCCAGCTTGGCGCGGGCCGCAAGCGACAGGCCCACGTCGGCGGCGTTCGTGCCAGGGCGAGCGCTCAGATGCGCGCGCAACTCCTGAGCTTGCCGCGTCAATCCCTCCTCGTCATTGGCCGAAATCACCCAGGGCAGCATCTGCGACTGCGCTGAGTCACCCGCGACGGTCCTCACTCCGTCCGAGCGCCCAAGGCCGGACGGCGCCTCTTCGAGAATCACGTGGGCGTTGGTCCCGCTTGCCCCAAACGACGACACGGCTGCCCTGCGGGGTTCCTCTCCTGGCTGCCAATCGCGCTCCTCGCAGAGCAGGGAAACCTCGCCTCTGAACCAGTCGACTTCGCCGGAGGGGCGGTTCACGTGCAGCGTCCGTGGCAGGACGCCATGTCCCATCGCCATCACCATCTTGATCACACCGGCGACACCGGCAGCAGCCTGGGTGTGGCCGATATTGGACTTGATCGAGCCAAGCCACAGAGGCTCCTTCCCACCTCGCTGCTGACCGTATGTGGCGAGCAATCCCTGTGCCTCGATCGGGTCACCAAGCCTTGTGCCGGTCCCATGCCCCTCGACCGCCTGGACCTGGTCCGCCGATAGGCCCGAGTTGGCAAGCGCCTGGCTGATCACCCGCTGCTGGGCGAGCCCGTTGGGAGCGGTGAGACCATTGCTGGCGCCATCCTGATTGATCGCGCTGCCGCGCACGAGCGCAAGGACAGGATGACCGAGACGCTGCGCGTCCGACAACCGCTCGAGAACGAGCGTGCCGGCGCCCTCAGACCAGCCGGTGCCGTCAGCGATGTCGGCGAATGACTTACAGCGACCGTCTGGGGCAAGCCCGCGCTGACGGCTGAATACCACGAACACGTCAGGCGTCGAAGTAACAGCGACCCCGCCTGCCAGCGCGATGTCACACTCGCCTGCACGCAACGACGCACACGCCAAATGCAACGCGACCAACGAGGAGGAGCAGGCTGTGTCAATCGATATCGCCGGTCCCTCGAGCCCGAATGTGTAAGCCACCCGACCGCTGATCACGCTGCCGGTTGTGGCGGTCACCTGATAGCCCTCGAGCTCCTTGGGCAGTTTGCTCCCGTAGCCGCTCGGATTGATGCCGATGAAGATCCCCGTGTCGCTGCCACGTAGAGACAGCGGATCGATGCCGGCACGCTCGAGCGCCTCCCAGCAGAGCTCCAGCAATACTCGCTGCTGAGGATCCATCGCAAGCGCCTCCTTCGGGCTGATCCCGAAGAAATCCGCGTCAAAGTCTCCAACGCCTTGCACAAAACCGCCCGCTTGTGTGTAGCTCGTACCGGGATGATCGGGATCAGGGTCATACAGTCGCTCGAGGTCCCACCCCCGATCGGTGGGAAACGAGGAGATCGCATCCGTGCCCGAGCGCACGAGCTGCCACAACTCCTCGGGCGAGCGAGCGTCGCCGGGGAAACGACAGCTCATCGAGACGATCGCAATCGGGTCTTCGCTAGGCCTGGCGGCCCGCATCGCGACGTCCACCTGCGAGCCGGTCACCTCGCGGGCCAGATGCTCCGCGAGCAACGCGGGAGTGTGGTGATCGAAGACCACGGTGGCCGCGAGAGGCACACCCACCTTCTCCTGGAGGCGCCTGCGCAAATCCACCACCATCAGCGAGTCGAAGCCGAGCTCCTTGAACGCTCGATCAGGGCCGATCGAGGCGAGCTCTGAATGGCCGAGCACGCTTGCGGCCTCAGCGCGAACCAGCTCGAGAAGCACCCGCTCGCGATCGCGCGCGGGCAGCCCCGACAAGCGTCTGGCCATGGCATCCTCACCCGCCGGACGCTCGAGGTGCGCACGCGCGTCGCCGAGCGCAGCGGCGACCTCCGGCAGGTCTTCGATCAGGGGACGAGCTCGCGCGAAGGCGTAGATGGGCGCGTATCTCCGCCAGTCGACATTCGCCACGGTCAGGCAGGTCTCCTCGCGATCGAGAGACTGCTGAAGCACACCGATCGCCTGCTCAGGCGACATCGCTTGCACTCCTCGCCGATGAAGCTCCTCGGCGGCGCGATCTCCCATACCCGCTCCCTCCCAAAGGCCCCAAGCCAGCGACGTCGCGGGCAGGCCGCGCTCACGGCGATGGATCGCCAGGGCATCGAGAAAGGCATTGGCTGCGGCGTAGTCCCCTTGGCCTCCGGAGCCGACAGTGGCAGCAAAGGATGAGCAGAGTACGAAGGCCGACAGATTCATGTCCCTTGTCAACTCGTGCAGATGATGCGCCGCCTGGGCCTTGGGGTGCAGGCTCTGCTGGAGCCGCTCGATCCCCAGAGTCTCAAACGGCTCGGTGTCGCCCCCAAGCCCGGCCGCATGAACGACCGTGTCCAGTGGATGCTCTGGCGGCAGCGACGCCAACAACTCGGCGAGCGCGCCGCGATCGCCCACGTCACAGGCAACCACTTGCACATCCGCGCCGAGCCTTTCGAGCTCGCTCTCGAGAGCGCGAGCGCCGTCCGCCTCCGGGCCTCGACGGCTCACCAGGACCAGCCGCCTTGCACCCGAGCGAGCGAGCCAGCGTGCGATATGCGCGCCCAGCGCGCCGGTACCACCCGTTATCAAAGCGGTGCCAGAAGGTCTCCACACGCGCTCAGGCAGAGCTCCCGCCGGCGCGCGAACCAGTCGCCGCACGAACATGCCCCCGGAGCGCACAGCGACCTGGTCCTCCTCGCCCGCGCCCGCGAGCGCCCCGCAGAACAAACGCCGAGCGTTGCGGTCGAACTTCACCGGTAGATCGAGGAGCGATATGCGACGCTGTGGACGCTCCAAGCCGACCGACCGTCCGAGCCCCCAGATCATTGCCTGCGCCGGACTGCCGAGCTCCTCGGCATCGCCGACCGACACCGCTTCACGCGTGGCAAGCCACAGCGGCGCCCGAACCTCGCCATCCTCGAGCGCCTGCGTCAATGCGAGTGTGCCCGCCAGCCCCAGCGGCACGGCGTCGTGGGCGCCCTGGCGCTCTTCGCACAACGCCAGTAGTGAAAGGATCCCGTCCAGCTGGAGGGGATCCTCCTCTGAGGATTCCTCCGGGGCGCTCCCAAGCTCTGGCGCCGGCGGCGGTGGCGAAAGCGCGGCCCCCAGCAGCTCGGCCAGAGCGCCACGGTCAGACATCTGCCGTGCATCCACGTCCAGGCGCACGATCCGCGTACCGTCCATGGACACCGCGTCGAGCACCGAGGCAACCCACTCGTCCTCACCGAGATCCGCGGGAACGAGCACAACCCAATTTCCCGACAGCGCAGCCTGCGGTTCACCCCCGCGCTTCCAGTCCACGCGATAGCGCCAGTCATCGGTCACGGACTCCTGGATGCGGCGTCGTCGCCAACCCGATAGTGCAGGCAATACCGTCTCGAGCGAGGAGCGCTCGAGCTCCTCGCTGAGCTGCAACACGGCCGACAGCGCTCCCGCGTCCTCTGCATCTACGGCCTCCCAGAAGCCATGCTCGCCCGCAGCGCTTTGATCGACCGTCATAGGGGCCTCGCCATCCGCCGGCGTGAGCCAGTAACGCTCGCGCTGAAATGCATACGTCGGCAGCGCGACCCGGCGCACACCAGGGGCCTCCAGCAGCGCTTGCCAGTCCACGGCGCCACCGTCAACCCAGAGCTCGGCCAGTGCCGCGAGCAACGAGTCGGGCTCAGAGCGCTCCCGGCGCAAGATGGGGACGATCCTCGCTTGCCGAGCGGCCTGATCGACCTGGTCCTCACGGGCGCTCGCCTCACCGGGGACGAGATCGCTCTCGCTCTCTGCCAGGCATTCGTCACAGATCGCGGCAAGCACGCCGCCCGGCCCGAGCTCGACAAAGCGCCTCACGCCGCGCTGGTGAAGCCAACGAATGCCCTCGCCAAAACGCACAGGCAGGCGGGCGTGTTCGGCCCAGTAACGAGGGTCGCGGATGCGCTCGGGGGTGATCGGCGCACCGGTCACATTCGAGACGATTGGAATCCTCGCTTGGCCGAAGGACAGGTCGCTCGCGAGCTCGGTGAGTTGCTCGAGCATCGGCTCCATCAGCGGCGAATGGAATGCGTGGCTGACCGCCAGGCGTCTCACCTTGCGCCCCTGTGCCTCCCAGTCCGAAGCCAGCGCCTCGACCACCTGCTGCTCGCCGGATACGACCACCGCAGACGGACCGTTGACGGCTGCGAGCGAGGCCCGATCCTCCAGGCCCTGCAGCGAATCTCGAACCTCCCGCTCGGAGGCTTGCAACGCCACCATCGCCCCACCGGCAGGCAGCGATCCCATCAGCCGTCCACGTGCCGCGACCAGACGCGAGGCGTCATCCAGCGAGAGCACTCCGGCCACCTGGGCCGCCGTGAGCTCGCCGATCGAGTGACCGATGAGGAAGTCCGGATGTACACCAACGCTCTGTAGCTGTCTGAAAAGCGCCACCTCGAGCGCGAACAGAGCGGGCTGGGTGAAGCTCGTGTCATCCAAGAGGGTGGCATCGGCCGACCCCTCTTGGGCGAATATGACCTCGGCCAAAGACCTTCCCAGGAGGACATCCAGATGACTAAGTGCCTCCTCGAACGCTTCGCGGAACACAGGAAATCCGTTGAGCAGTTCCATCCCCATCCCCGGACGTTGGGCTCCCTGACCTGTGAACATGAAGGCGATTCCGCCGGCAGTCGCTGCGCCGGCGACCGCACCACGCAGAACGCCGACCTCGGATCGGCCGTGCGAAAGCGCCTCCAAGCCGGCAAGCAGCGTGCGTCGGTCGGCCCCGACCACAGCCGCACGATTCTCGAATGGGTGACGAGCGGCCAACGAGAGCCCGACGTCGAGGGGCGACAGCTCGGGCTGCCCACGCACATGCTGGAGCAACCTGGCGGCCTGCGAGCCTACGACCTCCGCGCTCTGACCGGACACCGTCCAAACGGTGGAATGGCCGCGCCTGATCGCGTGCAGATCCGGGACGGCTGTATGGACCGATGGCGCCTCCTCGATGATCACATGCGCATTCGTGCCACTGATACCGAACGAGGAGACTCCTGCGCGACGCGCTGCGACTCCTGGCGGCCACTGTCGCTCCTCGGTGAGCAGCGACACCGCGCCCCGCGACCAATCCACCTGCGAGGTGGGGCGATCCACATGCAATGTCCTGGGTAGTACGCCATGGTGCATCGCCATCACCATCTTGATCACACCGGCAACGCCGGCCGCCGCCTGCGTGTGACCCAGGTTGGACTTGATCGAGCCAAGCCACAACGGCCGCTCAGGAGAGCGACCCTGTCCGTATGTCGCAAGCAACGCCTGCGCCTCGATCGGGTCGCCGAGCCTGGTGCCGGTTCCGTGGCCCTCCACGACGTCGACCTCGCCGCTCGACAGGCCAGAGCTCGCCAGCGCCTGTTCGATCACACGCTGCTGCGAGGGGCCATTCGGTGCGGTCAATCCGTTGCTCGTCCCATCCTGATTGACCGCGCTCCCTCGCACAAGCCCGAGCACCTGATGGCCCAGACGCTGAGCGTCCGAGAGACGCTCCAGCAGCAACACGCCCACGCCCTCCGACCAGACAGTGCCATCGGCGGCGTCGGCGTAGGACTTGGCCCTTCCGTCGGGCGCAAGTCCGCGTTGCCGAGAGAACCCGATGAAGTTCTGGGGCGTGGCCAGCACCGTGACACCGCCGGCGAGAGCGAGATCGCATTCCTGCGAACGCAAGGCCCCGCAGGCGAGATGCAGTGCGACAAGCGACGAGGAGCACGCGGTGTCGACGGTCACCGCCGGACCCTCCAGGCCGAACGTATAGGACACGCGTCCTGAGGCGACACTGCCCGCGTTGCCGATCCCCAGATAGGCCTCCATGTCGGGCGGCTCGGAACCGATCATGCGACCGCCGTAATCGTGGTAGATCACACCGGTGAACACACCCGTCTGACTGCCACGCAGCGATGCGGGCGTCAGACCCCCACGCTCAAACGCCTCCCAGGACACTTCCAGTAGCAGCCGCTGTTGTGGATCCATCGCAAGCGCCTCGCGCGGACTGATGCCGAAGAAGCCGGCATCGAACTCGTCCGCATCGTGGATGAACCCGCCTTCCTGCACGTAAGTCGTACGAGGATGATCGGGATCTGGGTGATACAAAGCCCCGATGTCCCAGCCACGATTGTCTGGAAATCCCGTGATCACATCGCCGCCAGACGCGCCCAATTCCCACAGGTCCTCGGGCGAGCGCACGCCCCCGGGATAGCGACAAGCCATGCTGACGATCGCGATCGGCTCAGACTGTCGCCGCTCTACGTCCTGGAGCTGACGGTGAGCCTTGCGCAGGTCCAGCGTTACCTTTCGCAGATAGTCGCGTAGCTTCTCGTCAGCCATCGTCAACGCAAGCCTCGAAGAAGAGTGAACTTGTGGGTCATCTCGCTAGGAGTCCCCGAACTCACGGTCGATGAGATCGAAGATCTCATCGTCGGTCGCCGAGGAGAGATCGTCATCGACGGGCTCCGAGTCGCTTCCCTGCTCAGAGGATGTCCATGCGGAGAGAATGCTCTGCAGACGCGTCGCGATTCCGCTTCGCTCTGCTTCGGCCGCAGACATCTCGGAGAGCCTGATCTGCAACCTGTCCAGATCCGTCCCCAGATTGTCCGTCGCGGCCGTCCTCTGGATGGAGACCTCCTCCAAGAGATAGACGGCAACCGCCTCGAGCGTGGGGTAGTCGAAAGCCAGCGTTGCCGGGAGACGCATGCCGGTCTGAGTGGCGAGGCGGTTGCGCAACTCCACGGCGGCGAGCGAGTCGAACCCCAGCTCCTTGAAGGGCCGTTGCACATCGACCATCTCAGGCGTGCGGTGACCAAGAACACGAGCTGTCTCTGAGCGAACCAGCTCGAGCACGACTGTTTCGTGCTGATCGGGAGCGGTCTGCTCCAACAGCTGCGCAAGCGAGCGGTGCGGGGTTCCGCTGTCCTCACGCGAGCGTACGCGGATCAACTCACGCAGCAGAGAGTGCAACTCGCCGTCCCTGGCTCGCGCGCGCAGGGCCTTCATGTCGAGTCGAGCCGAGACGACCAGTGCCTCGCCAGTGACAATCGCCTCGTCCAGGAGCGCAAGACCTTCCTCGTTGGACAGCGGGAGAACACCCAGCCGATTCACCCGTCCGTGATCCAGCTCGGTGAGATGGCCGGTCATCCCACTGGCCTGCTCCCACAAGCCCCATGCGATCGACGTTGCGGCAAGACCCTGGCATTGTCGATGCACGGCAAGCGCATCGAGAAATGCGTTGGCCGCCGCGTAGTTGGCCTGACCCGGGCCACCCATCACGCCCGCTACCGAGGAGAACAGCACAAACGCCGACAACTCCATGTCGCTGGTGAGCTCATGCAGATGCCACGCCCCGTCGACCTTCGCTGTGAGCACACGATCGACACGCTCCGGCGTGAGCGAAGCGATCACGCCGTCGTCCAGTACTCCGGCGCTGTGAATCACGGCATTCAGCGGGTGCTCCGCTGGGATGGCCGCCAGCAGCTCCTGCACCTGCTCACGACTGGAGACGTCGCATTCGATCACGCTCGCCTGTGCGCCCAGCCGGGACAGCTCCTGGAGAAGCTCGTTTGCGCCATCGGCTCGCGAGCCCCTGCGACTCGCCAGCACCAGATGGCGTACACCGCGCTCGATCACCAGATGCCGCGCAACCTGCGCACCGAGCTCGCCGGTGCCTCCCGTGATCAGCACTGTGCCATTGCTACCGATCCCGGAGGGCAGTCTCAATACGTTCTTGCCGACATGCTGGCCTTGGCTCATGTGCCGGAACGCCTGCGTGGGCCGCCGTGCGTTCCACATCGTCACGGGCGAGAGAGCCAAGGCACCGCTCTCGAACAGCCCCACGAGCTCCAGCAGGATCTCGTGCAACCGATCGAGTCCCGCGTCCATAAGGTCAAACGCGCGATAGACCACGCCCGGATGCTGAATGCCAACTTCGTGCCCGTCGCGGATGTCGGTCTTGCCCATCTCCAAGAAGCGACCACCGTTCGGGAGCAACTCGAACGAAGTGTCCACGAACTTGCCGGCGAGGGAATTCAATACCACGTCCATTCCCTCCCCGTCCGTCGCGGCGAGGAACTGGTCCCTGAAATCGAGCGTCCTCGAGGAAGCCATATGCGTATCGGCGAATCCCATGTCGCGTAGGACATCCCGCTTGCCGGCGCTCGTGGTGGCGTACACCTCGGCGCCCAAGTGGCGCGCAATCTGTGTCGCGGCCATACCCACGCCGCCGGTGCCTGCGTGAACCAACAGTCGCTCACCCGATTTCAGCCCCGCCAGATCCACCAGCCCGCGATAGGCCGTGGCGAACACGATCGGCATCGATGCCGCCTGTGCGTAGGACCAGCCCTCGGGAATCGCCACCACAGCGCGAGCGTCGGCCACTGCCACGGTGCCCATCGCGCCTTCCATCACTCCCATCACCCGCTGACCGGGAACGAGGCCTGCAGATTCCCTCCCGACCTCGACAACCACCCCTGCGCCCTCGCCACCGAAAGTGGCAGCGCCCGGATACATCCCGAGCACCACAAGCACATCACGGAAGTTGAGACCCGTCGCACGCATCTCGACTCGCACCTCGCCCGCCGCCAGTGGCCTGTCCGCCTCCGGACTGGCAACCACCGCCAATCCCTCCAACGTGCCCTCCTGCTCAACATCCAACTTCCATGCACCGGCGTCCTGCGGCAACGCGAGCACGCCATTCCCATACACGTCGCCCAACCGCGCCACGCGGATTGTCCCCCGTCGTACCGTGAGCTGGGGCTCATCCAGAGCAAGCGCGTGGCTCAGGACATCCCACGAGGAGGCCTCACCATCGACATCCACCAGCACGAAGCGGTCCGGGTTCTCCAGCTGCGCCGAGCGTACCAATCCCCACACCGCGCCACCGGCGAGATCGCCCACGTCTTCATGATCCTCGACGGCAATGGCTCCCTGGGTTACCACCATCAGCCGGCACTCTGAAAGCCGCTCATCCTCGAGCCATGTCTGCAAAGAACCCAAAACACCGTGCACGCGCGTTCTGACTTCGTCCGGAACCGCCTCCACGGGCTCGACCCCAGAGACAGCGGCCCCCGACTCCTCGCGGCCGGCCTCGACCTGCTGATCGGCTCTGGCGTCCAACAACACCGCGCTGTAGAGAGCTCCACGCTCGAGCGCCTCACCGAGCGACTCGACGTCCTCGATCACCTCGCACGCTACACCTGCCGTGCGGAGCGCTTCACCGATTCCCACTGAGCATGTGCCAAAAGCAGTGGACGCCCGCGAAGTCGAAGTAGCGGGTACACCGCCCGGATGCTCGATCCACTCGACGCCGAACAGGGACTCATGCTGAGGACGATCTGGCTGTCCGATATCAGTAGCGCTGAAACCCCGCGCCACGAGCGAGCCAACCGACACCACAGGCCGTCCATGCTGATCGGCGATGGCGATCGCGGCGGCGTTCTCGCGCTCCGGCACCATACGCACCCGCAGCGCCGAGGCGCCTCGGGAAAACAGTGCGACGTCGTTCCATGAAAACGGCAACAACACACCGTCTTTCGCATCCGCGTCGTCGAAGGCCATCGTGTGCAGAGCGGCGTCCAGCAAAGCCGGGTGCACACCAAACGAGCCCGCTCGCTCGCGCTCTCCATCCCCCAGCGAGACCTCCGCAAAGATCTCACCGTCGCGCTTCCACGCCCGGGTGAGCCCCTGAAAGACAGGACCGTATTCCAAGCCGACCTCGGCAAGCCGGTCATAGACATCCTCGACCGGCAAAGACTCCGCGCCGATCGGAGGCCACATCCCGTCCTCTCGCGAGATCAGCTCGCCCCAATCGATCCCATCGTCGTGCTCCAAGGGCACGAGCGAGCCCAGCGCGTGGCACACCCACTCGCTCTCCTCAGCAGCGACCCCCTCGCCTCCGGACTCGCCGTGCGAGGAGATGCTCAGCGAGCGAGCACCGGACTCCTCGGCCTCGCCGATCCTCATCTGCAAGCGCGTCGCACCGTGCTCTTGGAGCACCAGCGGCGCCTGCAAGATCAGCTCACGCACAACCTCACATCCGAGCCGAGCGCCGGCGTGAGCCGCAAGCTCGAGAAAGGCGGTACCTGGCAACAGCACGCGCCCCAACACGGCATGATCCGCGAGCCACGGGTGCTCTTGCATGGACAACTGCCCTGTGAACAACCAACCTTCGCCGGGCAGCGCAACCATCGCGCCCAACAACGGATGCTCCGCGGAAGCCTGACCGATCGCGCTCACGTCCTTCGCTCTCGCCGGCGAGCTCTCAAGCCAATAGCGCTCACGCTGGAATGCATATGGCGGCAGCTCGACCCGTCGCGCCCCAGACCCCGCAAACACCCTCTCCCAGTCGATCTCGACACCGCGCACCCATACTTCGCCAAGCGACGCCAGGAACCGCTGCTCGTCACCTTGGTCGCGGCGCAGCGAGCCCGCGAGGACGACCTCCGACGGCTCTGGCAGGGCCTCCTCGACGGTCTCCTGCACCGCGACGGTCAGCACCGGATGTGGGCTGATCTCGACGAACGCCCGGTACCCCTCCTCGAGCAGCCCGCGAACCGCGCCCTCGAACCGCACCGGCTCGCGCAAGTTGCGATACCAGTACTCCCCGTCGAGCTCGCCAGTGTCGAGCTGCTCGCCCGTCACGGTGGAGATGAACGGGACCTCCCCAGAACGAGCGGCAAGACCCGCGCAAGCATCCAACAGCTCTGCGCGTATCTCCTCGACCTGCGCCGAATGAGACGCATAGCCCACCGGGATCTCCCGCGCCCTTACCCCGCCATCTACGAGCTCGGACAGCAGACCGTCGAGCGCCCGCCGCTCCCCGGATACCACGACCGAGCGCGGGCCATTCACGGCCGCGACAGACACCTCGCCCTCACAACGCTCGAGCCACCCCTCGAGCTCCTCTGGCGCCAGGGCGACCGACGCCATGCCGCCGCGACCCATCAGCCCGACCAACGCTCGGCTGCGCAACACCACGAGCCTTGCCGCATCCTGCAAAGACAGGCCGCCCGCAATGTGGGCGGCGGCTATCTCACCCTGGGAGTGACCGACGACCGCGGCCGGCTCGACGCCACACTCGCGCCACAAACCCGCCAGCGAGACCATCACCCCGAACAACACCGGCTGCACAACGTCGACCCGGTCCAACCCTGGCGCGCCCTCCACACCCCGCAACACATCCTCGAGCGACCAATCCACAAACGCGCCCAACGCCTCGCCGCACGACCGCACGACCGCACCGAATACCGGCGAGGACTCCAACAACCCAGCCGCCATCCCCAACCACTGAGCGCCCTGCCCGGGGAACACAAACACCACCCTGCCGCTGCCGGCAGCGGCCGCGCCGTCAAGCACACCAGCCACCGACTCGCCCCGCGCCAGAGCCCGCAGACCGTCGAGCAACTCCTCCCGATTACCCCCGGAGACCATCGCCCGCTGCTTCAGCGCCGCGCGGCTCACCGCCAGCGAATAGGCCACGTCGAGCGGGTCGAACTTGTCAGAGCGCTCCATCTGGGCCAGCACCCGTCCAGCCTGTCCGCGCAGCGCAGCGTCGCCCCTGGCCGAGACCACCAGCGGCGGCGTGTCCAGCGCGAAGACAGCCTCGCCAGCCCTGTCTCCAGGCGCCCGCACGGGCTCGCCGCCCGCCGCGCCTCGATCGGGCAACGCCTCGGCCGGCGCCTCCTCGAGGATCAGGTGAGCATTGGTCCCGCTGATCCCGAACGATGACACTCCGGCACGCCGCGGAGGACCGTTGCGAGTCCAAGGGATGCTCTCCTGGAGCAGCGAGATCGCGGCCGACCAATCGACCTCGCTGGTGGGCTCCTGGGCGTGAATCGTCCGCGGCAGGGTCTCGTGCCTGAGTCCCATCACCATCTTGATCACACCCGCCGCGCCTGCCGCCGCGAGGGAATGGCCGATGTTCGACTTGACCGAACCGACCCACAGCGGCCCACGCTCACCACGATCACGACCGTAAGTGGCGATCAGGGCCTGCGCCTCGATCGGATCGCCGAGCTTGGTACCGGTGCCATGAGCCTCCACCGCGTCCACCTCCGCAAAGCCCAGGCCGGCGCTCGCCAGCGCCTGGTGGATCACCCGCTGCTGAGAAGGCCCGTTGGGTGCGGTCAGCCCGTTGCTCGCGCCGTCCTGGTTCACGGCACTACCGCGCACAAGCGCGAGCACTGGATGGCCCAGCCGGCGCGCATCGGAGACCCGCTCGAGCGCCAGCACACCCACGCCCTCGCTCCAGCCCGCGCCATCGGCGGCCTCGGAGAACGACTTGCAGCGCCCATCAGGGGCCAGCGCGCGCTGTCGGGCGAAGTCGACGAACAAGCCGGGGCTCGAGAGCACGCTCACGCCTCCGGCGAGCGCCATTGTGCACTCACCCTGGCGCAGAGCCTGGCAGGCGAGATGGATCGCGACGAGCGAGGAGGAGCATGCCGTATCGACCGTCATCGCCGGACCCTCGAGACCCAGCGTATATGCCACCCTTCCCGAGGCGACGCTGCCGGCCACACCCGTGCCGAGGTAGCCCTCGTGCTCACCTCCGGTGAGCGAGGCGACGAGCGCTACACCGTAGTCGTGGTTCATCACGCCCGTGAACACGCCGGTGTTACTTCCGGCCAGCGAGAGCGGGTCGATGCCCGCGTCCTCCAGTGCCTCCCACGAGACTTCCAACAGCAGACGTTGCTGTGGATCCATCGCCACAGCCTCCCTCGGACCGATCCCGAAGAAATCGGCGTCGAACTTTGCTGCGTCATAGAGAAAGCCACCTTCGCGGGTGTAGCTCGTCCCGGCGCGCTCCGGGTCGGGGTCGTACAGCGCATCGAGATCCCACCCGCGATCGGTAGGGAAGTCCGATACTCCATCTCCCCCTCGCTGCACCAGCTCCCATAGACCCTCCGCCGAGCGCACCTCCCCCGGGTAGCGACAGCCGATGCCCACAATCGCGATCGGCTCGTCGGTGCGCGTGAGAGTCGCTACCGCCGGCGGCTCTGGTGTCCGCTCGTCTGTGAGCGCGTCGAACAGATAATCGGCGAGCGCCACGCAGGTTGGGTAATCGAAGACAAGGGTCGCCGGTAGGCGCAGACCGGTCAGCGTGCCAAGGCGGTTACGCAACTCCACGGCAGCCAGCGAATCGAACCCGAGGTCCTTGAAAGCTGTGCCGGAGTCGACTTCCAGCCCAGAGGAATACCCCAACACGCCGGCCACCTCGCCGCGCACCACCTCCTCCAGAAGGGTAGGCCGCTCGAGCTCGGACACGTCATCCAAACGCTGGGCAAGCGCCCCGTTTTGAGAGGACTTCCGGCGAACTTGCCGACCCGCGAGATTGCTCAGCAAGAGCGGCAGTGCCCCGGATCTCGCCTCGGTTCGCAAGGCGGCGCGATCCAGGCGCACCGGAAGGACCACCGCCTCGCCGCTTGCCAGTGCGGGAGCGAACAGCGAGAGACCCTCTTCGGGAGAGATCGTATGCAGACTAGCGGTGCCGGCCATCCGCCTCATGTCAGCCTCACCCAAACTGTGGCCCATTCCGATCTCACTCCACAGGCCCCACGCCATCGACGTCGCGGGCAAACCCTGCGCATGGCGATGGCAGGCAAGCGCATCGAGGAAAGCGTTC
>DATCEK010000003.1:0-21332 GCA_036510155.1 Solirubrobacteraceae bacterium | reverse complement strand
GTTGTCAAGCGCATATACGCGCGGCAGGAAGCCCTTCGCATAGCCGGCGAAGCGCTCGAGGAGCAACTGCGCCGGAGTCTCCAGCTCGAGCGGCAGGATCAGCCCAGTCATGCAATCGACCTCGGGGTCGGCCTCGAAGCTGGCGCGGATCGCAGGAAGCCAGGCCGGGTCGACGGTCACGTCGTCGTCGGTGAACGCCACCAACTCGCCGCGAGCGGCCCGTAGGCCGGCGTTGCGCGCGCAGGCAAGGCCCGGGCGGCGCTCCTCGACGTAGCGAACTCGCTCGTCTCCATCGAAGCGTTCATCCAGGGCGTGCTTGACCGTCGAGCGGGCTGGCCTGTTCTCCACGACGATCACCTCATAAGGGCCGCTGGCGGCCGACTGGATCGCCTCGACACAGCTGACCGCCGTCTCGCTATTCGCGCAGGTCGCGATCACCACACTCACCAGTGGCAGCGTCTCCGGCTCCGGCGTTCGGGCACTGTCCGGTGGGCCAACCTCGATCGGCCCGCCGGCCAGCCCCTCGAGAGATACAGCGCCGTCAGCGCCGACCGCAAAGGAGCGCCAGCCAACGGGATAGCCGTCCTGGCGCACAAGCACCAGCAGCTGCCGGTAGGCATGCCCGCGGCCGCTCAGCGCCAGCTGCAGCTCGCTCGGGCATTGCTCGAGGTCAATTGCGCGCACGGCGACAGGCGTCTGATCGTCGAGGCACTCGATCGACGTCTGCGACAGCGCGATCGGACGCGCGCTCACCGCCATACCCCGCCTCCCAGCTTGCCATGGCGGCCCTGGCTTGGTCGCATGGCTGCGGTCGTGTCCGGATGACGGGTGAATTTGGTCACCGCCATGCCCCGCCTCCGAGCCCCGTGCGACGCCTCAACTTGCGTACCGTCCGGTAGCCGCGCGTGCGCAGCCGCTCATCCTGCCATGCAAAAGGGGCACCTCGGCCGTCGAGGATCTGGGCGATTCGCTCTGCGCTGGTGGCGGCGCGGACGGTGACGCGCGCGATCGCCCACGGGTCGTCCTCGGGATGGGAGAAAGCGTTCTTGACAGCCGCGGCGGAGTTGAAGCCGGCGTCGATCACCGCCCGACGCACCCGCGCGTCGTATGCGCCGAAGGGGTAGGCGAATGTGTCGACGCTACGGCCGATCGTCTGCTCCAGGGCTTGCTTGCTGTCTGACACTTCGCGCTCTATCTCCTCGATGCCAAGCTCGTCCAGCGGCGGGTGGTTGACGGTGTGGGCTCCCAGCTCCACCGTCTCGGGCTCTCGTGCGAGCTGCACCAGCTGCTCGCGGCGGATCATCGGGCCGCTGTCGATTTGACCGGTTGTCACATAAACGCTCGAGCGCAGCCCGCGCTCGCGCAGCCGCTCGATTGCACGGGGTGTGTCCTCGTATGCGTCATCGAAAGTGACGGCCACCGCGTGCTCTGGGAGTGGACGCTCGCCGCGCAGTCCGGCGGCGATCTCAGCAATGCTGACCGGCGCGCGCCCGCTCCTCACGATCGCATCGACGTGTCCGGCAAATTGCTCAAAGGGGACCGACAGCGGATCGTTGACGCTGGGGGTGTCGGGCACTGCGTGATAGAGCAGTACCGGGATTGCTCGAGAGCGCATCGCCGTCAAACGATCGCAGCAACTGACGCGGCGTGAGCAGATGGACTGGCTTGCGCCCTCGTCAACTTACCTCGGCGGGCGCTGCCTCCATGCCCTCGGCCACCGCATCCATCACATGATGGTGAACCTCCTCGCCCGAGCGCTGATAGGCCTTGACATCGGCCGAGGCGCGACGCAGGCGCTCGCGCATGATCGTGCGCAGCACTCGCCCACCGTCACGGAATGTGCGTAGGTTGCTCTGCCCGTAGATGCGGTCGCTCTCGAAGCTCGGCACCTCGCGGATGTCAAGCCCGGCACGCGCAACCCTGATGTTGATCAGCGTCTCCACCTCAAAGCCCGTGCAATCCACCTTCATCGCACCAAGGCAGTGTCGCCAGAAGGCGTTGTAGCCGTAACAGAGGTCCGAGTAAGAGGTGCGGAAGAGTACGTTGACAAGCCCGTTGAGCGCGCGATTGCCCGTGCGTCGCAGCGGTGTTATGTCAGAGCTCCCACCCCCCTCGCGAAAACGTGAGCCCTTGGCAAAGTCTGCTCCCGCCACAAGCGTCTCGACAAACGCGGGAATCTCGGCGGGGTCGGCTGAGCCGTCGGCGTCGAGCATCACGAGAATGTCGCCGGTAGCGGCCTCGAAGCCGCAGCGCAGCGCGTCGCCCTTGCCGCGGTTCTGTTGCAAGACGATCTTCGCGTCGGGGCGCAGCACGCGCACTACGTCGAGCGTGTCGTCGGTGGAGAAGCCGTCGACGACTATGACCTCGTGCAGGTCGCGCGAGAGCTTCGCAAACACGTGTGGCAGGTTCTGAGCCTCGTTGAGCGTAGGAATGATCACGCTCACCTGCGGCCACTCAGCTGGAGCCCCACCGTTGCTGGCGCGACGACTGGCGTCTACGATCGGCGTTCTCGCGCGCGGCTGAGGCTCGGGAGCTTCGCTCGCGATCGATTCCTGCTCGCCTACATGCCCTACCTGTTGTGCCGTTGCGGCAAGCTCGTTGCCCACCAACTGCGATTCGTCCAAACCAGTCATTGCCTGACGTCCTTTAGTCGCTTCCATGCAACCCTCCCCCAACCCCGAATATGTGTGTCTTACAAACGTACGACTCGTCGGCTCTCTTCCGCAAAGCCAAACGCATTGCAGGGAGTCAGACACTCCCCACCCGGAGAAACCTCCTAGAAGCTCGCTTGCTGGCCACCGCCCGCTGGTTGGCCCACCGTGCCTACCAGTCGTGCTTGAGCGGCACCCTAGCAGACTGGACGAATATTGGAAGGCGTCTTTTCACATTTAAATTTGATTCAAAAGGGTGAGACTTCGGTTCAGGTGAGTGAGATAGTGGTTTGGCCATTTGGCCAAAATTCCAACTGACGGGAAGTTGAATTCCCGCTAATGGAATCATCTCTGGGCGAGGCGAGGGTCGCGGCGCCCTGTGGGCATCCTCGAAGCCACGCGCGTACTGGCCCAGAACAGCAACGCGATCCCAATTGGGCAGGCAAGCCATGGGATCGAGTTGGGGTGCTCGAGTGGGTACAGCCAGTACTCGTCCCCACCGGCCGCATCGAACAGCAGGTGAGAGACAAAGATCGCCAATATCGACCAGCTGAGTTGCTTACTGCGAGCAAGTGCGTATACAAGCAGCGTAAGCACAAGTGCGAACAGCAGGCTGTGAGTGTCGGGCCGATGGCTGAGGGTCTCGAGCGCGCGCGGGCGAAAGCTGCCCGCGGCTACTGCATGGTCGAGATCGACAGCTGGACCGCCGAGGAAGGCGAGCGCGCCGAAGAGCAGACGTTTGTCGCTGCGCCACACGATTGGAAACACCACGAAGAGACTGATCGCGCCGCGAATGAAGAACGCCGCCACGGCCGAGAGCGTCGGATGCTGAGGGGATGTGAGAAACGGCCAGCCGCGGTAAGGGTGCATCGCCGCCTAGTGTTCCAGTGAGCGCTGCAGCGCCTCCAGCACGCGCACCACGCGCAGCCCGCTGTGCCCGTCCGAGCGCGGGGTCTTGCCCTCGCGGATGCAGTCGACGAAGTGTTCGCACTCCAGGCGCAGCGGCTCGGCATTGGCAAGGCGCGGGGAGAAGGACTCGCCGGCGCGGGTTATGTACTCGCCCCACGAGTTCGCGTCCTCGTCAAAGCCCTTGTCATAGACGGTCAGCTTGCCCTCGGTGCGCATGTCGTCGAAGGTGGCCATGCGCTTGGAGCCGACGACGGTGATGCGCCGCTCCTTGTGGGGGTCGAGCCAGGAGAGGTGCAGGTGGGCGACCTGTCCGGAGGGAAAGCGCAGGTAGCAGAAGACGACATCCTGGACGCCGCCGCGCACATAGGACTCGCCGTGGGCCGAGCACTCGAGCGGCTCCTCGCCGATCAGATGCAAGACGACCGAGACATCGTGCGCGCCCAGGCTCCACAGCGCGTTCTCCTCGGCGCGCAGCTGGCCGAGGTTGACGCGATTGCCGTACACGTAGTAGAGCGAGCCCAGTTCGTCGGCGTCGAGCAACTCCTTCAGGGCGGTGACGGCGGGGTGGTACTCGAGCAGGTGCCCCACCATCAGGATGCGCCCGCTCCGCTCGGCCGCGTCCACGGCATGCTGGGCATCGGCGACGGTCGTCGCGAGCGGCTTCTCGACAAAGCAGTGCTTGCCGGCTTCGAGCACTTGCACGGCAAGCTGTGCGTGCGTGGGCACAGGCGTGGCCAGCACGATCGCGTCCAGCTCGGGGTCGGCGAGCAGCTCGTCGATCTCGGCGCTTGTGCGCACTCCAGGGAACGCGTCGGCGAGCTTCGCGCGGATCTGCTCGGAGCCGTCGCAAAGCCAGGCAAGCTCGCAGCCGTCGATCGCGGCGAAGTTGCGCGCCAGGTTCGGCCCCCAATAGCCGAGTCCGACCACGCCGACCTTGACGCTCAAAGCGCTCCAATCGCGGCCACACAGCGCTCGGCGGCTTTGCCGTCGCCGTAGAGCTCAGGATGTGTTTGGGGGATGGTTCGTGCCAGGGCCGAGAGAACGCGCTCTATATCGAGATCGACGAGCGTGTTCCAGCCGCTCTGGACGGTCTCCACCCACTCGGTGGTGGACCTCAGGGTTACGCAGGGCACCCCGGCAAGGTACGCCTCCTTCTGGACGCCACCGGAATCGGTCAGCACCGCGCGCGCATTCTGGACCAGCGCGCTGAAGCGCACATAGCCGAGCGGCTCATAGAGAGTCAGCCCGTCGAGGGCTTGCAGCCGCTCCAACAGACCCGTTTCGCGCAGACGCGCACGGGTGCGGGGGTGCACCGGGAAGATCACGCGTCCGGGCAGGGCGGCCACGACATCCACGAACATCTGCAGGCGCCGTGGATCGTCCACATTGCCGGCGCGGTGGGCGGTCAGCAACAGGTAGTCGCCGGCCTCGATGTCAAAACCGGCAAGAGCTTCGTTGTTCGCTCCGGCCGCGGTGCGCCACTTGAACGCAACATCGATCATCACATCCCCAACCACCTCGATCTTCCCGTGCGCCGACTCTTTCCTGAGGTTCTCCGCAGCCGTCTCGGACGCGCACAAGAGCAGCTCGCTCATGTGGTCGCAGAGGACGCGGTTGAGCTCCTCAGGCATCGTCCGGTCGAACGAGCGCATGCCGGCCTCGACGTGCACCACCGGCACACCGCGCTGAGCGCCGGCAAGCGCGCCCGCAAGCGTAGAGTTGGTGTCGCCGTAGACGAGCGTCGCGTCGGGTTCGACCTCGTCCAGCAGCGGCTCCAATGCCGCCAGCATGCGCGCGGTCTGCGAGGTGTTCGAGCCACCGCCGATGCCAAGTTCGCGCTCCGGGGCTTGCAGCCCGAGCTCTGAGAAAAAGACGGCCGAGAGCGAGTCGTCGTAATGCTGGCCGGTGTGCACGAGGATCTCCTCGTGCTCGGCGCGAAGCGGCCCGGAGACGGCGGCCGCCTTGATGAACTGCGGCCGGTTGCCTACGACTGTGAGGACGCGCACGGCTTCAGCCTACGCGCCCGCTGGGCGAGGCGTGGGGTGGTGGTCCTAGGTTTTCGGGATCCCCGCGCGCACACGCGGGGCATCAGGCCGCCGCGCCCACCACGGAAGTCGACCAGTCGATCACCGACGTCGGCTTGACCACATGCCGGGAGAGACCGAGCTCCTTCGGTTCCAGCCCCAGCGCCAGCCCGACGAGTTGCGGAAGGTGAAGGACCGGCATGTTCAGCTCGCGCCCGACGACTTTCTCGGCCAGCGGCTGCTGCATGTCGAGGTTCAGGTGGCAGAGGGGGCAGGGAGTCACAAGGCAGTCGGCGTCGGCGTCGACCGCGTCGCCAAGGTGGCGCCCGGCCTGCTTGAGCGAGGCCTCCTTGTTCATCGTGATGATCGGAAAGCCACAGCACTTGCGCATGCCGGCGTACTCGATCACGGTGCCGCCGAGGGTCTCGATCAGCTGCTCGAGGTAGTGGTCGCGGGGATGCTCTTCGTCGATGCCGAGGCGATCGCGCGGCCGCACGATGTAGCAGCCGTAGAAGGGTCCGACTTTGAGGTTCGTCAGCGGACGCTTGACCATGCCGGAGAGCTTCTCGAGGCCGATCTCCTCGACCAGCAACCACAGGAAGTTCTTGTTGGTGAGGCCCTTCTCGTAGGAGAGCCCCTCGTCGGCGAGCGTCGAGTTCACCTGCGCCCGGTACTCGGCGCTCGAGTCCAGCCGCTCCTGGCACTCGCCCTGGGCGCCCTGGCAGGTGGAGCAGATGTTCATCATCAGCTCTGCTCCATCGACCTGCTGGGCGAGCGCGAAGGTTCGTGCATTGAGCGTGTCGGCGAGCTCCTGGTTGTGCTCGGCGATCACGCCGGCTCCGCAGCAGGATGCGCGGTCGAGCTGAACAAGCTCGATGTCGAGCAGCGGCGCCACCTTTGCCATCGAGCCGTGCAGCTCGGGAGTGAAGCCGCGGCTCACGCAGCCGGGCCAGTAGGCGACCTTCACTTGGCGCTCCCTTCCTCAGAACCCACGCCAACGGGCGTCTGCTCGGCGTCTTCGTCAACGCCTGAGACATACAGGTTCAGCTCATAGCGCTCAGGCTTGCTCTCGACCTTCTCGTAGATGCGCTTGACGGCATTCAGGTCCTGCTTGGGGATCTTGTGCCCGAAGATCGCGATCTTGATGCTCATCTTGCGTTTCGCGATGCCGCGGATCGCAACGGGCAGCGAGCTGAGCAGCTCCTTGCCGGCCGCGGGGTGGAACTTGCCAAACCAAGAGTTGCCGCCATAGGAGCGAGGAATCATCTCGGCCTCGTGCAAAAGCCCATAGTCCTTGATCAGGGTCACGACGGTTTCCTCGTGGCGGTGGCCGTTGTTCTGGTCGTTGATGTGCTGATCGGCCCCGGCGATACGCCGCAAACGCATGATCTGCCCCATGGGATTGACGTCCTTGGGGCAGGCCTCCACGCACTTGAAGCAATGCGTGCAGTCGTAGATTCCCTGGGGATCTTCGGAGAGGTCGAGCAGCCGCTCACGCTGTTCTTCATCGCGTGGATCGCCGACGAAACGGTAGGCCTTGGCAAGCGCGGCGGGACCGATGAAGCCGGGGTCGACCTCCATCGCCAGGCAGTCCGACACGCAGGCGCCGCACTGGATGCAGGCCATCGTCTGCGTGATGTCGACCATCGACTCGCGGGGAACGAGATGCTCGCGCTCGGGTTGGGGTCCCTCGTTGATCAGCCACGGTGTCACGCGCTGCACCTTCTTCCAGTGCACGGCGTCCATGTCGACGATCATGTCCTTGATCACGGGCATGTTGCCCATCGGCTCGACCTCGATCACGCCGTCCTTGCTGGAGGCGCGCGCATGGTCGAGGTGGGTGTGGCAGGCAAGCCCGGGTTCGCCGTTGATGCGCACGCCGCAAGAGCCGCAGATCGCAGCACGGCAGGAGCAGCGGATGCCGATCGAGCCGTCGAACTTGGCCTTCGCCTGCAGAATCCCCTCGAGCACCGAGCGATGGGGCTCGAGCTCGATCGTGTGCTCGTCCCAGTAGGGCGCCTCGCCCGACTCGGGGTCATAGCGGCGCATCCTCAGCGTGAACCGCTCCGGCGGCTTATGGGTTTCGGCCATCAGTATTTCCTCTCCTCTGGCTCCCACTGGGTCATGGTCACGGCTGAGTAGGAGATCTGCGGTCCATCGCCGTTCAGGCTGATGTCGATGTGCTTGAGCCACTCCGCGTCGTTGCGCTCGGGGAAGTCGGTGCGGAACTGCGCCCCGCGTGACTCCTTGCGCTCGATCGCCGCGACGACGGTCGCCTCGGCGCAGTCGAGCATGTAGCCAAGCTCGATCGCCCCGAGCACGTCCTGGTTGAAAACGGCGCCTTTGTCGTCGATGTATGCGTCCTTGGACTCGGCTTGCAGGCGCTTGACGATCTCATGCGCCTGCTCGAGCCCTTCCTGGTCGCGATACACGGCGACGTACTGGTTCATCGTCTCGCCGAGCTCCTGCTTGATCTCAGAAACTCTGCGGCCCGTCCGCGGTCGCGCGATGATCGCGTCGATCGTGGCCACATCCTCGCGCAGCTGCGCATCGGAGGTATCGGGCAGACCCATGCTTGCCGCCCGCGCCGCAGCGTGTTCGCCTGCACGCCGGCCGAAGATGAGAGTGTCGAGCAGCGAGTTGGCGCCGAGGCGGTTGCCGCCGTGTACCGACACGCAGGCGACCTCGCCGGCGGCGTAGAGCCCCTCGATCGGGGTAGCGCCGTTCACGTCGGTCTTGACGCCGCCCATTATGTAGTGCTGGCCGGGGCGGATCATGATCGGCTCGCGCGTGATGTCGACGCCGGCGAAGTCCTTGCCGATGTTGACGATCTCGCGCAGGGCCTCCAAAGTGCGCTTGCGCGGCACCTTCGTGATGTCCAGGTAGATCCCGTCTTTGTTGGCACCGACGCCGCGACCCTCGAGGATCTCGGTCTGCTCGGCGCGTGAGACGACGTCGCGAGAAGCAAGCTCCATCTTGTTGGGCGCGTACTTCTCCATGAAGCGCTCGCCCTCGGAGTTGAGCAGGGTGGCGCCCTCGCCACGCGCCCCCTCGGTGATCAAGAGGCCGTTCTCGACAAGCGTGGTCGGGTGGTACTGAACCATCTCCATGTCCATCAACGGAGCCCCGATGCGGTAGGCCTGGGCGATCCCATCGCCCGTCACGATCAGCGCGTTGGTCGTCGGCGAGTACACCTGCCCGGCGCCGCCGCAGGCGAGGATCACGTTCTTGGCCTGCAGGGTCTCCATGCGCCCCGAACGCACATCGCGTGCCACGACACCGCAGCAGCGTCCTGAGTCGTCCTGCAGCAGCGAGGTCACAAACCACTCCTCGTAGCGCTCGACCTGTTCGTGGTGCTTCATCAGCTGCTCGTAGAGCACGTGCAGAATCGCCTGCCCGGTGATGTCGGCGACATAGGCGGTGCGCTTCATCGAGGCGCCGCCGAAAGCGCGTAGATCGAGTTCACCGGAGTCGTTGCGGTGGAAGGTCACACCGATGTGCTCGAGGTGCATCACCTCCTTGGGCGCCTCCGAGCACATGATTTCGATCGCGTCCTGGTCGCCGAGGAAATCCGAGCCCTTGACGGTGTCATAGGCGTGCGAGCGCCAATCGTCGGCGACATTGATCGCGGCGTTGATGCCGCCGGCGGCGGCAACCGAGTGCGAGCGCACCGGATGGACCTTGCTGAGAATCGCGACGCTCGCGCCGGCCTTTGCGGCGGCGAGCGCGGCGCGCTGTCCAGCGAGACCGGCGCCGATGATCAATACGTCATGTGCTGGCATGGATTCCTGAAGGCTCGAAGGAGAGGGTGGGTGTCTGCGGCCTGGACTCTATAACGCGGGGCGGTGCTACGGCCCGCCCGCCGGGCTGAGCGCCTGGCGGACCTGGGCGACGGTGACGGTGCCGCGCAGGACGCCATCGGCGTCCACGGCGACCATCCCGCCGAGCCGGCCGAGGCCCTCGCTGCGCAACAGCGACTCCAGCGGTTCCTGCTCGTCGATGCCCACCTGCAGGTCCTGCTCGAGCACGTCGCCGATCTCCAGCGCCGGTCGGCCTGCCGCGATCTCCGCGTCGACTCGCTCGGAGCGCACCACGCCGAGAAAGTGGCGGGCATGGTCCACCACGGCAAACCAGGGGCTGCGGTAGCGGGCGAAGAACTGCTCCTGGGCGTCCAGCAGCTTCAGCTCGGCGGGGATCGTGGTCGGCTCGCGGTCCATGATGTCCTTCACGCGCACGGTCTGGATGCGCTGCCCCATCGCCCCCTGCATCACCGCACCGCCGGATGCCTGATAGAGAATCAGGCCCAGCACAAGCGTGAACAGCCCAAAGCTGTTGCCCTCCAAAAGCGCGAGCAGCCCGATCAGGCCGAGCACCATCGCAAAGCCCTGGCCGGCGCGGCCGGTGATGCGCGTGCCGCGATGGCGGTCGCCGGTGCGCCACCAGATGACGGCCCGCGCGATGCGCCCCCCGTCGAGTGGGAAGGCCGGCACGAGGTTGAACAGCAACAGCGCGGCGTTGATGAAGACAAGCCAGGCCAGCAGTGCAACGGCCGGGGTGATCGTGAAGCCTTCTTCCAGCAGCAGGGCTCCGAAGAAGTGTCCGCCCGGGGCGAGCGCGAGTGTCGCCACCGCGCAGATCAGCAGCGCCAGCAGCGTCCCGGCGGGTCCGGCCGCGGAGACCTTGAATTCCTCCCCGGGCGTTTCCGGTTCGCGCGCCGGGCGCGCCATGCCGCCGAAGAACCACAGGTCGATGCCGAGGATCGGGATCCCCAGACGCCGCGAGACGAGCGCGTGCCCCAGCTCGTGCAGGATCAGCGAGGCGAAGTAGCCGAGCGCGCCGACGACCGCCACCACATAGGCCGTGCTGCTCGATCCGCCCAGGATGTCGTGGAAATATTGGGACAGGTAGAGGATCAGGAAGAAGAGCACGAAGAACCAGCTCATGCTGACGCCCACCCTGATGCCGAAGATGCGCGCAATCTGAATGTTGCCGGGCATGCGCCGCGGTGCTCTCATGGCCATGTACTGATCTTAGGCTGTCCGTCCACGTGCCCGCGCTTCTGGCTGGCCCAGTAGCCTCGGACGTGCGGGATCATGAGGGGGCAAGAGCGGGGAGTTGCTCTATTTTGGGCAAGTTACAATGGTAGCTACGTTATGTAGCAACTATTGCATGGCAATTTCAAGCAATACCTTGCACGCGACCTCGCTCGATGATCACCTCGAAGTCGCTCCCGGCCGGGAGCGTGCCGTACTCGAGGCCCCCGTCGCCGCCAAGACGCGAGGCACAGAATGCGTCGGCAACGGCCGGCGCACCGTGGCGCACCAGCAGCGACCCTTGTAGCGCCAGGGCCATGCTCTCGACCACGCGCCGGGCGCGCACCTCCAGCGTCAGCGGGTCCGAGAACTGGCGCTCGAGCTGCTCGACGTGCTCGTCCAGGCGCCTATCGGCACCCTCAGCCTGCCTGACCTCGTGCATGAAGACCTCCAAAGCGCGCGGCGTGCGCACCAGCGCGCGCAGCACATCGAGGCTCATCACGTTGCCAGAGCCCTCCCAGATCGAGGCAAGTGGCGCCTCGCGGTACAGGCGCGGCATGCCCGACTCCTCGACGTAGCCGTTGCCGCCAAGGCACTCGAGAGACTCGAAGGCGTGGTTGGGAGCGCGCTTGCAGACCCAGTACTTGCCGACGGCAGTGGCCAGGCGCTTGAACAGGTGGGCGTCGTTCAAGTCGCCCGGGTGGGTGGGATCCCAATCAGGTCCCTCGGCGCCGGCTTCGTCGTAGGCGCGCGCCAGGCGCATGGCAAGCGCCGTGGCGGCCTCGGACTCCACACACAGGTCGGCCAGCACGTTGCGCATCAGCGGCTGGTCGATCAGCAGCTTGCCGAAGGCCGAGCGGTGTGCAGCGTGGTGGGTGGCCTGCACGACCCCGGCGCGCATGCCCGCAGCACCGCCGATCACGCAGTCCAGGCGTGTATGCCCGACCATCTCGATGATCGTCGGCACGCCGCGCCCTGGCTCGCCCACCATGCGCGCCCACGCCCCGGTGAATTCCACCTCCGAGGAGGCGTTGGAGTGGTTGCCGAGCTTGTCCTTCAGACGCTGTATGTGAAACTCGTTGCGCGTTCCATCGGGCAGGATTCGCGGCATCAGAAAGCAGGAAAGACCTTCGTCTGTCTGCGCGAGCACGAGGAAGAGGTCCGACATCGGCGCCGAGCAGAACCACTTGTGGCCGACGATCTCGTACTCGGCTCCCGCGCCACCGCCGTTGAGCGGCCGGGCGAGCGTGGTGTTGGCTTTCACATCCGAGCCGCCCTGCTTCTCGGTCATCGCCATCCCCGCGATCGCCGAGCCCTTCTCACTTGCCGGGATCAGACGCGGGTCATAGGTGTTGGCTGTCACCAACGGCCCCCACTCGGCCAGCAGCTCCGGCTGCGTGCGCAGGGCCGGCAGGACGGCGAAAGTCATCGTGATCGGACAGGCAAAGCCGGCCTCGGCCTGCATCGCGGTCATGTACAGAGCCGCGCGCGCCGCATGGGGCGCCGGCTCCGTGCTGGTCCAGGGCAGCGAGTGCAGTTCGTGCTCGACGCCCATCTTCATCAGGTTGTGCCAGGCGGGGTGGAACTCGACCTCGTCGATGCGATTCCCATAGCGGTCATGGGTCTTCAGCACCGGCTTGTTCTCGTTGGCCAGTCGCCCCCACCATTGCTGCGGCTTGCCGCCGACGAACTTGCCCAGCTCGGCCGCTCGTGACAGCGCCCAGGAGGCGCCCTCGCGCTTGGTCGCCTCAACCAGGGGAAGGTTGCTGGAGAAAACGTCCACTCCCTCGAGCGGTGGGGCCTGGTTGGCGACGGTGTGCGTCTGCCACTTCCCTGCGCGTGTTTGGTCGCCTACAGCCGCCATCGGTCTAGAGGTTACCCCTTGCGAGAGCGGGGCGGGCAGCGTCCGTTTTGGATGTGCCCCCCGCGCGCGCAGGGGGCATCGGACCAGCCGGGGACCTCCAGCCGCCGCGCGATAGCATCGCCCGCCGGGGCAGTGGGATCCCGTCCGTCAGCTAAAAACCGAGGACCGACACATGGCCAAGATCAAGGTGCAAAACCCCGTCGTAGAGCTCGACGGCGATGAGATGACGCGCATCATCTGGTCGTTCATCAAGGAGCAGCTGATCCTGCCCTACCTGGACATCGACCTGAAGTACTACGACCTCTCGATCGAGAGCCGTGACGCCACCGAGGACGCGATCACCGTCGATGCGGCCAACGCGATCAAGCGGCACGGGGTCGGGGTGAAGTGCGCGACGATCACCCCGGACGAGGCGCGCGTGGAGGAGTTCGGCCTCAAGGAGATGTACCGCTCGCCCAACGGGACGATCCGCAACATCCTCGGCGGGGTCATCTTCCGCGAGCCGATCGTGATCTCCAACATCCCCCGCCTGGTGCCGGGCTGGACCAAGCCGATCGTGATCGGCCGTCACGCATTCGGCGATCAATACCGCGCCACCGACATGGTCGTGTCGGGCGCCGGCAAGCTGATGCTCAGCTTCACGCCGGCCGACGGCAGTGAGCCGATCGAGCTGGACGTGTACGACTTCCCCGGCGGTGGCATCGCGATGGCGATGTACAACCTCGACGACTCGATTCGCGACTTCGCACGCGCCTCGCTGCGCTACGGGCTCGATCGTGGCTATCCGGTGTACCTGTCGACCAAGAACACGATCCTCAAGCGCTATGACGGACGTTTCAAGGATCTATTCCAGGAGGTCTACGAGTCCGAGTTCAAGAGCGACTTCGAGGCCGCGGGCATCTCATACGAACACCGCCTGATCGACGACATGGTGGCCGCTTCGCTGAAGTGGGAGGGCGGCTATGTGTGGGCTTGCAAGAACTACGACGGCGACGTCCAATCAGACACGGTCGCTCAGGGCTTTGGCTCGCTCGGTCTGATGACAAGCGTGTTGATGAGCGCCGACGGCAAGACGGTCGAGGCGGAGGCGGCGCACGGCACGGTCACCCGTCACTACCGCATGCACCAGCAGGGCAAGCCCACCTCCACCAATCCGATCGCCTCGATCTTTGCGTGGACACGCGGGCTTGCGGCACGAGGGCGCATGGACAGCACGCCCGAGGTGAGCGAGTTCGCGGACACGCTCGAGCGCGTCTGCGTGCAAACGGTGGAGGCGGGCAACATGACCAAGGACCTCGCGCTGCTGATCGGCCCCGACCAGGAGTGGCAGACGACGCAGGAGTTCCTCGCCTCGATTGACGAGAACCTCGAGCGCGCGATGGCATGATCGATATGCCCGGTCGCTCGAGAGAGCGTGTCTTCGAAGAGATCGCCCGGATGCGAAACACGTTTCATGAGCCAGATCGAGTCTTTGCGCACTATTTTGAAAATCGACCCCAATCAGGAGCTGAGAATCCGTGAGCAATCCCGTACGAGTCACCGTCACAGGCGCGGCCGGCCAGATCGGCTACAGCCTCGTGTTTCGCATCGCAAGTGGGCAACTGCTTGGCCCAGACCAGCCAGTCGACCTGCGTCTGCAGGAGATTCCCCCAGCGATGGGCGCGCTCGAGGGCGTGGCGATGGAGATCGTCGACTGTGCCTTCCCGCTGCTGGCAAACCTCGACCTGCACGACAATCCCACGGACGCCTTCGATGGTGTGAACATCGCCCTGCTGGTCGGCTCGCGTCCGCGCACCAAGGGCATGGAGCGAGCAGAGCTGTTGAGCGAGAACGGCAAGATCTTCACCGGCCAGGGCAAAGCGCTGAACGAGCATGCAGCGAGTGACCTGAAGGTGCTCGTCGTCGGCAATCCCGCCAACACCAACTGCCTGATCGCGATGAACAATGCGCAGGACATTCCGCGCGAGCGCTTCACCGCGATGCTGCGCCTCGATCACAACCGTGCGGTGGCTCAGCTTGCCAACAAGGTGGCTGTTCCGGTCAGCGACGTGAGCAAAATGGGTGTGTGGGGCAACCATTCCCCCACCATGTACCCCGACCTGTTCCATGCGGAGATCAAGGGCGAGCAGGCGGCGAAGGTCGTCGACGACCAGGCTTGGATCGAAAACGACTTCCTGCCTAATGTCGGCAAGCGCGGCGCGGCGATCATCGAGGCGCGCGGCGCCTCGAGCGCCGCATCGGCCGCCAACGCCGCGATCGATCACATGCGCGATTGGGTGAGCGGCACCAGCGACTGGGTGTCGATGGGCGTCCCCTCCGACGGCTCCTACGGCGTGCCCGAGGGCCTCATCAGCGGCTTCCCTTGCACGTGCGCGAACGGAGAGTGGTCGATCGTTCAGGACCTCGAGATCGACGACTTCTCCCGCTCGAAGATCGACGCGTCGGTAGCGGAGCTGAGCGGAGAGCGCGACACGGTTTCGAGCCAAGGGCTTATTTAGACCGAGTCTCCCGAGTCTCTCATATAGGGAAGATGGCGCTCTCATCAAAGCGTCGATCGCCCTCCTCCAGCTGACCTCCCCTCAACGAAAAACGGCCGGGTGTCGCTAGTGCGACCCCGGCCGTTTCGTTCAATGAATGTCGTCCGACGGATCGTCGTTCCTGGCAAGGACGCACCGACCGCGGTGTGCTAGACGCACACAAGGGAGGGAGGACGCCGCCAGGGACGAGGAGACTAGGACGCGGGATGCCAGCCGCGACCCTGCTTCTTTATCTTCTTCTCCTGCTCGAGACCAGGGAGTACGCGGTACAGGTAGTTCTGCTTGATCCCCATCTTCGCGGCAAGCTCGGGGATCGTGATCCCGGGCTGCCCGCTGACGAACTGCAGCGCCTGGGCGGCACGAGTGCCACTGCCCTTGCGACGGCCGGCACGGCGACGGGGTGTGGCAGCGGCCGCGGGGGCAGCTGCTGTCGTTGCCTCAGCAGCCTTGGCTGCCTTGGGCGGACGTCCACGACGAGCGCCTGTCGTGCGGCTCTTCGAGCCGCGAGGGCGGCCTGGGCCGCGGCGCGCCGGTGTGGCGCTCGAAGCGGCCGGAGCGCCGGCGGCCGCGCGTGGAGCTGTCCCGCCAACGCCCGCGAGGGCGGCGGCAGCGTCCTGCAGGCGGGTGTACTCGTCGATCAGCGGCTTCAGCTCAGCCAGTCGGTCGTTTATCTCTCGGCGCTTCTCGTCAAGGAAGTCAGTCACGATTGTGTCCTGTTCACTGGGGTGTGAATGCAGCCCGAAGGTCGAGTTGCACGGTCTATGTAGCTTCACTTTACACAAGTTGCGATGCTGCACGTGCACCTCTCAGGCGCATGCAAGCGAATTACCACCGTTTGCAACGTGCCCAAAACTTGTGGTGCTCGCACATTCGGGCGCGTCGCAGGTTTTGCGCAAGTTCCCATTGTCGTGTTCGGGCAGTCTCAGCACAGTGTCAGCGCTCGAGCGTCTGGCGCAGAAGCTCCAACGTGCGAGTTGCCTCGCGCTCGGGCATTCCCCCCACCAGGGCGCGGCTTGCCAGCGCGCCAAATGGGCCGAGCGGTGCGTGGAACTCGTTGCGGTAGTCGAAGCGGGTGCAGCCACTGGAAAGCGAGTGCAGCTCATACTCCGTCCGGGCGCGCGAGCGGGCAGGTCCGCGACCATCCCACACGGCGCGCTTGCCCGGCTCGCAGTGAACCAGTGTCCAATGAACATCGACGCTGACTCCTCTCAGGTGGATCTGCTGATCCATGCGATAGCCGATGCGTGGGACGCCCGCGTCGTGGTGGCGCAGCTTGCGATGGATCGTGACCCAGTCGCTCAGCCGCTCTGGGTCCATGACGGTTTCCCATACCCTCGCCGGTGCCGCGGCGATCTCGATCGAGGCGCATACAGTGCTCATCGCGAAGCCCAACGGTAGCTTGCGCAACTGCTCAAAGCCGACTGCCCCAGTGTGGGCTCAGCGAGCGGCGAGCGGTTCGCGCTTTTCCCACTCGTGCAGCGCGTGCTCGACGGCTGAGTCGAATGAGTGCAATTGCACATTCAAGGCCGAGGCTGCCTCTTGGCCGCTCGCCAGCAGATCGGCGGTCAGGCCTTCCATCAGCGGTAGCACCAGCTCGGGTTGCTCATCGGTGAGCGACGCGGCCAGCCGCGCGGCAATCGGTGTGACACTCACCCCGAGCCCGATGCTCGGGCGGGAGAGCATCATCAGCTCGGCGATGCGTGCCACCAACTCCCCGTAGCTCAGAGCCTCGGGACCCGCGATCTCCAGGGCGCGCCCAGCGACATCCTCGCTCGAGGCACACGCCGCAAGCATCTCGACGAGGTCGCGTTCGTCGATCGGACAGGTTCGAAAATGCCGCCATGCGGGTAGTGCGATTACCGGCAGGCGCTCGATCAGCCGTACGAGAAAGCGAAACGAGCGCGAGCGCGCGCCGATCACGATCGAGGCGCGCAGGGCGACCGATCCTGGCACCCCGTCCAGCAGTATGCGCTCTACCGCATGGCGGCTGGAGAGGTGAGTCGAGGCCCGCTCTGGCGGTAGGGGGCCGCCGAGGTACACGACGCGCCGCACCCCGGCAGCGCGCGCGGCGTCGGCGAAAGTCTGTGCCGAAGCTCGCTCGCGCGCGGAAAACGAGATCCCGCCGCTGCCGTCGACGGAGGGCTCCATCGAGTGGATCAGGTAATAGGCGACCTCGACGTCGCGCATCGCCTGCACCATCCCCGCCCCGGAGAGCGTGTCGCCGATCACGAGCTCGAAATCCGCGAGCGTCGCATCGCGGCCCGGTCCGAGCGTCGTCGACTGAAGCGCCAACTCGACACGCGTGCGGTCGCGTGCCAGCGCCCGCACGTCGTGGCCCTGCTCGAGCAGGCGAGGCAGCAGGGCCGAGCCGGCGAAGCCGCTGACACCGGTCAGGAGGACGCGCACCCTTGCATGATGACGTGTCGGCGCTCGCGGTCCGCGGCGGAGGCGGCGGCGTGCCCGCTCGTTGGGTGCGCCCGAGCGAAACATCCCAAAATGCGCCAAGCGCACGACGCTACTCCCAGGCCTCGAGCTCGATTGTGGCTATTTGCGGATAACGGTCGGTTTTCCTCGCGGTTTGCGGGGAAGGCTTCTCGTTTGCCCTTGAGCGGCTGACTCGCTGGTGCTTTGATCGCTGCCCACCACTCGAGCCGTCAACCAAAGGGGAGTCAGTGCCGAGGACGCAGAGCAAGCGGGCCGCCCGCAAAGTCACATGCGATGAATGCTATTTCCGGTGCAAAATGCTGTGCGCGCTGGAGCTGGCAGAGCCTTGCGCCACTTTCCGGCCAAACGAGGCGCAGCTGGCGCCCCCGCAGCAGCTGCGTTTCGTCTTCCGCCAAGAGCGCCGCTCGCGGGCAGCGTGGGCGTTCCCCTCGGCGCAGGAACAGGCGGCACTGCACGCCTGACCCTTTTTGCTGTTCCAGCCGGCGCATGCGCCGGCTGGCGATGGCGCACATGTGCGCCATCGTTCCGAGTCGTGCATGCACGACTCGGCCGGACGGTACATGTACCGTCCGGGGCATGGCCGCATGCGGCCATGCCTTCCCAAATCATTGACGCGATTTTTCCGCGTGCCGCGCGATCCAGTTTGCCCCAGGCGTATCGCTCAACCCGTGTACCACGATCGAGCAGAACACGACAAGCGCCGCCAGGTCGAAGATGCGCTGACCATTTGCAATGTGCTGGTCGAGCACGAGCAGCGAGAAGGTCATCGTCGCCACACCCTTCGGCCCGAACCAGCCCATAAAGAGACGTGTCTGTGAGTCGGTGTCGGTCCCCATCAGCGCGATCCAAACGGCAAGCGGACGCGCGATCAGGAACGTGGCGGCCACGAATGCGAGCGCTATCCAGCCGCTGCTCGCCAGCGCGTCGAGCGTTAGCAGCGAGCCGAACACGACGAAGATGCCGAGCTTGACGATCTCGACGAGGTCGTCGGCACGCTGCTCGAAGTGGCGGCGCAGGTCGGGGCGGCGCACGCCGAGCACGATCGCCGCCACGAACACAGCGATGAACCCGTTTCCCCGGGGAGAGAGCACCGTCACGCCATAGGTGGCAAACGCCACCCCAAGCGCATACAACGACTTCTGGTGGGCGGGGATCGGATGCTCGAGCGGACGCTTGTGCTCGCGCGGCATCAGCAGCGAGGCGATATAGCCGAGCACGAGGCCGAAGACCAGTCCGAGGCCGATGTCCTGCAAGACAAAGCGCCACCACACGAAGTTCTGCGAAGCACTAGAGAGCGCGGCAAGGAAGGCGAGCACAGCGGGCAGCGCAAGCCCGTCGTTCAGGCCGGACTCGAGGTTCAGCGAATGGCGCACGAGCCGGGGCACGCGCGGGTTGGTGACGATGCTCGAGGTCAGCACGGGATCGGTGGGCGAGAGCAACGCGCCAAGCAGCAGCGACTCGGTCCAGGACAGTTTGAGGAGCAGGTGTGCCGCCACGGCGACGATCCCGGCCGTGAGCGGCATCGCGATCGCAAGCTTGCGCAGCGGCAGATGCCAAGCTCGCTGCAGCATCTCGCCCTCGACCTCCAGCCCGTCGCGGAACAGGATCACGATCAGGGCGACGAACGCCAGATCCTCCACGAACCCGGACTGCGCGCGAAAGCTGACCAGTTCCAGGCCGCCGTCTCCGACGAGAAACCCGGCCAGCACGAACAGGGCGGCAAGCGAGAGAAACGATCGCTGAGCCAGCCCCGAGGCCAGCGCGCCGACGATCAGCAGCCCGCCGAGGAAGGCGGCGGTGGCCTGAAAGGTGGGCACGCGCTTAGCTTCTCATGTGTCGGGTACGTCCAACGCAGAGGGTATGGCCCCGATCAACGGGGGTATATTGGACAGAATCTTCAAAGCTCATGAGTAGAGGCGGTGGCCAAATGGCAGCAAAAGACAGAATCGGCAAAGCAAGCGAGGCGGTGCGCTCCAGCGACTACCTCAAACGTTTGATCGAAGACGAGCAGCTGCGGGAGAACCTGCTGGCCGCATACGCGGCGGGACGCAGCGCCTATGGGCGAGTAAGCAACGGCAAGCCGGCGGGCAAGGCATTGCTCGAGGATCGCAAGCTGCAGAAGGAGCTCTCAGAAGCGGCAAGAGCGCTACGCGATGCCTCATATGCGATCAAGCAGCCGGCGTCCAAGCCAAAACGCAAAGGCGGTCTGGGCCGCGCCTTGCTGCTGATCGTGGTCGGCACGGTCCTGGCCCTGGCCCTGAGCGAGGACTTGCGCTCGAAGGTGCTCGACCTGCTGTTCGGCGCCGAGGAGGAGTTCGACTACAGCTCCACCACGATGCCAGTACAGGAGGCCCCACCGGCCCCAGCGGATGTGCCCTCCGCGTGAGCGCGGACGCTCTCGGCATCCATTCCGAGCATGACGCACACAGCCACCGCTGATACCGACAGTGCTCAGGCCGAGAACGCGGCTGTGGCACGCGAGGTCGGCGAGCCGAGTGGCTCGTCGACCCGCTCGCTCTCGGGCGAGAAGGCGCAGCGCATCGTCGAGGCGATGCGCCACAGCGTGGCCAAGCGCGGTGCCGCCGGCTCGACGTTCGACCACGTCTCGCGCGAGGCGGGCGTCTCGCGCGGCCTGCTTCACTACTACTTCGGCACCAAGGAGCAGCTGCTCGTGGAGGCGGCTCGCCGCGACTGCGAGCTGCGCATCGAGGCGCTCGAGAAACGCTTGGCGGGAGCTCAGACGGCCGATGATTTCGTCGCGCTGCTGGCCCAGAACATGCAGGAGACGATCTCCGAGGACCCGGACTTCGTGACGCTGGTGTTCGAGCTGTTCACGCTCTCGCGCCGCAACGCCGACATAGCAGTCGAGTACGCAAGCCTCTTGCGCCGCACACGCGAGCGCTTGGCCGAGATGCTGGCCGCCGCACAGGAGGAGGGCGTCCTGCGCTTGCACGCCGAGCCCGACGCAGTCGCCGACATCCTCTTCTCGATCGGCGACGGCTTCGCGCTGCGCATGATCTCAGAGCCCGATCGCGACTTCAGCGCAAGCATCACCGCCGGCATCGAGTGCGTCCGCTCGCTCGTGGCTGACTGACGCTGAGCACGTCTCGCCCGCTTCCTCGTCGACTGACCTCGAGACTCGCCAAGCGGCTTGTTGCGCGCTGAACCCAAGCCCGAGTGTGCCGCGCGCCGACTGACAGCGGCTGCACCCTCTTATAATCAGACTTCATGCCCATCTACGAGTACAGACGACCGGACGGCAGCACCTTCGAGGTGCAGCAGTCTTTCAGCGACGACACGCTCACCGTCGACCCCGAGAGCGGCGTCCCGGTCGAGCGCGTGCTGCACGCGCCGGCGGTCCATTTCAAGGGCAAAGGCTTCTACAACACCGACTACGGCACGCGCAAGCGCCAGCGCGAGAACGCGGCTTCGAGCGAGTCTTCCTCTGGCGGGTCATCCGGGGAGTCGTCCTCGAGCGAGAGCTCATCGGACTCTTCGTCTACCGGTGACTCCTCCTCAAAAGGCGACTCAGCCGGCAAGGGCGAGAGCAAAACGAGCGAGTCCAAGGGCGAGTCGAGCGGCAAATCGGAGAAGAAAAGCGACGCAAAGCCGGTCGCGGCCGCGAAGTAGGGGGGAGTGGCCGATCTGGGGTCCCGCGATAGGTGTCGTGGTGGTGTCCCGAAGCACGGGTCGCGAAAAGGGGGTGGGTTTTGAACCAACCGCCTGATTAGTAGTGCTCCGTTAGGTTGAAGGGGTTTGTGTTGGGTGGGCGAATCTTCTCGGTGGTGTTGTCGTCGTCGAGGGGGTCATGATGGAGCCGGTGGCTGGTCTGTCTGAGCGGGAGCTTGCGCGGGTGCGCGGGCGGCTGG
>DATCEK010000002.1:0-14772 GCA_036510155.1 Solirubrobacteraceae bacterium | reverse complement strand
GGAAGCCGGCCAGGTAGGCCGGGCCGATGCCGTTCTTCTCGGTGCGGTGCAGCACCTCGACCTGCTCGCGCTCGCCCGAGAGCCGGTCGGCGATCTTCCCGGTGCCGTCGGGCGAGCCGTCGTCGACGATCAGGATCTTGTGGGCGTCGTCGTTTGCCCCCGCCAGCACCCTGCCGGCTGCTGCCACGATCGCCTCGATGTTCGCGGCCTCGTTGTAGGTCGGCAGGATCAGCCAGGGGACTTCGCGATCGGCATGTGGATCAGGCGCACTCACGGATGCGTACCCTAAAGCGTGGCAGGTGGCGATGCGCCTCTCGGCGAAACACACTGCCTGGCGCAGGATACGCCTCGAGCCCATGATTCCCAGGTCATTCATCACGGTTGCGACCGTCTCGCTGCTCATCGCCCTTCCGCGGTCCGGAACAGCGTGGGCCGACGAGCCTCAGCGCAGCGTGAACGCAGGCGAGCTGAGCGGCTACATCACGTCCGTCGCGCGCGCCTGGGAGCCATATACGACCGCCGACGGGCGCATCGACGACCCGCTCGATCCCAGCGACACGGGCGACAACTACGGCGTGATCCTGCTCGCCGACGTGATGCTCAAGCAGGCCAAGCTTGGTAGCGACAGTGGCCTTGAAAGCGCCGGAGAGCGCATCCTCAGCTCCGCGCTGACACTGCCGATTCCCAACGATCCATTCAACCTGCTGGCGATCGCCGCCGTCATCCACGACGGCGAGCAGGGCCTGTTTCCCGCGCGCGTGTGGGAAACGCTGCAGGCGCCACTTGCATGGCGCGCCGGGCAGATCGGACCACCTACGGAAAGCAGCTGCCTCACCGAGCCAGGCTGCTACGGAAACTGGCGTCTGGTGTGGGCGGCCGGCGCCGCGTTGCTATTGAGCGATCACATCGAAGGCGAGCCGGAATCACTGTCGGTCACTCCCGCGAGTGTCGCGGCACAGATCAGGACCAATCTCGAGCTGGCCGTCACGCACGCCGGCGTGCCGCTCCAGAGCCTTGCCAGCGGCGAATTTCGCGCTCACGCGCAGCCCGGAGCACCCGTCGCGCTCACGAGCTCGCCGGCGGGAGGAGTCGCACGTGAGCTTTCAGACCCCGGCTCGGAGCCGCCCGCCTATGAGCTGTTTTCCACATTCATGCTGGAGAGCGTCGCCGAAAGCGACGCGCAAGCGATCGGGCCGACAGTGTCGAAGCTGCGCCGCCAGGCCGACCGCTATGCGCTCGAGATGATGGCTCCAGACGGCCAGCTCTCGCTCTCCGGCCGCTCGCTCGACCAGTCATGGGTGCAAGCCGCGGCGGCGGCTCTCGGGGCCAGGCGTGCGGCGATCGAACCGGCCGATGCGGCCGCATGGCGGGCTTATGCTCAACGCGCGGTCTCCTATCTGCAAGCTGCCTACCCGCTGCGTCCGAGCGGGCTGTTGCCGATCGTTCCGGGCCTCGACTTCGACTGGAGCCCGTCGATCATGGATGGATACGCCGCGCTGAACCAGTACGAGGGTCTGACGTTGTGGTTGCTCTCCGACGCGCTCGCCAAGTGGCCTCAGGTGGGGGCCACCGAGGCGCCGCTGCCGGGCGATGACCGTGAATTGCTCGTCGATGACCTCGCTTCCAGCGGACTTGTGTGGGGTCGCGCGGGAAGCGTCTGGTGGCAGCTGGATGGACGCGCCACGAGCAGCGACCCGCGCTCCGCACAGGGCCTGGTTGCCGTGAAGTCCAGCGACGCCTCCGGCTGGCACGACCTGCTGGCTCTGCGCCCGCTCCACGGCAAAACGTCGAGCACGTGGACGCTCACCTACGCCAACGGCACCGTCGCAACCCCGACTTTCACGGGCGCGCATGGCACGGGTCGCAAAGTGCTGCTACTTGGCCGCTATAGGACGGCAGCCGGTCGCTTCCTTGGCCGTGTCGGCTGGGCGCTGAGCACCACCGCGACAGGAATCGAGCTGCGCATGAGCATGCCCGCCAAGGCGACGCTACACACCACGGTCTGGCTCATCCCGGGCCGCCAGCATCTCGACGCCCCGGGCGCCAGGATCACACATGGCACCTGCACCGTGACCGCCTCCGGGGAGGCGTGCCCGGCGACGATCTACTGGCACGGCCGACACACGGCGGCGCTGGGACTCGACTAGAAGACCTTCGGGATCGATTTCTGGATCGAGCGGTGAAGTTCGCGCGCGACCACGTACAGCGCCGGGCGGGCGGCGCCGTTGGACTTCACGAGCCCCGCGTCCCAGGTCGCCTTCCTGGCTGCCTTGGCCGTCGGAGTGCCCGGGGAGCGCCAGTGGTAATAGTAGATGCGTGTGATCCGAGGGCTGAGCCGCGCCAACTGGAAGATGTTCTGCGCGGCGCGTGCGGCGAACGCTTCGCCGTGGTCGATCAACTTGCCTTTGAAGCGCCACCACACGACTCCGCCGATCTCGCTGAACCACACCTGCCCGCGCGTCGCCGCGAGGAAGCTTTCGATCAACGCGGAGCTGTCGGTGCTGACGCTGCTGTAAGGGTTGAAGGGCCAGATCTTCGGATATGGATGAGCGCGTTCGAGGAACGAGCCGACCCAAGCCTCGACGTTGCCGTCGGAGTCGAGGATGTCCGGTGCCGTGATCTCACAGCCACTGCAGTTGGCGGCAAGCACGTTGTAGTATTCGGCGGCAAGCCAGGGGTGGTGGGCGGTGGGCTGGGTGGCATGGGTCGCCTCGTCCCAGGGGACGAACTCCGTCACCCAGGGGAACAGCTTGCGAAAGCGCTTGAAAGCATTCAGGAACTGACCTGGGCTGGGTGCGCGACCGTTGTTGTCGGCGTGCTGAAAAGTGACCAACGGAATGATGTGGTAAGCGTGCTTGACGGCGTCGAGCCAAGCTGTGACCTGCGCGAGGTCGCGCTTGTTCAGGGCCGCGTTCCAAGGCACGACGTCGCGCGCCAGATGCACGCCGAGCTCGCCCACGCGTGGGTCGGAGAACGTTCTCGGTTCGTAGTCGGAGAGCCCGAAGCGGTAGGACACGCCGGCCTTGGCGGCCTTTGGGGCAGCGCTCGCAACCGCAGCGAGCAGACCCCCGAGAGCCAAGCACGCCAGCAGTGCCGCGAGGCGGCGTGTGGCACGAGTAGGAAGCATTCGCCCGGTTATCATAGGCACGGATGAGCTGGTGGCGCGCCACTCTTTCGGCGGGCCTGCTCGTCGTGGGGCTTCAACTCCACATCGTGGAGTCGGTTGGCGCACAGCGCTCCAGTCCGCCTCCGAGCGGCTCCATCGCCACCGGTCGCGTCGAATCGCTTGCGCCATGGCGCTCCAGCTTGCTTGCCTCTGACCACCGCGCATATTTCGCTGGCGCTGTCACGGGCTCATCGACAGCCATTACCCATTCGCTCCCGCGCAATGCGCACGCACTGCTCGTGCAGCGCTCGCCGTTTGGGCTGTCGTTCGAGTATCCGCTGATGGAGAGGGCGCTCGGCCCGGGACCGTGCCCCAGCCCGGCACTGGTTGCGAGCTTGCGCGAGCTGGGCTCTCCCTCGGTGCGCATCGGCGGCGACTCACAGGATCTTGCCGGCCCGACGGCCGCCTACCGCTACTTCATAGCTCCCTCGTTCTGGACGACGCTCGGCTGCTTGGCGCGCCAGACCGGCGTGCAGGTCACCGTCGGGCTCAATTTCGCGACGAGCCCAATCGCCGACGAGCTCACGACGATTGCCGAGGCGGAGCAGGCGATCCCGGGGGCGCAGCTCAGCTTCTCGCTCGGCAACGAGCCCGACCTGTACGGGATCAGCCACATCTTTCCCGATGAACCTGGGGTCGCGATCCCAGCTTTTCGCGCCACGCCATGGACAGCCCAGCAGTATGTGGGCGAATGGCAAAGCCGACGGGTCGCGCTTGGCCCAATCCGGATCGAGGGTCCCGACCTCGCCGGGATCGGCTGGCGTGCGACGGTGAGCCAAACGCTGCGCAGCGACCCACCCGAAGTGTTGGACGTGCACGCCTACCCGACATCGGCCTGTGGAGCGCCGCTGACCACGGCGGCACGCCTGCTCGCCGAGCACGCAAGCGTTGGGCTCGTCGAAAAGTACGGCTGGCTCTTGAACCTCGCGCGGACCCTGAACAGACCGGCAATCGTCTCTGAGAGCAACAGCGCCTCCTGCGGTGGCAAGCCTGGCGTGTCGAACACACCCGTGGCCGAGGTTTGGGCGGCGCGTTATGTGGTGGCCGCGCTGCTCGGCGGCTTCCAGCAAGTGCGTTTCCACTCCGCGAATGGAAGCTACGACCCGCTTGTGTTCAACCCCAACGGCAGCGTCGCGCTGCAGCCACTCGGGCAGGCGTTGCTGTTTCTGCATCGCTGGATCCCACTCGGTAGCCGCATCGGGCCGGCCGCGCGCACTCCAGGTGTGCTCGCCGCGAGAGTGTCCGAAGGGGCAAGCGCAAACACAGCCGGGGGTGGGGGCGCAGGCGCAAGGATGAACCTGATCGTCAGCTCCTTCTCTTCGAAGACGCTCCCCTATGCAGTCGAGGTTCCCGGTGGCGCGGGGCGCCTCAGCACCGACACGCTCACGACGACGCACGCGGGCGAAGCGAGCGCCTCGGTGGCTGTCCATGCGCACAGGGCAGTGCTGATGCTTGCGCCGAACACAGTCGTGGCAATCAGGTTGAAGTAGTGTCGCGCGACGTCTTTCCTCAACGGATTTGCGACTCGGGAGCCCGCCCGATGCCGCGCTCAGACGTTCGCCCGATTCCTGGGCTCAGGCATTGACACCGTGACCGCGGCGCTGTCCAACTCTGCGATCGCCGAGGCGCTCGAGGAACTTGGCGACCTGTATGAGCTCGACGGCGCGATCGTGCACCGCGTGTTGGCCTACCGCAACGCCGCTCGTGCGGTACGTGAGGCACCTGTGTCCGTGGCCGAGTTGGCGCGCGCGGGCCGTGTCACCGAGCTGGCGGGCATCGGCGCGACGCTCGAGCAGAAGATCCTCGCGCTGCTCGACACCGGCACGATCCCGGCGGCGGAGAAGCTGCGCGCGCGCGTCCCGGCGGGGCTGATCGCGATCGTGCGGCTGCCCGGCTTGGGACCCAAGCGGGCACGGCTGCTGCACTCGCAGCTTGGGGTCGACTCGCTCGAGTCGTTGCGCGAAGCGGCGCTCGCGGGGAAGCTTCGCGGCGTCAAGGGCCTTGGCGAGAAGCTCGAGGGCAGTGTTATCGAGGCGCTGGCGCGGACGTCTGCCGGCGGGGCCGGCGTGCCTGGCGCGAAACGCATTTTGCTACCCGACGCGCTCGAGCTGGGCAATGCGCTCGCGGAGGGGCTGATGGAGCGTGAGGGCGGGGAGACAAAGGTGCTGCTCGCCGGCTCGGCCAGGCGCATGGCCGACAGCGTCAAGGACATCGACCTGATCGCCGTCACGCGCAAACCGGTGACCCTCGCCAAGAGCCTTCTCGAGCTGACGCAGATCGAGGCCGTCAGCTCTGCGAGCAGGAGCGGAGCCAAGGGACGCACGCATGCCGGCACGAGCGTCGATCTGCGTATCGCCAGGCCCGACCAGTTCGGCAACCTGCTGCAGCACTTCACAGGTTCTGGCAAGCACAACGCGGCCCTGCGCGAAATGGCGGTACGCAAAGGCGTGCACGTGTCGGAGTACGGCGTCGAGGACAGCGACACCAACAAGACGAGCACATACGCGAGCGAGGAGGAGGTTTATGCGCGGCTGGGCCTGGCCTACATCGAGCCGGAGCTGCGTGAAGATCGCGGCGAGCTTGCCTGCGCCGCGACCCGAGCGCCCGTCGCCGGGAAAATTTACTCGGGCAAGCAATCGGCCGATGAGCGGGAGCCGGCCGAGGCAGCTCATTCCGGCTTGCCGGAGCTGATTGAGCTGACGGACATCAAGGGCGACCTGCACTGTCACACGGTCGCCTCCGACGGGCGCAACACGATCGAGGAGATGGCGCATGCCGCCCGAGACCGCGGTTATGAGTACGTGGCGATCACAGACCATTCGGCCTCGCACGGATTTGGCAACGACGTATCTCCCGAGGAGCTGCGTCTACAGATCGAGCATGTGCGCGAAGCCGACGCGAGCATCGATGGCATCAGGGTCCTGGCCGGCAGCGAGGTGAACATCCTGCCCGACGGCTCGCTCGACTACGACGACGAGCTGCTGGGAGAGCTGGACTGGGTGATCGCCAGCGCGCACACCGCGTTTGGCATGAGCGAGGAGAAGATGACCGAGCGCATGATCGCGGCGATCGAGCATCCGCTTGTCGACGCGATCGGACATCCGACGGGGCGCCTGATCGAGCGACGCGACCCCTATGCGCTTGACATGCATTCCCTGATCGGGGCGGCCGTGCGCACCGGCACGATGCTCGAGATAAACGCAAATCCCAGGCGCCGTGACCTCGACGACGTCCATGCCCGAGCCGCGGCGCGCGCCGGAGCCACGATTCTCATCGACTCCGACGCCCATGGCACCGAGCGCTTCGCGGTGATGCGTTGGGGGGTGGCGACCGCGCGGCGCGCGTGGCTCGGTGCTGCCGACGTGGCCAACACGCGCACCTGGGAGCAGTTCGCGAAGCTACGCAAGCAGCAGCGGCAGTAGGTGCTCGGCGACTTGCCGATCGACCGCATCGCGACGAAACGGCGCCAGCGCGCTCAGCGCGCGCTCGGCATAGCCCGGCGAGGGGTCCTCGAGCGCCGTGCGGATCGCGGCGCCGAGGTCATCCCCGACAAGCCGCTCGTCAAGCTTGCGCGCGATCGGCAGCGCCACATAGGGGCCGGGAGCGGGCGTCGTCACGAGCATGCACCCGTCGGCCAGCGCCTCGAGCTGGGCGATGCCGTAGTCCTCGCGCCGCGCCGCGCACACGTATACCCGCGTGCGGCGGAGCAGTGCGCGGTAGTCCTCATGAGCCAGCATCCCGACGACGCGCACGCCTGGTGGCGAGATTCCATAGCCAAGGCTGAGTAGCTCGCGCTCGTCCACTCCCGCCACCAACAGCTCCTCTCCTGGCTTGCCTGCCTCTCGCCAGGCATCGAGCACGATGTCGAGACCCTTCTTGGATGGGTTCGCCGCGTATGTGATCGCGGCGATGTCGCGCACAGTGTGCGATTCGCTCGATTTGCCTGTTTCGCGCAAGAGGGGTGATTCATGTGACCCAGAGGGCTCGACTGGCACCGGCAGCACCAGCCCGCGCTCACGCTCGAGCCGGCGAGCGTCGCGAACGGCCGCGGGGACCTCGCGCAGCGCGCCCTCGCTCTGCGCGAGCAGTAGCGGCGCTTCACGCAAGCGACGACGCTCGAGCGGGCGCTGCCACAGGCCGTGGCGTCCTTGACGGTTGGCCGTCGCGGGCGCGTCGAAGCGGATCGCACCCGGGCGCGGCCATAGCAGGGCCGCAGTGGTCGTCGAGTAGATCAAGGCGCGCGTAGGTGTGCGCGCGAGCTCGACCATCGCCGCGTGCCTGGCGGCGCGCGCCCAGCGCAGGTCAGTGAGCATCAGCGTGCGCACAGGCGCCGGCGGCACGGTGCGCGCGATCGCCGCGATCGCGCCGGCGCGATGCAGCGAGGCGAGCAACTCGTCATCGACCGCGCGCAGGCCACCCGTCGAGCCCAGCGAGACGATCAGGACGTCGAGCGTGCCAGCGGCGCCGCCACGGCGCGCTTTGGACTCAGAACCGGAGCTCACCTTCGCGCCCACTCGCCTCTCAGGTCGTGGCGCCGCCTACGCGTTCCGGGCGCAGGGCCTTGAAGCCCGGAGTGCGTGCCAGCGCGATCGCGCGTAGCGGGGAGGTGCGCAGCACGTGGAAGCGCACCCCGTCGCGCTCCTCGATCGCCGCCACGGCGGCATCTTGGCGGCGCCACCAAAGCGCTACCGCGATCGCGAAGCCTGCGCCGATGCCTGGGATCTGCGGGGCGATGAAAGCCAAGCCGCCGGCCACCACCGTGAACAGCAACAACGGCCAAAGGCGGTTCAGCAGCGTGGCGCTCGGGCGGTATTCGGGCAGCGCGGTGCTTGTCTTGGCCTCGCGCAGCAGGCGCGCGATCGGCGGGTGCACCTCGGCGCGGCGGCCCAGCCACAGTCCGATCGCAGCGGCAACCACCCACCAACCGACCGAGATCGGCACGATCGTCGGGTCCGAAGACGGCGCGGCGGAGAACACGGTGACGATCACCAGGGCGGTGGCGGCGGCTGCGCTGAGCAGGACTGTGGCCCTGAGGAAGTCGACGAAGTGCACGCCTCGTTATCGCGTCAGCGCGCGTTCCGCAGTGGACAGCTGGACACGACGGCGACCCTCATAGGAGCGCCTGGAGCAGACCACGCACGCCGCCCTGCCCGTCGATGATCAGGTCGGCCTGCTCGGCCAGCTCGGGCGGCGTCTCCTCGGAGCCGACCGCGACGCGCAAGGCCAGCTCCAGCGTTCCGGCATCGACGAGGGCTCGCAGAGCACGGAAGGCATCGACGTCGGTGCTGTCGTCGCCGACGTAGAGGGCGGTCTTGATCGGCAGAGCATCCTCGCGATCGGCGGCGCTCTGCAAAAGCGCGCTCACGCCCAAGCCCTTGTCCAGCGCGATTGGCGGGCGCACCTCGAGCACCATCCGGCCCCAGTGAACGGCAAAGCCCTCGTCCTCTGCCCGCTCGGCGATCTCGTGCACGAGCGCTGCGGCCGACTCCTCATCCGGCGCCCCACGCCAGTGAAAAGCCGCGATCGCCTCCTTGTCCTCGCTGCGCACACGCGCACGCTGCAGCTCGGGCGTGAAGGCGCGTCTTGCGAACTCTCGCACTCGCTCTGACCACGCGGTCAACTCTGGGTCGAGCTCGGGACGGGTGGCACCTGGACGCAGCAGCTCGCCGCCGTGGTTGCCGATGTAGGCGATGCTGCCGATCGCGACAATCTGGCGTGCCGTTGCGGCTCGGCGTCCGCTGACGCAGCCCACCAACCGGTAGCGCTTGGATATCTCGATCAGCAGCGTGCGCGTCGCCTCGGGCACGTGCGCGTCGGCGGCGTGGCGCACGATCGGCGCCAGGGTGCCGTCGATATCGAGCAGCACGGCTGCATGATCGGGGTCGGAGCGGAGCGGCTCAAGCGCCTCCACAAGCAGGGCGGCCGGGGACACGACCTTTAGTATGGCGCTCTGTGGCGGCGGAGCGGTCATATCTTGCACTCCACCGCTGAGGGAGAGTTCGAGCCACCTGGCCACAGAGCTCTGAAGCTGGCCGCGATCGGCAGCGCCGCCGGCCTCTTCAGCGGGCTGTTCGGTGTCGGCGGCGGGACGGTGATCGTGCCGCTGCTTGTGCTGTGGCTTGGCTATGGGCCACGCGAGGCCACCGGCACCTCGCTTGCGGCAATCGTCTTTATCGGTGGCTTTGCAGCAGCCGTACAGGGCGCCTATGGCAATGTGCACGTGCTCGACGCGGCGCTTGTCGGAGTTCCGGCTGTGGGGGGCGTGCTGATCGGCACCTGGCTACAGCAGCGCCTTGGCACCCGCTCGATCTCGCTGCTGTTTGCCGCTGTGCTCGTGGCGAGCGCTGTGGAGCTGCTGGCTCAATGATCGGTGTTCGACCCAAAGACACCCCTGGTCCCGATCATCGCCAGATGGCGCATGTTCCCCGCGCGCGCGGGGGGCATTGCCCTTTTCGAGATCGATTGCGCCTGAATAGAAGTGCGAGAAGAAGCAACGCGCGTGGTCGCCTGCCAGGCGCGAGGAGGGTCTCGGCGCGATGATCGCCGCAATCGCGATCGGGCTGTGCGCGGGCGTCATCGGCGGGCTGCTCGGCCTGGGGGGCGGCGTACTGTTCGTTCCCGGGCTGGTGATCGTCCTGGGCCTTGGCCAGCACCAGGCGGAGGCCACCTCGCTGCTTGCGATCGTGCCCGTGGCGATCGTCGGCACGATCAGACAGGACCGTTATGAGAATGTGCGCCGCAAAGATGCGGCGCTGATGGGGCTGTTGTCGATCGCCGGCGTGGCGGCAGGGGTCGTGCTTGCCAACGCGCTGTCGGGCAGCGTGCTTCGCGTCAGCTTCGCGCTGCTTCTGCTGCTCGTCGCGGGCCAACTCATACGCAAGTCGCTTCGCGAGCAGAGCGACCCCGATCCACGCGAGCACGACCCTTCGGACGACGCATCACACGGAAATCGCCCGATCCGCCCCGATAGCGCCTAGACTGAACAAACATGGGACTCGACAATCCCCTTCACATCATTTTCATCGTGGTGGCCCTGTTGCTGTTGTTCGGCGCCAAGCGCCTGCCCGAGATCGGTCGCTCGCTCGGCACCGGCATGCGCGAGTTCAAGCAGTCGGTCACCGGCGAGGCGACAAGCCACGGTCACGACGCGCAGCAGCCAGGTCAGCAGCCGACGTTGCCGCCGGGAACCTCACAGCAGGCGCCCGCGCCGCCGCCTACTCCTCAGCAGGCCGCACCGGCGCCTGTGCCCTCGTCGGCTCAGGCGAGCCCGCAAGATGCCTTCGCCCAGCGCGAGCAGGCCTCGAGCGAGCAGCGCTAGCCGTGGTGCAGGATCGGCCCCGTGCTGACTGCTTCAAACGCTGACCCCGGTACCCGCTTCAGCTGATCGAGGTCTTCGTTGTTCCAACTCGGGCTTGGTGCGCCCGTTATGTACCAAGGGCTGCCGTTGTCGGCGACGATCAGGCCGTAGCGCTCGAGCGCGCGCAGGATTACCAGAGCCTGGCCGTGGTAGCCCGCCAGGCCGAAGCTTGCCTTCAGGCGCAAACGCAAGCCCATCGGCGGCAGCGCCGGATCGGAGCTGCTGGATGCCTCATGGGTGGCCGGGTGGATATAGCCGCGCTGGGTGGCCGGCACCGTCACTCGCAGCGCATGGTCGATCTGCCCTGACTGCGCCTCCTGGTAGCGCACCAGCAACGGGAAGATCGGCAGGCCGGCCGCGTCGGCCGAGGTCCAGCCTTCGGGGCGCAGCTTGTTGGAACGCAGGTTGAAGACGGCGCCCGAGCCAGCGTCCCAACCCGACGATGTGTGCTGAGCCGCGTATAGCTCATATAGCTTGCAAACTCCCTCCTGCAGTACGAGCACATGCCGGTCGCCTTCCTCTCCCGCGCCCTCCACAGGGGCGTTTGGCGGGATCGGGTATGGGCCCGGATTGGATTCTTCGCCGTATTCAGTGAAGTGGATCGGGACCTTCGGCTGGTGAGGGCCGACGACCACATAGGGGATGCCATAGTTCGGCGGCGTGCCGAAGTCGGCATGCAAATGGATGTTCGCGCCAATGCTTTCGATGTATTTGGCAGAGTTCGGGTTGACCGGGGCGTGGGCGATTTCCTTGTTGAGCGGGTTGTTGGCCGGGAAGATCGGGCATCTGCCTTCGTGCGGTGCGGGTGAAGTGAGATGAGCGCCGCGGGAGTCGACCACCGGAGCATCAGCCAGTGCCAGCATGGCTGCCGTTGCGAGGATGCTCGCGATGGGCAGAACCAAGCTGGCATGGCGTGTCTGCCTAAGTCGATGCAGGCCACGAAAACATCCAGGTGATCCTGCTCCGTGCTCATGGTCCTTGCGCTTACTCATGCCAACGCCTCTTGAAGCGTGACCGCTAGTTCTGGCCCAAGCAAGTCTCCATCGGCCGATATGAGCCGGCGTCCCGTGCGATTGGCTACAGCCGCATAGGAGGCGTCGTAGAAAGTGAGACCGTGCTCTAGGGCAAGCGCGGCGGCAGAGTGACGATCTGCGGAGCTGAGCTCAATCGGATCGCCGCAAATATCTTCCAATAGACCAAGAGCCGCGCCGACCTGGACAGCCTCGAGACCGGAGTGTCGCGTGAGTATGTTGCCCACCTCGTAGTAAGCCAGGCTTGTGGTGCGCATCGCCAGACTGCCGATCGTCGTTCGCGCAAGCTCACCGTCGGGCTCGCGGTCTACCGGTAGAAACCACTTCAAGGCGATACTCGCGTCGACGAGCCATCCCGCGAGAGCGATTATAGGGGTGCTCACCCGTCGCGAAGGCGCTCTGCGTGTACGAGCGCGGCGGAGTCAAGGGGACCATCCCACTTACGGGAGAGACGATCGAGCTCACAGATCACAGCCTCACGGTCGCGGCGCAACAGTCCGAGCTCTCGACGAGCGCCAGTCTGCAGAATGGCGCTGCGGCTGGTGTTACGCCGTTTGGCCTCAGCGTCCAGTGCGCCGAGCAGATCATCGGGGAGCGAGACCATGACCTTCGCCATGGAGCGTAGTATAGCCAACTGGCAATACCGCGCCCACGCCTGTCCACGGCTCAGGCCGAAGGTGTTTGTGCAGCGCTGTCCTGCGCGATGGCCGCCGGGCGCGCCTCCGCCTGCAGGCCGGCTCCGCAGTGCCAGCAGTAAGCGGCGCCGCGGCTGTGGACTGCGCCGCAGGAGCGACACTGACCGTGGATTCCCGCCTCGGCGGCGCCCAGCAGGCGTTCCACCTCGCCCAGCTCGGCGTCAGCCTGTTGCAGCTCGGCTGCTCGCCGCGAGAGGACGTCGAGGCGATAGTGATCGCGGATCGCCATCTCGTAGGTGAGCCCACCCAAATCCCAGGTCAACCCTGCCACGCGCTCGGCCAACGCCAAGCGGCGATCGCGCAGCTCGGCCAGTGAGCCGCTCGGAACGAGAGATTGCTCGGCCATCAGCCGCCCGTTTCGATCGGTTTGTCGCCGGAGGTCAGCTTTTCGATTTCCTGCTGGTGGGCTTTGCCCTTGGAGCTACTCAGTTTTTGAAGCGTGGCGGCGCTCGGTTTGCTCGCCGGCTTGGGCTTTGCCTTTGCAGTTTCGGCTTCTTTTACTTCCTTGACTTCCTGCGCTTCGGTGGCCGGCGCGCTTTTGCTGGGGGCTGCTTTTGTTTGGCTCGCCTGCGTGGACGTGGGAGATGTCGTCGTTGGAGCGGATGTCGCCGCGACCGCGGGCAGGGTGCTCTCGATCTTGACGATCGAGGGGCCCGCCGCTTTGGACGGCGCCAGCCAGTGACCGACGAGCAGGCCGATCAGGCCACAGATGAGCAGCACGGCGATCAGGCCGAGCAGGCCCGAGTAGCGTCGCAGCCAACCGAGCGCTCCCTCCTCGGCGGGCAGCGGTGGCAGGTAGCCGGCAGCCGGCGGGGCATAGGCGACGGGACGACGCAGCTCGCTCTCGGCCTGCAGCACATCGAGGAATGCCAGTCGCACCGGAGAGCAGGGCTGGCCGCAGGCCAGGCAGTAGCGCTGGTCGGCGGCCACCTGAGCGCCGCAGTTCGGGCACTTGGCGCCCTCGCTTTCGGGCGGGGTTTGAATCGGGAAGACGTTCATCTAGGGCTAAGGTTGAAACTCGTCAAGGGTCGGCGGCTCGCAGGACTCATCTGCGACAGCTATCCGAAGGCGCCGCGCACGTAGTCGCGCGTGCGCTCGGCGCGCGACTGCTCGAACACCTGCGTCGCTGTGCCGTACTCGATCATCTCGCCCAGATACATGAAGGCGACCTTGTCCGCCACGCGCTGGGCCTGTGCAAGGTTGTGCGTGACGATCACCACGGCCAGGTCTCGGCGAAGCTCTCCGATCAAGTCCTCGATCACGCTTGTGGAGATCGGGTCGAGCGCGGAGCAGGGCTCGTCCATCAACAGGACCTCTGGGCGCATCGCTATCGCGCGCGCGATGCACAAGCGTTGCTGCTGGCCTCCGGAGAGGCGCAATGCGGGGCGGTCGAGGTCGCCGGCGACCTCGTCGTAGAGGCCCGCTCGCCGCAACGCGTCGATCACCAACGGCTCGAGCTCACGCCGGCGCGGCTTCTTGCGCGACTGTTCGCGCAAGGCGAAGGCGACGTTGTCGAAGATCGACATCGGGAAGGGGTTGGGCTGCTGGAAGACCATCGCCACTCGCGCGCGCAACTTGGTGTCCTGCAGAGCGTGGACGTCCTGGCCGTCGAGCATGATCGTGCCCGAGCGCGATGCGCTCGGGGTCAGCTCGGTGAGCCGGTTGAGCGTGCGCAAAAGGCTTGTCTTGCCACAGCCGGAGGGGCCGATCAGGGCCAGCACCTCGCCTTGATGGATCGACATCGAGACGGAGTTGACGGCACGCTTGCCGCCGTAGTAGATGCTCACGTCGTCCAGGCGCAAACGCTCGGGACCTTGGGCTGCCAGCGACTGGCGGATCGACTCGCGCTCCTGCGGCGGAGCAACCGCTGTCGGCTCGCGGTCGAGCACGATCGTGCGCACAGGCGGGACGACGTCTCTCTGGCCGGCCTGCGCCGGTCCCGGAGGGACGATCGTCTGCGCCTTGCCGTTCGCGCGCATGGGTGCCGCCAGCTCCTCGCTCCAGCCTTCTCCGAGCTGGCTCCAGGGGTCTAGCAGTGTCTTGTCAGCGCTCATCTTCTACATTCTCCATCGAACCAGTCAGGTTAGTAACCAATGGCGGCTTTGTCAAAGGCTCCTCGCTCAATCGACAGTCGCCTCCCTGACCAACCGTCGCTGCCGGCAATAGGCGATCCGCGCAATAGTCCGTCATGATCGCCCGCCACGGGCCGGGTCCCTCATGGCCGTCCGCCTCCGGCCTCGAAACCGCTCGAGTGCGCTTGCCGGCGGCTGATGCGGCCCACGACGATGTTGAGCAGGAGCACGAACAACAGCAGCACGAACGCGGCCGCATAGGCCTTGTCTTCGGCCTTGCCTTCGCCGGCCGGCGAGTTGTCGAACACATAGCTGGTGAGCGTCGAGCCCGTACCCCGCAGAAACCCAAGGCCTGGAGTCGAGTTCAGCGGTTCGTTGCGCAAGGTCTCGCCGAGCACGATCACCACGACCGCCGTGTCGCCGACGATACGGCTGATCCCGAGCGTCGTGC
>DATCEK010000001.1:0-2672 GCA_036510155.1 Solirubrobacteraceae bacterium | reverse complement strand
CGCATCTGACGGAGCTTCAACGGCTCGGTGTAGCTCTCCGGTGGGCGGATGGATGGGCTGTAGCCGAAGGCGCAGATTGTGGACAGCGACACCCCGGCGCGCACCGCGCCGGGGGTGCAGCGCGGGTCCGGCAGGCCGTGGCGCTCGACGCAATGGCGCTCGGATGCGAATGCAGGCGAGCGCGTGCCGGGCTGGCTGCTTTCGGTGGCGGGCGGCGCGCAGCCGCTCAGCATCACCAAGAAGATGAGCGAAGCGATGACGCGCGCGCGTCTGCCGGTGTTCACTGGCATCGTGTTCCTCCAATCGAGGTTGATGGGAGCCCGAAGACGCGGGCGAGGCGTTGGCGCAGCTCGAGGAAGTCTTGATCGCGGGTGCCGATGCCCCACAGGGCGGCAGCGAAGTCGAAGATCGTCCCGCCCTTGCGGCACGCGCGGTCCTTGCTGTGGCGGCCGTAGCAGTAGAAGCTGCCGTCGGGATACAGCTGAAGACTCGGGTCAGTCTCATGGTGAAAGGGACAGAGAACCTTGCCGGCTCTGTTGGGCACGAGGCCCGCGAGAACGCGAACGTACTCGGCGGCCGGGATCGCGAGCAGTTCACGGTCGAGTAAGGCGCGCTCTGCCCTCGGGCGGACGGGTCCGGCGCGCTCGGGACCGCGCGGATCGGGGTCATCGGGCAGCCCATCCGTGAGCTGCGCAAGGGTATAGCGAGCGTCCTCTCGACACACGACGAGACTCACTGCTCGCGGCGGATCATGCTTGTAGTTGAAGGTGTCCGGTGGCCGCAGGATGCGCGCGATGTCAAAGCAGCCGGGGTCGCCGCCCAGCTCCAGCGCGAGCCTGCGGTTGGCGCTCTCGACCTGTGCGTTGGCGGCACGCTGGTAGAGCCGCCAGTAGAGCTGCAGATGGCCGGGTGTGCCCGAGGCGGTCTCCATCGTCGGGGGATGCGCGAAGCCGTCGAGGCGGTCCTTGGCGTTCGGGTCGTCACACTCGATGTAGAGCAGGTGCGAGCCGTTGATCGCGCTCTTGCCGCCGTTCGCGCGCTCGCGCAGCGCCGCACCGACATAGACATCCGCTTCGCACGCCAGATCGGTGATCCGGCGTGCGAGGTGGTCGACGCGAAGCGCCGAGACGAACCGTTGGCACATCCTGCCCTCAGGCGTGAGATAGCGCATGTCAAAGAACTGGTCGCGCTGCGGGTTGCCCGCCAGCATCCGCAGGTAGGTGAGGAGATCCGCGTCGGTTTGCTGCTGGCTCCAGGTCACTCACACACCTCGGGGGTGAACACGGCGAGGTGCTCGAACTCGCCGTTAAGCAGCGGCACCTGTGTGGGGTGACGCGCGGCCCATGCCGAGCACTGCTCGAGGGTCAGTTCGCCGCGTCGCATCGCCGCGACCCGTTGGGCTGGGGTCATCTGCCACAGCGCGCGAAGCCGGGCGTCTCGCGCGTTCAAGTCTTCGAGGATTTGGTCGATCAGGAGGCTTTGGCTCATGGTCACGCTCTCCGTCTGGGCTGGTGGTCCGCGCCCCGGCCGGGGCGCGGACCGTTTGCCCTAGAACTGGATGTCCTCCTCGGCGCCGACGCCCGCTGCCACGAGCTCGCCGCTGTCCTCGCTGGATGCGCCGTTCCCGTTGCCGCTGCCCAGGAACTGCACCGAGTCGGCGATGATGTCCACCGCCTGGCGCTTGCTCCCGTCCTGGGCCTCCCACTCGCGCCACTCCAGGCGACCGTCGACCGCGACCGGGCGGCCCTTGGAGAGGTATCGGGCGACGTTTTCGCCCTGCCCGCCCCAGACGGTGACGTTGAAGTAGTTGGGCTTGTCGACCCACTCCTCGCCGTCCTTGCGGCGGGTGTTGCAGGCGACCCGCAGGCTGCACACCGCGGTTCCGCTCGGCGTCGAGCGCAGCTCGGGGTCGGCGGTCAGGTTGCCGGTGATGATGACTCGGTTGATGTTGTTCATTGCTTGTTCCTCCTATTGGTGGTTGGTGGTGCTAGTGACGCCGCCCAAAAAAGACGCCGACCGGCGCGCGGAGCCGGAGCCCGTAAGGGCGCAGGGAAGCCCCCCGCAGGGGGGCCGAAGCGCTAGTCCGGCGGTGTCCAAAATGGGGGCAAGACACGACGTGCCGACAACCAACGGGGACTGCTTGAACAGCCAGTCAGCGCAACTGCTCTGACCTGGCCTTGACTCGTTCTTGCTCGTTGCCTGTGCGGCATTAGATGTGTCTCCTTGCGTGTTCTGGCCACGGGTTCACCGCGGCTTTCCTGGGTTACTGACCACGACTGCTCCCGAGCGGCCAACGAGTTCGCCAAAGAGCTCTCGGAATCGGCTCCGGGGCACCTGGGATTGGCGGTGCGGATCGGGCGAGTGAGCGCTCGCGCGTGTAGCTGAGGACCGCCGGCCTGAAAAGTCGTTGGCCGGTTTGGGTCGCTGGTGGTCAGCACCAGCGATGAAAGACTCATCACCACCGATCGCTCGGGCCTCGGCGCCACGGCGCAGCTCGCCGGCTGGAGGAGCCCGATGAGGGTTCATGCGGTTGGGCGCCGCCCGGCGATGAGGCTGTTCATCTGCGTCCTTGGCGTGCTCACCCTCGCGGGGGTCGTCAGTGGGGTCCTGCCGTGGTGCTGGACGCAGGCCGCGTGCCTGGTGTCCCTGCGTGGGCCGATGCACTTGCCGGC